>DATCWU010000271.1:0-21810 GCA_036566165.1 Rhodanobacter sp. | reverse complement strand
CAGCGTGAACGCGAGCGGGCTGCCGCTCCATGTGTTGACGACCCGGGGCTGAACTTCACATCGCCTGTGTTGCAATGACGCCATTCCGCGTCTGGCGGCGAACTTTCTGCCCGGAGGCAACATGGCACGCAACCGCTATTACCTGTCCATCGCCGATCTTGCGCATGCGCGCGGTGCCGATGCGCGTTTTGCCTACGCTGGTGCCGGACCAAATGATTTTGCCGACGCACTGGGCTCGGCACTGCGCACGGATGCATTGTTTGTCCGCTGGCGGGCGGCGCAGCCCGATCCGGACAGCGTGGATGACAGCCTGGCCGCGGTCGACCCGTCCGCCAGTGTGACTGCCAGCGTTGCCGATCTGCACACCGACGTGGAACTGGTTACGGATCTGCCGATGCGTGTCGTACGCCACCGATTGCACCTGTTGATTGGTGCGGCGTGGACACTGCGGGATGTGCGTGCGGCGTAGGCTGGATTGTGTGATGACGCTGACGGTCCCGGCGTTTGGAAAAATGCAAAGCAAGTCGTTACAGTCGACAACCTGCACTGCAACTATATCCACCGATCCGCCACTGGGGGAAACCCGATGCTTCGTCTGCGCATGCTTGCGGTAGCTACTGCATTTGTCCTTTTCGCCTGCGCGCAAGCCGCGCTGAGTGCGCCACCGCCTGCCACTACCGCTGCCTCTGTGCACGCCACCACCGCCATGACCCATAACCCGTTTTTCGCTGCCAGCACCCTGCCGTTCCAGGCACCACCGTTCGACAGGATCAAGGATGCCGATTACCAACCCGCGATTGAAGAGGGCATGCGCCAGCATCTGGCGGAAATCGAGCAGATCGCCAACAACCCTGCACCGGCGACGTTTGCCAACACCTTTGTCGCGATGGAAAGATCCGGCGCGATGCTGACCCGCGCCACGCATACGTTTGACGCCATCACCGCGGCCAACACCAACCCCATGCTGCAGAAGGTGCAGGAGACCGAAGCGCCGCTGCTGGCCGCGCACAAGGACGCGATTTACCTCAATAGCCAGCTGTTTGCGCGCGTGCAGAAAGTGTATGCCGAGCGTGCCACCCTCAAGCTGGATCCCGAATCGTTGCGGCTGGTCGAAGTGACCTACCGGAACTTCGTGCATGCCGGTGCCAGGCTTTCCGTAGCGGACAAGGCGCGCCTGAAAACGTTGAACAAGGAGGAGTCCACGCTCAGCACGCAATTCACCAACAAGTTGCTGGCCGCGACCAAGGTCGGCGCGCTGGTGGTGGACGACCAGGCGAAGCTCGCCGGTTTGTCCGCCGGTGAAATTGCTTCCGCCGCGCAGGCGGCGAAGGATCGCGGGCTGACCGGCAAGTGGGTGTTGCCGCTGCAGAACACCACGCAGCAGCCGCAATTGCAGTCGCTCAGCGACCGCGCTACGCGCCAGGCCTTGTTCACGGCGTCATGGACCCGGGCCGAGCACAACGACGCCAACGACACGCGCAAGACCATCGAGCGGCTCGCGGAAATTCGCGCCGAGCAGGCAAAGTTGCTTGGCTTCCCGAATTACGCGGCGTGGAAGCTGGAAGACCAGATGGCGAAGACGCCGGTTACGGCGTCGAACTTCATGCACCAGCTGGTCACGCCCGCCACCGACCGGGCACGCGCCGAAGCGGCCGACATCCAGGCGGTGATCGATCGGCAGCACGGTGATTTCAAGCTGCAGCCGTGGGACTGGGAGTATTACGCCGAGCAGGTGCGCAAGGCCACGTACGATCTGGACGAAAACCAGATCAAGCCATATTTCGAGTTGAACAATGTGCTGCAAAACGGCGTGTTCTACGCCGCCAATCAGCTGTATGGGCTGACCTTCAAGGAGCGCCACGACCTTCCGGTGTACCAGCCCGACGTACGGGTGTTCGAAGTGTTCGACCAGGACGGCAGCTCATTGGCGCTGTTTTATTGCGACTACTTCAAGCGCGACAACAAGGGCGGCGGCGCGTGGATGAGCAACTTCGTCGACCAATCGAAGTTGCTCGGTACCAAACCGGTGGTCTACAACGTCGCCAACTTCACCAAGCCAGTCGCCGGGCAGCCGGCGCTGCTCTCGTTCGATGATGTCATCACGATGTTCCACGAGTTTGGCCATGCGCTACACGGCATGCTTGCCAACTCGCAGTACCCGTCGCTGTCCGGAGCCAATACCGCGCGCGATTTCGTCGAGTTTCCGTCGCAGTTCAACGAACACTGGGCGACCAACCCGCGGGTGTTCGCGCACTATGCAAAGCACTACCAGACCGGCGCACCGATGCCCCAGGCGCTGGTCGACAAGATGCGCAGGTCGCGCATGTTCAACAAGGGCTACAGCATGACCGAGCTGGTCGCCGCCGCCATGCTGGACATGAACTGGCACATGCTTGGCGCCGATGCGCCATTGCAGGATGCAGACGCGTTCGAAGCTGCCGCGCTGAAGAAGGATGGCGTCGACCTCGGCTACGTGCCGCCGCGTTACCGCTCCAGCTATTTTCAGCATATCTGGGGCAATGGGTATGCCGCCGGGTATTACGCCTACCTGTGGACGCAAATGCTGGCGGACGATGGCTTCCAGTGGTTCAAGGAACACGGTGGCCTGACCCGAGCCAACGGCGACCGCTTCCGTGCCATGGTGCTCTCCCGCGGCAACACGGAGGATCTGGCCACCATGTACAAGGCCTGGCGCGGGCATGCGCCCGAGATCGAACCGATGCTGGAAAATCGTGGTTTGCAGCCACAGGCCAAACAGTAGGGGAATTCGCGGTAACTCCCGCAGCGGACGGGCGACTCGTCCGCCGCGCGAGGGCGTCCGCCTGGGAGCAGCGGGCCGCAAGTCATGAGTCTGATACCCTGCAAGCGGCGCATGTGACGCTTGCAGCGGTTGGGGTCGCTGCGGTCAATATGGCGTGCATCACCGACTGCAGGCGGACTGCGTCAAGGTAACCATCCGTGCGCGGCGAGCGCACGCGGCGCCAGCCATGGCGAACCATGGGACGACGCGCATGGTGCCGCTCAGCGCGGCCACATGGGCGCTACGTTTTTGTGGCCGGAAACCTGGTGGTTTTTTGCTGCGCGCTCTGTACCCTCCGTGGCGCCATTGCCAGCATGTGACGCGCGGGTGGTGCCCGGCGGCGTGCATTGTACGTGGGTCCGCGGGCAGTACCCACCTTGTGTGAGCTAAGTCCACCGCACGCGCGCGTGGCGCGTGGAATAATCGTCGAGTCCCGCCCTGGAGTTGCGCGCACGTGGAAGGCCATCAGTTCCTGCAGACGGCGGTGGTGTTTCTGTTGGCCACGGTGATCGCCGTGCCGTTGAGCAAGCGCTTCCGGCTTGGATCGGTATTTGGCTATCTGCTGGCGGGCGTGGTCATCGGGCCGCCGGCGCTGGGGCTGATCAGTGATACCGAGGGGGTAGCGACGATTTCCGAGTTCGGCATCGTGCTGATGCTGTTTGTGATCGGACTGGAGTTGTCGCCACAGCGTTTGTGGGTCATGCGCCGCTCGGTGTTTGGCACCGGCTTCTTGCAGGTGGCCAGTGCCAGCCTGGCGATCGGGTCAATCGGCTATGTGCTGTTCGGCTTGTCCGGCAGTGCCGCGCTGATCGTCGGCGGCAGCCTGGCGCTGTCGTCCACGGCGTTTGGCCTGCAGGTGCTGGCCGAGCGCAAGGAAGCCGGCTCGGCCTACGGGCGCGAAGTGTTCTCGGTACTGTTGTTTCAGGATCTGGCGGCCATTCCGCTGATCGCCGCGGTACCGTTGCTGGCACCGTTATCCACCGTGCACGGCATCGATCCGCTGGCGGTATTGCGCACGGTGGCGATGATCGTCACTGTCGTCGTGGGCGGGCGCTACCTGCTGCGTCCGGTATTCCGGTTTGTCGCCCGCGCCGATTCGGTGGAGGTGTCGACGGCCACGGCGCTGCTGGTGGTGATGGGGACCGCATGGTTGATGGAGCTGACCGGCATCTCGGCGACGCTGGGCGCGTTTCTGGCTGGCGTGCTGCTGGCCGATTCGGAATATCGGCATGAAATGGAATCGCACATCGAGCCGTTCAAAGGCTTGCTGCTCGGGCTGTTTTTCATCAGCGTCGGCATGTCGATGGATCTTGCGCTGCTGTGGCGACAGCCGTTGCTGATCGGCGCTCTGGTGCTGGGTCTGTTGCTGCTGAAGGGAATTTTGCTGTGGCCACTCGGACGCCTGCTGGCCGGCCTCACGCGGGCTGACACGCTGCGGCTGATGGTGCTGCTGGCGTGCGGTGGCGAATTTGCCTTCGTGGTATTGCGCCAGGCCGCCGAGCACCAGTTGATCGGTGCCGCGCAGCGCGATGCATTGGTGTTGGCAATCATCCTGACGATGGCGCTGACGCCGTTGCTGGTGGTGCTGGCCGCGCGCATGTTGCGGGTGAGTGCGAAAATCCCGGGGCGCGAATTTGACGCCATCAACACCGGTCCGCCGCGCGTGATCATTGCCGGTTTCGGCCGCGTCGGGCAGATCGTGGGACGCGTGCTGCATGCGCAGGGCATACCGTTCGTGGCGCTGGAGCATTCGGCGCAGCAGGTTGATGTGTCGCGTGCGCTGGGGGTAGTGGACTTGTTCTTCGGCGATCCGGCGCGACCGGAATTGTTGCGCGCCGCGCAGGCCGGCTCGGCCGACGTATTTGTGCTGGCCACGGACGATCCGGAAAACAACCTGCGCATTGCCCGCCTGGTGCGCCGGCAGTATCCGCATCTGAAAATCGTCGCGCGTGCGCGCAATCGCCAGCACGTGTATCGACTGAAGGATCTGGGTATCGACGAACCGGTACGCGAGACCTATCACTCCAGCTTGAAGATGACGCGCATGACGCTGCAGGCGCTCGGCTTGTCCGCCGAGTTTGCGGCCGATCGCGTGGAGCGCTTCCGCCGTTACGACGAGGACCTGCTGAACAAACAGTCGTTGTTGTATGACGACAAGGTGCGATTGGCGCAAAGCACGCGCGACGCGCTGACTGATCTGCAGGCGTTGTTCGAGGCCGATGCGGCGCCGCGGGCCGAGCGTGCGCGCGAGCACGGTGAGGTGCATCCGGGCGAGCTGTGAGCCAGCTGCACGGTTGGTGCGCGCCGGTCCAACTCCGGTACGCCGCTACTCGTCGGGTTGCGCCGGGTGGCGCAACGTTTGCCGCACACTGGGAATCGTGCTGCTGCGGACGGCCAGCTCATGCGCCACGTCGATGTAGCCGAGCTGGCGGGCGACATCTGCCGCGGTGCGACCAAACGCGTCCGGCGCCTCGCGTTCGGCACCGCGGGCCAGCAGGATGCGCGCGGGCGCCAGCAGCGCATGCATCGCGCAAGCGTGCAGTGCGGTCACGCCGCGCAGATCCGCGTGTCGCGGCTGCGCACCGGCATCCAGCAGCGGCGGCACCAGTGCGCCAATATGCGTGGCGTCGCACGTGCTGCCGGGATGCATGTGCGCACCGAGCAGCAGCAGCAGCGGGGTCGTGCCTTCGCGGTCGGCGTGGTTGATGTCTGCGGCGTGCTTGAGCAGCACGTCGAACAGGCGTCGCGCACGCAGGCTGTCGTTGTGTTCAAAACCGAATTGCGCAGCCGCGTGCAACGCATTGCGCCCGGCGTCGTCAACGGCGTTGGCATCGGCACCCGCGTCGAGGAGCGCCTCGACGATTTCCGGATAGCCGAGTGCCGCGGCCACCATCAGTGCGGTGGCCGCGTTGGGCAGACGCTGGTCGGCGGCAACGTGGTGTTCGAGCAGCAGCGCAACCAGTGCCGCCTGGCGCGCACTGACCGCCGCCACCAGCGCGGTGACGCCGCTGTGCGCAGCGAGCATGGGGTCCGCGCCGGCATCAAGCAGGCACGCGGCGATCTCGGCGTGGCCACCGCCGCAGGCACGCAACAGCCCGGATGCGCCCTGCGCATCCTGTGCGTCCACCGCAAAACCAAGCTCCAGCAAACGCTGCACGCTGGCCAGCGCCCCGGCCCCGGCGGCGGCTGGCAGGTCATCTGCACGCAACGCCCGGTTTGGCCGCGACCAGTCGCGCCAGTCGAGCCAGCGTTCCAGTGCCGGGTGTTCCAGGGCCCGGCCCAGCGGCGTTTCGCCGTTGGTGTCGGCGGCTTCGGGGTTGGCGCCGTGGGCGATCAGGGCGCGCACCAGAGGCAATGCCGCGGTGCCGTGTTCGAGCGCGGCAAACAACGGCGTGCGCCCCTCACGATCCTGGGTGTTCGGATTGCAGCCAAGGGCCAGCAATGCTTGCAGCAGAGTGGCCTGTGCATTGACCGCAGCCAGATGCAGCGGCGTGCGCCCGCGGGCGTCCGGCCCGAATGGGTCGCCGCCGCGTTTCAGCAGGCGCAATGGCAGCGCAGCGGCAGCTGCCGCGTTGTCCACGCCGGACAAGGCCAGTGCGAGCAAGCCGGCACCCGCCGGGCTGGCACCAGCTTGCAGCAGATCTTCCACGGCTTCGGTGGATGCCGGCAGTTGTTGCAGCAATGCGTCGAACAAGCGCTGGCCCAGTGCGGGCGGCGGGGTCACGCTGCCGACGGGATCGTCCGCGGCGACGGCGACTGTTGCGTCGACGACTTCCGGTGCAGGCGCCAGCCGCGCTTCGGCATCCAGGCCATGTTCCAGCAACCAGCGCCGTGCAGTCGCCAGGCCGGGCGTGGCCAGGTCGAGGTACAGCCTGGCAAGTTGCGCCTGTGGCCATTCCCGCACGCGTTCGGCAAAGGTGGACACGATGGCCCAGTGGCCAAAGCGCAATGCATCCAACAGATGTCCAGGCGTGTCCGTGCCGGCGGTCAGCAGGTCGGTACTCAAGCTGGCCGGCAGTGGCGTTTGTGGATCGAGCAAGGCCACCAGATCCCAACGTCCCGTGGTGGTGGCGTGATCAAGCGCGCTGCGCCCGTCCGGACCCGGCGCCTTCGGCTCGGCGCCCAGTGCCAGCAGGGCGCGCAGGGTGTCCGCGTTTGCCCGCGGTGATTGGCAGGCCAGAAGCAGGGCGTCACGTCCATGCTGGTCACGCACGCGTGCGTCGGCTTGCGCCTCGGCAAGCATTTGTACGATGCCGCCGGCTCCCGCGCGGGCGGCTTCCATCAATGCGGTGCTGCCGTGTGCGTCCGCCAGATTGACATCCGCGTTCGCCGCGCACAGCGCCCGGGCAATTTGCTCGTGCCCCTCGGCGGCGGCGGCGAGCAATGCGCTGCGGTGTTGGGCATCAGTGGCGTTGACGGCGGCCCGTTGCTTGAGCAGCAGCTTGACGCCGGTAGGATCGTCGTCGGCAATGCTGGCGGCAGCGACGAGTGCGGGCATGCTGTCGGCCAGTGCCGGCTTGGCCCCGCGTTCGAGCAGGAAGGTGGCGAGCGTCCAGTTGGCCGCGCGACAGGCGACCACGAGTGGGCTGTCACCGGTCGCGTTCAACGCGTTGATCGGCGCCGCCGCGTCCAGCAGCATCGCGGCAACACCCGGTTCGGCGCTGAGCACCGCGCCGTGCAGCGCGGTATTGCCCGCGCCGTCAGTGAGCAGCGGATCAGCCCCGTTGGCGAGCAGCGTGAGCACGGCCTCCGCGCGTCCGTGCCAGCTGTCACGGGTGGCGGCGAGCAGCGGGGTGATGCCGCCACTGGCACGATTCACGTCAGCGCCCTTGGCGATCAGCGCGCGTAGCAGGCGGGTGTCCGGCAGCAGCGCCGCGAGGGTCAGGACCGGCCGCTGATCGCGGTCGTCGGGTGGTGCCGCCGTATTCGGGTCGGCACCGGCTGCGACCAGTGCCAGCGCGCGCTCGATGTCGCCGTCGCGGGTGGCGGTCAGCAGCGCCTGTGCCTGTTCCGGCGCGCCAGACGTGGGCTCATTGACAGCGGGCGCTGGCGCGACCGGGGGCGCTGCGATGACAGCGGGTAGTTCACCCTCGTCCGGGTGCAGAAGTTGACGCGCGCGATCGCCGCGTTCACCGAGCAGTGCGTGCACCGTGCGGTTGGCGATCAGCAGACAGCCCAGCGGCAGCAGCACCGCTCCGTACAGTGCCAGCGCGGCGATGCGCGGTTCCGGCGGCAATACGCCGTACAGCCCGGCCAACGCGATGGCACCGAACGCGAGTGCCAGCAGCGCCAGCGCGGCCGGCAGGAAGTGGGTGAAGAAGCGCTCCTCACGCGCCAGGTGGCGAGCAAACGCCATGCTGCGTGCGGCGGCAGTGAAAATCCACGAGCCGTCGGCTTGCACCGGGTAGGCGTCGTCCCACACGAACACCAGACCAAATGCCGGCCACAACCGCCATAGCAATGCCAGCGCCAGCAACAAGGTAGCTGCCAGCGCGAGCGCTGCGCTCAGGCTCGGGGTCTGGCTGAGCTGCAACATCGGCCACGCCACCAGCGCAAAGACCACGGCGGTGTACGCGGTGAACATCACCACGTGGGTGGCACCACGACGCAGTACGGTGCGGCCGAAGCGGGGTTCCAGATCGAAACCCAGTACGTGACAGCTTGCCGCCATGCCCAGCGCATTGGCCAGCAGCAGCGGAATGAGGGTCAGCGGATGGGTCACCACGCCAGCGATGGCAACCGCGATCAGGCTCGGCAGGAACCACGCCAGGGCTTGCAGCGGAGAGCGATAGTGACGCAGTTTGGGTTGGGTCATCGGCACAGTATAGAAATCGTTGCCCGCACAGAGGGTAACCGAGTGTTAAGCGGGTTTGCTGGTGTCTTGGCGATCGCCGCCTGCCGCGGGAGCGGTGCCCGTGGTGCAGCGCTGGCGCGACGCGGGTAACCCGTCCATCCGGTGCCGCTGGGCAGCGGCCGGGCGAACCGGGGCGCCGCGACCACAGTTCACCGCGCGCGCTCGGCAGATGTGCGCTCGGCGTACGGCGGTTGGCTGGCCGTCGTCAGTGTTTCCGCTGGCGGCAGCTGCAGGTGCCAGCGTTGGTCGCGCAGGTGTCCCAGCACCACTTCGGCGTCCTCCAGCGGCAGTCGGCGCTGAGCGTCGAGTTGCACCTCCAGCACGAAGCGTAGTTCACCGAGCAGCCGCGCTAGCGACTCGGGTACGACGCTGAACTCATCCCGCGCCGCCAGCCACACATAGTTGCCCGGCTTGCGCGTACTGGCATAGACGAAACACTGCATGGGGTTGTCCTGCAACTCGGGCGGATGAGGGGACATGGTGGGGCGCAGGTGAGATTAGCAGGTGGCTGTTTGGCGCGCGTGTCTCCCCGGTGGCGTCCGCGGGGATGTGCGCTGGGGATGCCACGTGGATGTCGGGTTGGCGCGGTGGCTTGTTGCGTCACCACTTGCAACGTCATGGGCGAGCAGGCAAAGTGCAGCGAACGGGCTTCAAACGCCCGTATGAATCTTTAGTCCATTTGCTCGACCACGTCGAGCACGACCTGATACGGGAGTCACTAATGCGCAAGTCGTTCCGTTCCGTCGCTGGCAATGCCCGCCCGTTCGTTCTGGCTGCTTTGAGTGCGGCCATTGCCGGCGTGCTGGTGCTGCCGAGTCTGGCCAACGCCAGTGCGTTCCAGCTCAAGGAAAGCAGCGCCAAGAGCATGGGTCGCGCGCATGCCGGCTCAACCACGGCAGGTGGTGATATTTCGGTCGTGGCCAGCAACCCGGCGGCAATGAGTGAGTTGGACGGTACGTATTTCCAGGCCGACATCACGGCGATCAATTTCAGCGCGAAGTTCAAGGGCTCGGCACACGACGCCCTGGGTCGCCCAATCAGCGGTGGCAACGGCGGTGACGCCGGTACCACGCTGCCAGTGCCGGCGATGTTTATTGCCACCAAGGTTTCGGATCGCGTCAATGTCGGGCTGGGTTTCAACGTACCGTTTGGCTTCCAGACCGAATACGACCATGGTTGGGTCGGCCGCTACAACGGGATCAAGTCGCGCTTCCAGTCGCTGGATGCGACGTTGTCCGCATCGTTCAAGGTCAACGACCAATTCAGCCTTGGCGTCAGTGCCATCGCGGAAAAGACCATTGCCGAGCTGACCAACGCGATCAACTTCAACGCCGTGGGTCTGGGGTTGGTGCAGCAGGGGGTCGCCGCTGGCGCGATTCCCTTGGCGCAGGCGCCCGCATTGATCGGCGCGGTCAGTACGTTGCTGCCACCGGGCTCGGATGGTCATGCGCGAATTTACGGTGACAGCACGGATTGGGGCTGGCAGGCTGGCGCACTGTGGAAGATGACGCCGAATGACAAGATCGCGGTGGATTATCGCGGTCAGATCATTCACCACCTCGAGGGTACGGCAAACTTCACCGACATTCCGGCCGGCGTCAACTTTCTGTTGTCCAATCCGGCGGTCGCCCCGTTGCTGGCTGCTGGCGTGCCGTTCCAGCACACCGAAGGCACGGCAAAATTTGTCACGCCAGCCACAGCGGGCGTGAGTTACTGGCATCAAGGTGAGAAGTTCGGCGTAGGCGCCGACGTGGCCTGGACCGAATGGAGCGTGATGAAGCGGTTGACGGTGAATTACGCCAACCCGGCCCAGCCGCCGAGCGCGCTGGACTTCAACTGGCGCAACACGTGGTACATGGCGGTCGGTGCGGATTACTACATGAGCGACAAAGTGACGCTGCGCGGGGGTGTGGCACTTGACCTCACGCCGACCTACGTCGCTACCCGCGACGTGCGCGTGCCCGACTCCACCCGCAAGCTGCTCTCGTTCGGGATGACCTACAAGGCCAGTGAACATTTCGAACTCAATGCGTCATACGCACACGTGTTCGTGAACGCTGCCCATATCAGCAACTCGAGGAGTGCAACCGGTGATGCGGTCACGGGTGAATTCGACGATTACGGCAATCTGTTGAGCTTCTCGGCGCAATACAAGTTCTGATCACCGCCGCTGGTGGTTGCCGTGAACATCGCCCTCGGCGCAAGCCGGGGGCTTTTTCGTAACTGTCTCTGGATGTGCTGCGCGCGTCGTGCCGTGGCGTGCGAGCAACCTCAACCGCGGCGCAGCAGCCATTTCAACACCTGGTGAAAGCGTGCGCCGTACGGCGGGTTGAGCAGACCGGCAGTGTTGAAACGCGCCTGGCGAAATACCGGCTTGAGGTGCGAGAACGTGCGGAACCCGGCTTCGCCGTGGTAGCCGCCCATGCCGGATGCGCCCACGCCACCAAACGGCAATCCATGCTGGGCGATGTGGTACAGCGTGTCGTTGACGCTGACGCCGCCGGCATGGGTGCGTGTCAGCACGTCGTCAATCAGCGCGCGGTCACGTTCGAATACATACAGCGACAAGGGGTGTTCACGCGCGCCGACGTAGGCAATCGCTTCGTCCAGCGTGTCGTACGGGACGAGCGGCAGCAGTGGGCCGAAGATTTCCTCACGCATCACCGCCATATCGCCGGTCACTGCAGTCAACAGTTGCGGCGCCAGCAGGCGTTGGGTGGCGTCGTCCGTTGCCTTGCCCAGCATGTGCACTTGCGCGCCAGCGGCGCGCGCGTCGTCGCGCAAAGCCACCAGGCGTTGATACTGACGATCGGAAATGATGCTGGCGTATTGCCCGTCATGCATGAGCTGCGGATACATGCGCGCCACCGCACGCTGTGCGCCGGCAATGAAATCCGCGACCCGGGCCCGTGGCAGCAGCACATAGTCCGGCGCGATGCAGGTTTGCCCGGCGTTGACCAGCTTGCCGAACACGATGCGTTCCACCGCGTTGTCAAAACGCGCGCCGGGGCCGATGATCGCGGGTGACTTGCCGCCCAGTTCCAGCGTCACGGGGGTGAGGTTGGCGGCAGCGGCGCGCATCACGTGGCGGCCAACCGCCGTGGAACCGGTGAACAGCAGGTGGTCGAACCCCAGTGCGGAAAATGCCTGGGCGACATCCACACCGCCATTGATCACCACTACTTCATCGGCCCGGAAACAACGCGCAATCTGCTCGGCAAACAGCGCGGAAAAGTGCGGCGTGAATTCACTCATCTTCAGCATCACGCGGTTACCCGCAGTCAGGGCGTCCACGAGCGGGCCGACGGCCAGATACAGCGGGTAATTCCATGGCACGATGATGCCGACCACGCCGCATGGCTGGGGACGCAATTCGACCTGTGCGGGCAGAAACACGAAGTCAGCCGGCCGCCGCCGGGGGCGCATCCAGCGCCGGCCGTGGCGCAGCGCGTAGCGAATCGACGACAGGCTGGGGAAAATTTCCAGCAGGTCGGTTTCTTCGCGCGGTCGACAAGTGAAGTCCGCATTGATCGCCGCGACGAATGCGTCGCGCTGGTCGTGCAACATGGCGGCCAGGGCACGCAGGCGCCGGGCGCGGATGTCCCACGTGGGCATGGGGTCGCGGGTTTGCGCATCGCGCAGAAGTTGCAACGTTTCCTGCAGGTCGTTGGCGGTGGGCTCAATGCTTGCTGCGTTCATTGCAGACTCCTGTCGATTCGTGTCAAGAGTACCTTCCAGAGGCCGGATCGCGCCGGCATCCGCGCTGCAACGCGCGGCTGAACCTACCCGGCAGGTGCTTGGGTGTTCCCCGTGCAAGCAGTATCGCCGTTTTGGCCGGCAGGTATGGTTTCCGCGCCCGGCGCGCCGCGCATGGCGCCCGCATGCGTCTGGGCGCGCACGGGCGGCAGGAGGTGCACAGGCTGTCCCCCCGGCGTTGCCGATACCGGCTATTCGCTGAGCGTCAGCAGTGACGCATTGCCGCCGGCAGCGGTGGTGTTGATGCTCAGCGTGCGTTCGCTGGCGAAGCGCAGCAGGTAGTGCGGGCCGCCCGCTTTGGGGCCGGTGCCGGACATCGCTTCACCACCAAATGGTTGCACGCCGACCACCGCGCCGATCTGGTTGCGGTTGACGTAGCAGTTGCCGACGCGGGCGTGGGATTGGATGTAGTCGACAGTATCGTTGATGCGGCTGTGCACGCCCAGGGTCAGGCCGTAACCGGTGGCGTTGATCTGCTCCACCACCTGCGGCAGCTCGGTGCCCTTCCAGCGGATGACATGCAGGATCGGGCCGAACACTTCGTGGGTCAGAGTGGACAGCGCCGGGATTTCGTAGGCGCGCGGTGCGAAGAAGGTGCCGTGCGCGGTGCGCTCGGCGTCCATCGGGGCCTGCGCGATCTTCCGCGCTTCCCGGTCCATGCGCGCGGCATGGTCGACCAGGAGCTGCAGTGCGTCGGCATCGATCACCGGACCGACATCCGTGGACAACTGCCCCGGATCGCCGACTTGCAGCTCGGCCATGGCGCCGGCAAGCATGGCCAGCACCTTGTCGGCAATGTCTGCTTGCACGAACAACACGCGCGCGGCGGAACAACGCTGGCCGGCGGATTGGAACGCGGCGGCGATGACATCCTTGACGACTTGCTCGGGCAGCGCCGAGGAATCCGCAATCATCGCGTTCTGGCCACCGGTCTCGGCGATCAGCGCCGCGATCGGTGCGTTGCGCGCCGCCAGGCTGCGGTTGATCGCCCATGCCGTATCGGTGGAGCCGGTGAACGCCACGCCGGCCACGCGCGGGTCGCTGGTCAGGGCGGCGCCAACCACGGCACCATCGCCCGGCAGGTATTGCAGTACTTCCTTGGGTACCCCGGCAGCGTGCAGCAATTGGACGGCCAGATGGCCAATCAATGAAGTCTGCTCGGCCGGCTTGGCAAGCACCGCATTGCCGGCAGCCAGTGCGGCGCTGATCTGCCCGAGAAAAATCGCCAGTGGGAAATTCCACGGGCTGATGCAGACAAACACCCCGCGCCCGTTCAGAAACAGTTGATTGCTTTCGCCGGTCGGCCCCGGTAGTTGCTCCGGTTGGCCGAACAGGCGACGCGCCATGGTTGCGTAGTAGCGCAGAAAATCCGCCGCCTCGCGTACCTCGGCGATGGCGTCGGGCAGGTTTTTCCCCGCCTCGCGCACGCATAACGCGATGAACTCGCCGCGCCGCGCCTCCAGCTGCTCGGCGGCGTGTTCCAGGATGGCGGCGCGGCTGGCGGCAGGCAGGCGATCCCAGTCCGGCTGTGCGGCGACGGCATTTGCCAGTGCCTGGTCCACGGTCGCGCGGTCGGCAGCAGTGTAGCTGCCCACGGTTTGCCGACGGTCGGCGGGATTGGTGACGGCAATCGCGGCCGCAGCGGCCGGCGCAGCTCCGGGCACGAGCGGGCCAGCCGTCCACGGGCCGGCATTCGCGTTGACCGCGTCGGCCATGATTTTCAGTTCGTTGTCGTTGGAGAAGTTAACGCCCATGGAATTCTTCCTAGATACGAAATTTGAATGCTGCGCAAGCGCGGCATTCCCACCGTAGAGATTCACCGGCAACGCGATGTGCGGATGTCCCATGTTGGAATGGTTGCGCGCCGCGAATGCACGCACTGCCTCGCAAGGATCGGCGACCAGCTCGCGCACGGGTACGCTCTCGTCCACCACGCGGTTGACGAAGCTGGTGTTGGCCCCGTTTTCCAGCAGCCGGCGCACCAGATACGGCAACAGGTCCTCATGCGTGCCGACAGGCGCGTAGACGCGGCACGGTACGTTGAGGTGCTGTGCACCGATCACTTCGGCGTACAGATCGGTACCCATGCCGTGCAACCGCTGGTACTCGAACGCGCGACCGTGCGCAATGTGCTGCACAGCGGCGATGGTGTGGGCGTTGTGCGTGGCGAATTGCGGGTAGATCAGCTCCGCGCCAGCGTCGAACAAGCGGTGCGCGCAGGCGAGGTAGGACACGTCGGTGTTCGGCTTGCGTGTGTATACCGGGTAGCCGGCCAGGCCAGTCTCCTGCGCGTGCTTGATCTCGGCATCCCAGTACGCGCCCTTGACCAGCCGCACGTACCAGCGGCGGCCGCTGTTGCGCGCGCACTCGGTGGCCCAGTCGATGACAAACGGGGTGCGTTTGGAATACGCCTGCACCACCAGGCCCAAGCCGTTCCAACCTTGCAGCGAAGGGTGGGCGAAGACCGCGCCGATGATGTCCAGCGACAGTTCCAGGCGGTCCGCTTCTTCGGCGTCGACCGACAACGCGATCCCGTACTGCATGGCCAGCTGCGACAGTTCCAGCAGCCTGGCGGTGAGTTCGCGGCGCGCGCGTTCGCGCTGCGCCACTTCGTAGCGCGGATGCAGTGCCGACAATTTGACCGAAATGGATGGCGCTTCGGTATGGCTGGCAAACGGACCGCGTGCGCCAATGGCCGCAATCGCGTCGCGATAATCCTGCTGGTAGCGTTCTGCAGTGGCCGCAGTCAGCGCGGATTCGCCAAGCATGTCGAAGGAATAGCGATACACCGCGTATTCCTTTTGTGCGCAACGATCGAGCGCCTCCTCGATCGTGCGTCCCATGACAAACTGATGGCCCATGATGCGCATGGCCTGGCGCACAGCCAGGCGGATTGCCGGTTCGCCCGCGCGCCCTGCCAAGCGACGCAGGGCGCCAGTGAAGTCACGCCGGGTTTCTTCGGCCAGATTCACCAGCTGTCCGGTGAGCATCAAGCCCCACGTGGAGGCGTTGACGAACAACGACTCGCTCTGGCCCAGGTGCTTCTTCCAGTCGGCGTCACCGAGCTTGTCGCGGATCAACTTGTCGGCCGTGCCCTTGTCGGGAATGCGCAACAATGCTTCGGCCACGCACATCAGCAGTACGCCTTCCTCCGAGGACAGGTCGTACTGACGCATGAACGACTCCACCGCGCTTTGATCCTTCGCGCGCGAACGTACGCGAGTGACCAGGTCTGCGGCCAGATCGACCACTTTTTCGCGCTCGCCTGGCGGCAGGCTGGCCTGGGTCAGCAGGTCGTTTACGGCCTCGCTTTCATCGCGCAACCAGGCTGCGGTGATACGTTCGCGGGCCGGTGTGGCGTTGACGGGAAGTTCGGGAGTGAGGATGGGCTGGGTCACGGTTGTGTCTGGAAATCGCCGGCGGGCAAAGAACCCGGAATTGTACGCTGCGACGTCACGCGGGGTGCGTGTTGCTGTTGGCGCAGGCGTCGCGTTGGCGGTGTCGGGCACCAGCGCCACGCGTTTCGGGCGGCCTATACAACATCGGCTTGATCCAGATCAAGCGGGCGCGACATTCTTGCCCGCTGCGCCGTCGCGGCCTATCATTTGCCTGTTACAAGCGCGCCGGACAGTTCATGATCGTGCTTCGACCAGCTTCTGCGGAGCTGCCGTGCGCGACGATGTGGCTTACGCCAAATCGCACGCTCAGCCACCGTGGCTTGCGGCGCGTGATCATGGTGTTGGTGGCATTGGTATTGGGTACGGCGGGTTTCGGTGCGTGGCAGGGGAACGTATTTGCCCCTCTGTTTGCGGCGCTGGAGTCGATCACCATGGCGTACGCGTTGAGCATTGCTTGGCGGGCGGGTGATCGGAGCGAGCGCGTGACGCTGGATGCGTCGTCACTGGAGGTGCGCTCGTTGCCAGGTCGACGTTGCACGCGCTTTCCCGCGTATCAGGTGCGCGTGTTGCTGGAGCCGGGTGATGGAAGGCTTCGGTTGTTGTTGTCGGCGCATGGACAGGCGTTGGAAATTGGCGTTTTTCTGGCGGAAGCCGAACGCGCCGCGTTGTCGAAGAAACTCATGGCGCTGCTGAGCGAATTTCGCAATCAGTCGCGCGAACAGGTTCAACAAAGGTGCAAGACATGACATCTGGCGGCATCAGGCGATCAATCAAGGCAGGCGTGGCGTTCGCCCTCGCGATGCTGTGCGGTGTGGTGCAGGCGGCTCCCGGCCCATGGCAGATGAACATGGAGCGCGGGGCCAGTACCTGGTCCGGCGTGCCCTATTCGCTCAACAACATTGCGTTGGGCGTGTGCATTGTCATCGGCATCCTGGTGTTTGGCGCGATGTTCATTGCGATGTTCCGCTTTCGCAAGTCGCGCGGTGCGGTTGCCGAAAAGTGGTCGCATAACCTCACCGTGGAGGTGATGTGGATCACCATTCCGGTGTTGATCCTGGCGACGCTGGCGTACATGGCCACCGGCGGGATCGTGACGTGGGCCGATACCACAGGCTCGCAGATGACGGTCAAGGTCACTGGCTATCAATGGAAGTGGCGCTACGACTACGTTGAGTACATGGGCAAGCCGATCGAGAAGGTCGGCTTCATGTCCAAGCTTGACACGCGCAGTGACGACACCCGCCAGCTCGGTTCGGGCATGAATCCCTATGCGGTGAAGCAGGGTGCGGAAAATACCTATCTGCTCGACGTGGACAAGCCACTGGTCATCCCGGTGGATACCAAAGTGCGTTTCATCATCACCAGCGGTGACGTGATCCACTCGTGGTGGGTGCCAGCGATGGGCTGGAAGCTGGACGCTGTCCCTGGCGTGGTCAACGCCGCGTGGACCAACATCACCACGCCCGGCACCTACCGCGGTCAGTGCGCGGAGCTGTGCGGTCAGGATCATGGCTTCATGCCGATCGTGGTCATCGCCAAGTCCAAGGCTGACTTTGCCAAATGGTTGGCGCAGCAGGAGACAGCGAGCGCCACGCCGGCCGCTGCGTCGGCGGCTGTCACCACTGCACCGGCGACAGCAGGCGTTAGTCTGCCGGCCGGCGACAAGCGGGGCTGAATTCGCGGTCAGTCACAGTAGCAGTACGTACGGTTTCGGGTAGTTGCTTTCACAACAACAGTTTCAGAGGTGCAAGGCCATGTCCTACGCAGCCACCAACGATCAGCATGACGATCACCACGGCGCGCCGAAAAGTTTCTTCCAGCGCTGGTGCATGTCCACCAATCACAAGGACATCGGCTCGCTGTACCTGATCTTTGCACTGACGATGCTGTTCATCGGCGGCAGTTTCGCCATGGGCATTCGCGCCGAGCTGTTCAAGCCCGGCATGCAGTTGATGCAGCCGTACTTCTTCAATCAGCTGACATCGATGCACGGCCTGATCATGATTTTCGGCGCGATCATGCCGGCGTTCGTGGGCCTGGGCAACTGGATGATTCCGTTGATGATCGGTGCGCCGGACATGGCGTTGCCGCGCATGAACAACCTGTCGTTCTGGATCCTGCCGTTTGCGTTCGTGCTGTTGCTGTCCTCAATGTTCCTTCCGGGTGGTGGCCCTGCTGGCGGCTGGACGATGTACCCGCCGCTGTCGTTGCAGGGTGCGTCGCTGCCCTACGCGGTGTTTGCCATCCACTTGATGGGCATCAGCTCGATCATGGGGGCGATCAACATCATCGCCACCATCCTCAACATGCGCGCGCCCGGCATGGATCTGATGAAGCTGCCGATCTTCGTGTGGAGCTGGCTGATCACGGCGTTCCTGCTGATTGCCGTGATGCCGGTCCTGGCCGGCGCGGTGACGATGCTGCTGACCGACAAGTATTTCGGCACGAACTTCTTCAATCCGGGCGGTGGCGGTGACCCGGTGCTGTACCAGCACATCTTCTGGTTCTTCGGGCATCCCGAGGTCTACATCATGATCTTGCCGGCGTTCGGCATCATCTCGGAGATTATTCCCACGTTCGCGCGCAAGCCGATCTTTGGCTACAAGGCGATGGTGTTCTCCATTGCCTGCATCGCGTTCCTGTCGTTCATTGTGTGGGCGCATCACATGTTCGCGGCGGGCATGCCGGCCGGCGCCGACATGTTCTTCATGTACGCCACCATGCTCATTGCCGTGCCCACCGGCGTGAAGGTGTTCAACTGGGTCGCCACCATGTGGGGCAGTTCGATGACGTTCGAGACGCCGATGCTGTTCGCGGTCGCGTTCGTCGTCCTGTTCAGTATCGGCGGCTTTTCCGGCTTGATGATGGCGTTGGTCCCGGCTGACTTCCAGTACCACGACACCTACTTCATCGTCGCGCATTTCCACTACGTGCTGGTGACGGGTGCACTGTTCGCGATCCTTGGTGCGGCCTATCTGTGGATGCCGAAGTGGTCCGGGCACATGTACAGCGAGTTCTGGGGCAAGGTGCATTTCTGGAACAGCGTGATCTGGGTCAACGTGCTGTTCTTCCCGCAGCACTTCCTGGGCCTGGCCGGCATGCCGCGCCGCATCCCCGACTACAACGTGGCATTCGCCAACTTCAACATGATCAGCTCGATCGGCGGCTTCCTGTTCGGCGCCACCCAGCTGATCTTCATCGGCGTGCTGATCCACTGCGCGTTCTTCTCGAAGAAGAAGGCCACCGACCGCGTGTGGGAAGGCGCCAAGGGCCTGGAGTGGACGGTGCCGTCGCCGGCGCCGCACCACACCTTCGAAGTGCCGCCGGTGATCCACGACGACGAACTGGCGCACGGCCACGTGAACGATTGATCATTGCCGCGACATCCCGGCCGCGCATGGCCGGGGTGGTCGCAACAGGACGACCCGGATCATGACGCAACAGACGAATCACCCCGCAACCGACGGCGACAACGATCGCCGCAAGGGCGTGCGGCGCACCGTGACGGTGCTGGTCGCGATCGTGCTGTTCTTCTTCCTGATCTCGTTCGTGCAGATAGTGTTGATGAAGTAGCAATACATGTTTTTCCAACCGGTCGGGTTCGACGACCGGCATGCAGTTCCCCGGGCGGCATGACGGGGCAAAAGTCATCAAGAGAAATCCACGGGGTTACACCATGGGTCAGCAGCACGACGCTTACTTCGTACCGGCCAAGAGCTCCTGGCCGATTGTGGCCGCAGTGGTCATGTTCATCACCGTGTTCGGTGCCGCGCACTGGCTGAACGCGGAGCCCGGTGAGGCCGGCTTCGGCAAGACCGTGCTGACCATCGGCGTGCTCGGCGTGCTGGGCATGTTCTTCGGCTGGTTCCGCTCGGTGATCAACGAATCGCTCGCCGGCAGCTACAACCACCAGGTGGACACCTCGTTCCGCATGGGCATGATGTGGTTCATCTTCTCCGAGGTGATGTTCTTCGGCGCATTCTTCGGCGCGCTGTTCTACATCCGCATGTTCTCGGTGCCGTGGCTGGGCGGCCATGGCCACGGCGTGCTGACCCACGAGTTCCTGTGGAGCGACTACACCGCCGCCTGGGGCGCCAATGGCGGCAACGGTCCGGAGCAGGCCGGCGGCGCGTTCCGTACCGTGCCGGCGTGGGGCCTGCCGCTGCTGAACACGCTGATCCTGCTCAGCTCCAGCGTCACCGTGACGATCGCGCACCATGCGCTGCGTGCCGGCCACCGCGGCAAGATCCTGCTGTTCCTGGGGCTGACCGTGCTGCTGGGCGCGACCTTCCTGTACTTCCAGGCGCACGAGTACATGGAGGCGTACAAGGAACTGAACCTGACCTTGCACAGCGGCGTCTACGGTTCGACCTTCTTCCTGCTGACCGGCTTCCACGGCCTGCACGTGACCCTGGGCACGATCATGCTGGCGGTGATCTGGCTGCGCGTGCTGAAGGGGCACTTCAACAAGGATCATCACTTCGGTTTCGAGGCGGTGGCCTGGTACTGGCATTTCGTCGACGTGGTCTGGCTCGGCCTGTTCATGTTCGTCTACATTCTTTGACGCGAGTTCCCTCTCGCGAGGAGCAAGACCGGCCGTCCGGGCAACTGCTCCTGCGTTGCCTCAACTCGGGCATCCATGCCCCCGCCATGCCCTCACAGGCCGGACTCTTCACAAGAGCCGCGCGACTCACGGAAATCACGGCGTGATCTGCAACAAAAAAGCCCGCCATTGGCGGGCTTTCTTGTTGCAGGCGCATCCATCTCGAACGTCAGTGGCGGAGACTACCCGCGCCGCGCGATTTGTCGCGGCCGGGGCGCCGCGACGGCACAGCAGCTACAATCACTGGCCGACGTCGTGCGGATGCAGCCAACCCATCCAGATGCCGAACGCGACCATGGCGATGAACAGCAGCGACAGGCCGATGCGGCGGGTCAGCGCCCACACCGTGCGCTTGTCGTCGTCCTTGTCGGTCATCATGAAGTACAGCGCCTGGCCGAGGCTGAAGATCACCAACAGCAGCAACCCCACCAGCACGTATTTGTAGACGGTTTCCACGTGATTGATCCGATCCAGTTCGACATGGTCAGTATAACGGCCGCTGGCAGGCGCCCGGCGTGAACGGGTTTCGCCGTCCTTCGTGGTGGGCACTGCTGCTGACCGTGGCCGGAGCCTTGCTGTTCGTGCGTTTGGGCGTCTGGCAACTGCACCGTGCCGACTTCAAGGAGGCACTTCTGCGGCGGTATGCCGCATCGGCAGGCGCGCCGCTGCAGGACTTCGCCAAGGTTGCCGAAACGCCGCCGGCCGACGGTTTTCCGCGGGTGCAGGTGAGCGGCCGCTACCTCGCCGACCGGCTGTACCTGCTGGACAACCCGAAGCACGATGGCCGCGGTGGCGTGGAAGTGTTCGCACCGCTGGCGCTGGCCGGCCATCCGCAATTGCTGCTGGTCGATCTGGGCTTCCTGCCAGGCAACGGCAACGGCAAGACCCCGCAACTGCCACCGTTGCCCACGGGCGAGGTCAGCCTGCACGGACTGTACGTACCGCCACCGCCGGTCGGCTTCGAGATGGGCGGAAACGCATTGGCGCGGCAGACCCGGTGGCCGAAGACCGGCATCTTCCTGGACCCGGCGGAAGTCGCCCGCGACCTCGGCCACCCGCTGTACCCGCGACTGCTGGCGCTGGATCCCGATCCGGCCGCGATCTACGAGCGCGTGCACACCCTCGATTTCTCCTCGATGCCGCCGGCGCGGCATCGGGCCTATGCGTTCCAGTGGTTCACCTTTGCGCTCGCCGCGGTGGTGATCCTGCTGGTCGTGCATCGCAAGCGCAAGCCGCGCCAATCCCGATCCGATGAAGGTTGATGAATCCGATGAAGCCCGCTGATCCCGCCGCCGTGCGCAAGAGCCGGATATTCCTGCTGCTGATCGCGCTGGTGTTCGCCGCGCCGATGATCGTCGCCGGCCTGCTCAGCTGGAGCGGCTGGCAGCCCGGCACCAAG
>DATCWU010000256.1:0-5904 GCA_036566165.1 Rhodanobacter sp. | reverse complement strand
CTTGGTGGCCTGAAAGGCAAACCCCAGCATCCCCCTGGGATCGGCCAGTGCCTCGGAGCGCGAGTACACCGTGGTGTTGGTGTCGAACCGGAACACCTTGCTGACGCTGGCCGGTTGCCGGCGCACCAGCCGTTCCATGCTGTCCAGCACCCAGGACAACTGACGCACGCAGGCGATGACCTTCGCCTCCGGAAACAGCGTATCGAGCAGCTGCATCCGGCTGCACCACAGCCGGCTGGTGTCGAACACGACGCCGGCGCCCGTGTGGCCCGCGTAAAAGTTCTCGACCAGGCCGCGCAACATGGCAACGCGCTGCTCGTCGGAAACGTCGAACGAAAAATCGTTCTTGCTGCTGGCCTCCGCGATCACCACGCCCATGATGTCGGCCAGCGGACTGGTCATGCTGGCGCGAAAACGCGGGTTCTGGTTGAGGATGGCGGCCAGGAGCGTGCTGCCCGAGCGGGGCAGCCCGGAAATGAAGTGGACCTTCCGGGCCGGCTTCGTGACATCGGGTGCGGCGGGCATGGCTACTCTCCTCTAAATCGGTAATGTGGACTACGCAAGCGCGCCCTGACAGGGGTGCACGGCGAATGGTACGCGGCTCAGGTTATGGCGCTGGTGCGGTCGAGGCACGAATGCGCATTTCATAGTCGACCTCGACCATCCTGGCGTCGCCCTTGCCCAGCACGCGCAGCAACAATTCTTCGGTGGCGCGCCGGCCCATTTCGCGCACGGGCTGGTGGATGGTGGTCAATGGCGGCCACACTTGCGTCGCGATCAGGGTGTCGTCAAAACCGCAGATGGAAATATCACCGGGAACCGACACCCCGGCTTCCGCGGCAGCCCAGATCGCACCGACGGCCATGTCGTCGTCGGCCGCGAAGACGGCGGTCGGCCGCTGCGGCAGTGCCAGCAACTGGCGCATGGCGGTCACACCCGACTCGAAGGAAAAGCGGCCCTGAATCATGTACGCCGGGTCTGCCTTCAACCCGGCACGCTTGAGACCGTCGCGATAGCCCGCCAGGCGCCAGATGCCGGCGCCATGTTCCGGGTCACCGAGAATATGGGCGATGCGGCGGTGGCCCAGCGACACCAGATGGCCCACCATTGCCGCGGCGGCTTCGCGTTCGCGCAGCATCACGCCAATGCAGCCCTCGGGATGGCGCGGCGCGATCGAGGCAAACGGCAGGCCGCTCGCACGCAAGCGCTGCAGCAGCTGCGAATGATCGGTGATCGGCGGCGTGAGGATCAGCCCATCGGGCTGATGGCGCAACAAGATGTCCTCGACCCGCTCGACAAAGTCCGGTGCCGTCGAGATCAGCGGCAGCACCATCATGCTGTAGTGCTGCAGCTCGCATGCCTCCAACACACCGGCCTGCACTTCCATGATGTAGCTGGGCGAGCGGTTGTCGTACAGCAGGCCGATGATGAAGGAGCGATTGGTCGCCAGGCTGCGCGCCGAGGTGAGCGGCCGGTAGTGGAGCGCCGCAACGGCGGACAGGACGCGCTGGCGCATGGACTCGCGTACGTTCGGCTCGTTGTTGAGCACCCGCGAGACGGTCTTGGTCGACGTGCCCGCAGTACGGGCGACGTCGTCGATGGTCACACGTGCCATGCAAATCCGACCAGATTCAATGCTTCGCCCCCTGCGTAGCGTCCACCGGGACGCTCCGACCGGGAACGTTCCACCCGCTCACCTCGACGACTGGCGTCGCGGTTCCCTGTGCGGCGTATTGCGCAGTCAAGGTAAGCGACTCACCGGGCCACAGCGTGACGTCATTGTCGCTCCACAGGATCGGTAGCGCGAGGTCGCCGTGGGCGGCGCGCCGGATCGCCACGTGCTGGGACAACGCCACGGCCTTCGACGACGCGGGTACCGCCAGCGTGACCGTCACCACGTTCTTACCGCCCTCGCGCCGCAGTGTCGCATGCACCTCGCTCGTCGCCGTCGGCAGGGACTGCAACGCGGTCAGGTCCGCATATTGCGTCACTGGTGTGAGATACCAGTTTGAATGCGCCCAATCGAGCACGTCGGGCTGCGTTGAAAGCCAGTAGACGTTGCGGCTGATCGGCTTGCCGTCGGCAGAAGCAAGCTCAAGCTCGACGAAGTAGGTGCGCGACAAGTCAGCCAGCGCCGGCAGCGTCACCAGCTGCCGCGTGCGGTTGCCGGCAAGTTCGATATCCGTCAGGCGCTTGTCGTGGCGCACGCTGCCGTCCAGGTTGCGCACGCGGATGCGCGCCTGCAAGCCGCGCTCATCGGTGAGCGTGTGGTTGACCAGCACAACGGCGCGCGTGTCGTATGCATACTGGATGTGTACCGGTTCGTTGGCCTTCTTGGCGCCGAAATAGGCGCCCGCCGGGTTGAGGTAATAGTCGTAAAGGTGCCAGTGCAGGGATGGCCAGGCATTGTTGAGCATCCAGTAGATCACGCCGGTGGACGGATTGTCCGCATCCATGTTCGCGTTGAACGCCTCGAACTGCGCGCGGACGTTGTCGTAATTGGCCAGCTGGGCTTTCTGCACGTAGTCCGCGAGGCTCCGGGGTGATCCGTAGCGCTTGGCGAGTGCCACAGCGAACGGCTCGATGCTGGAGAACGGCGACCAGGACGGCGCCGCGTGGAGCTGCCGGAGATGCGGGTACTTCCACAGCGCCTCGCGCTCCTGTGGCGAGAGCATGCGCTCGACATCTTCCAGACGCGGAATGTCGGCGCCGGCACTCACCTCGGAATCGAAGCCAAAGGCACCACCGAACTTGTCGGCGTACCAGTATCTGGGCGGCACCCACGCATACGGACCGCGCATCTTGAAGCCCGACGGGCCAGTCTCCGCGGTTTTTTCCTCGGCCGCGTCGGAGATGATCGGGTTGGGCCAGTCGGCGGCGCGCAGCGTGTTCACATACATCGCGGCAAGCGCCGCCGGCGGCGCATGGTCACTGCCGATGAGGAAACCGATGACGGACGGATGGTTGCGCAGCAACCGGGCCTCGCTCGCCATCGATTCTGCCGCGATCTTTGCGTCCGTGGCGTCCCATGGCTCGCCACCCGTCTTGGCTGCGGCTTCCCATTTGTTGCAGCATTCCCAGCCGGGCAGGATCAGGATGCCGTAGCGATCGGCGAGATCGTAGAAGTACTGGTCTTCCAGCTTGCCTTCGCTGCGTATCGTGTTGAGCCCGAGGTTGCGCACGTAGCTGAATTCGGCGGCGACGCGCGCAGGGTCATGGCGCAGGAACATGTCCGGTGCCCAGCCACCACCCCGGATCAGCACGGGTTTGCCGTTGACGAAAAACTGGCGATGGCCCTGCCTGGTCAGCGCCGAGCGCACGCTGCGGATGCCGAAGGTCGTGCTCGCCCGGTCGGAATCCGCGCCATCGACGGCCACGGCAAACTGCGCCTTATACAGCGGCTGCGCGCCCATGCCGATCGGCCACCAGACCTTCGGCTGATGCAACGCCAGCCCCGGATCGGTCTTGGGCGAAAACGCCACGGTTTCGCTTTGCCCGGGCTGCAGGTGGATCAATCGGCGCAACGCTACTCCGGCCACCTCTCCGGTAACGCTGGCATCGTGCGGCACGCTGTCGAGGTTGTGGACGTCCACCTTCACCGTCAACGCCGCCTGCGCCAGGTCCGGCAGCGAAAGCGTTGACGTCACCACGGGGGAGCGCAGCGCGACGGACCCGGTCTGCACGACGTCAACGCCACGCCACGGGCCCATGTTGTTGTCGGGCGGCTGCGGATTCCAGTCCACCCAGCCCATGGACAAGTCCAGCTGGGGGTCGGCCGGGTGCACGCGCAACGCCAGCGTGTTCACCCCCTCACGCACCCACTGCGTCACATCAAACACGCGCACGGGATACGCGCCACGAAGATCGGCTCGAGGCGCGACCTGATGTCCGTTGAGCCATATGTCGGCGCCGCCGATGATCCCGTTGCTGCGCAGCAGTGTGCGCTGACCCGGCGCGCGCCTGGCCAGCGTGAACTCCGTGCGATACCACCAGGGCACGACAAACTGGTGGTCATTGGAATCGGGCACCGCCACCGCGCGCAGGTTGTCGCTGTGGAACACGTCCTTGTACACGCCGTTTTCGAGCAGGCCGGCCATGACCGTGGCACGGCCACTCACCAGGTACCAGTCCTTGGTGGAGAATCCCGCGGCAGAGATCTCCGCGCCGCCGCGCTGCACCTTGGCACTTGCCTGGATTCGCCACTGGCCGATCTCGGTCGCCTGGCCGATACCCTGGTTGATTGGCGTGGGCGTGTAGACATTTTCGGCATGAACGCCTGCCGCGACCAACCACGCCGCCACCGCGACCAACCAAACCGCATGAACCGAAATAGCTCGCATGGCGTCAGTTGTCCTCAAGATAGACTTCCCGTATTTGCACGGGCGCAAACGGCCAGGACTTGTTTGCCCTGGCCCAGATCACGAACACCACCAGGCCGGCGACAATCCACGCCCCGGACAGGATCAGCGACATGGTCGAGGCCGATACATAGACATAGATCCACCCCAGCATCGCGATGACGCAAGGCACCGGATACAGCCACTGCCGGTATGGCCGCTTGAGCCCGGGCTGGCGTTTGCGCAACACCACCAGCGCGACGATTTGCGCGGCCGACTGCACGATGATCGTCGCGGCCAGCAACATGCTGATGACTTCGGTCAGATCGAAAAATGTTCCGGCTGCCATCACCACGCCCATCGTGAGCAACGCCACGTGGGGAAACCCATGTTTGGCGTGCAGCCGGCCGAACACGGACAGAAACACCTTTTCATGCGCTGCCTGATAAGGCACGCGGGAGCCGCCGAGCAGGCCGGCGTACACCGAGGCGAACGCGGTGACGATGATCAGGACGGTCATGACCGACGCCGCCGCATGCCCCCAGCTGTGTTCGACCACGAGCGAAGCCACGGATTTGGACTGGGCGATTTCCTGCCACGGCGCCACACCGAGCACGCTGATATTGAGGACAAGATAAATGATCATCATCGCGACCACGGAAATGATGATCGACCGGGGCATCGTCCGGCCCGGATCACGCAGCTCATCGCCCATGTACGCGGTCGTGAAATACCCTAGGTAATCGTAGACGCCGATGATGAGTCCGGCCCCCAGACCCACGAAGAACTGGCTGCCGACAAACGCATCGGCCGGATAGGCGAAAGCCCACTCCGGATGGAAATCCCAGAACCCGGCCGCGGCTGTACCCAGCACGGCAACGAGCATGACGACCCACAGGCCGATCGTGATCGAGCGGATGGACTCGATCCGCCGGTACAGCAGGAACACGACCAGAAAGCATGCGATCACGCTGATGAGGTGCACGGCCAGCCAACTGAGATGCGGGAAAAAGAACCCCAGGTACTCCACCATGCCAATGATGCCGGTCGACATCAGCAAGGGAATGGTTAGCAGCACCGTCCAGATGAACAGGAACGGCATGAGCTTGCCGGTGCGGTACTGGAATGCCTCGCGCAGGTAGACGTACGTACCGCCCGAGCCCGGCATCGCCGCGCCAAGTTCGGCCCACACCAGGCCGTCAGCGCCCGCCAGGAGCGCACCGACAATCCAGCCGATGATGGCTTGTGGCCCGCCCATGGTGGCGACCATGATCGGGATGGTGATGAATGGCCCAATGCCGCACATCTGGGTCATGTTGATCGCCGTGCCCGAAAACAGGCCAATGGAGCGGCGAAAGCCGTCGGCAAGGGCGGGTTGGGTGGTATGGGAATCCTGCATGTCTACCCTGCTGATGTCGGACGCGGTCCGGAGGTGGTGGAACTGCTGCTGCGACGTGCGGAGCCGCGTGCACGGAGTTCCCCCGTGGCGTCGGTCAGCCTCCATGGTTGGCGATTTCACTATCTCGTCCGGTAGTGCCGTAACCGCCTGACTGGCCATGCGCGGGAT
>DATCWU010000249.1:0-7044 GCA_036566165.1 Rhodanobacter sp. | reverse complement strand
TGCCGCCGCCGCAGCCGCAGGCCCGGGGGCCACGCCGGCGTGATCGTCGGCGCCGCACTGGCCCATAGCGTTGATTTGTGACGTTTTATGTCTGTCGGTGCAAACGAGAGGGAAGCGGGCCGCCAGTTGCCTCGGTCAGCTCCCGTCAGCTGCGGGCTTGGCGACGGCAGGCCGCGGCTGGTCGTTGTTCACGCGTCGGTTCTGCTCACGCTGGCAGTCCGGCAAGCCGCAGGGATTCGGCCAGGTGTGCTGCGTCGGCAGGGTCCTTGAAAGGCTCCCGGGTCAGGAAGTGGCGTATGGAGAATTCCGGCTTGCTGGCAAGGCACGCGGCTACGCATGCACGGGTCTGCTCGACATGCCCGAGCCGGGCATGGCAACCGGCCCGCAACGCAGCGACGCGATACCGATGTGTGGGAAGGTTGTCGAACATCGCCAGCGCCTCTTCGTACCGATGCAAGGTCATCAGCGTCTGGCCCATCGCGCGCCAGTACCAGGGCGGATCAAAATACGGATCGACCTCGGTGGCGCGCCTGAACCACGTCAACGCCTCCTCGGCGTGACCGAGATAGAGCTGCATGATGCCCATGTCCGCGATGTTCCACTGGTTGTTCGGATTGAGCTCGATGGCGCGCCGTGCGTACTTCAGGGTCAGGTCGAAGGAACGTCGCAACAGGCAGACCTGCGCCAGAATCGAAAAGCCGGTGCTCTCGTTGTCGTTGAGTTCAACGGCGCGCTTCGCCAATGCGTAGGCATCGTCTAGCGCGGCATTGGATTCACCAGGATCGTCGTACCACATCCCATAACGCCGGGCGGCCAGCAACGCGTAGGCCATGCCATAGCCGGGGTCGATCTCGATGGCCTTTTCGAACAGCCGGGTCGCTTCGGCCGCGCCTTCCGGCTCGTCCCACGGCAAGGCATTGCCTTCCAGCACGTATTCATAGGCGGTCAGGTTCGCCGGTGGTTT
This sequence comes from Rhodanobacter sp., assembly GCA_036566165.1. Classification (GTDB taxonomy): domain Bacteria; phylum Pseudomonadota; class Gammaproteobacteria; order Xanthomonadales; family Rhodanobacteraceae; genus Rhodanobacter. The sequence continues at coordinate 6,080 of DATCWU010000249.1, read as the reverse complement.
CCGGCGTGCACGTTCGGCGTTGGAAACCTGCATCCGTCCCACCAGCGTGCTGACGATCGTGCGCACGACCTGGTCCTGCACTGTGAAGATGTCGGCGAAATCGCGGTCGAACTTCTCGGCCCAGACGTGGCTGCCGGTTGTGGCGTCGATCAGTTGCGTGGTGATGCGCAGGCGCTCGCCCATGCGGCGGACGCTGCCTTCAACGACGAAATGCACGTTCAGCTCGCGCGCGACTTGCTTCACGTCGACGGTGGCGCCGCGATAGCGGAACGAGGCTGAGCGCGAGCGCACCGTGAGCAACTGCCAACGCGACAGCTCGGTGATGATGTCCTCGGTGATCCCGTCGCTGAGGTACGTCTGCTCCGGGTCGCCACCCAGGTTGGCGAACGGCAGGACGCAGATTGAAATCCGTTCCTGGCCCGTGGTGACGGCAGGCGCTTCCTTTCCCGGTAGCGTCCTGGCGAATGGAGGTGTAGCGCTGTGGCCGACCAGCGCACCGAGCGCGTGCAACAGCTCTTCTATGCACGGACTGTGGGCGTCCAGCGTATCGTCATCGAGGTCGATCGTATGAAATGCGCGCACGTCGATCGGCAGGGTTGCACCGTCGAAGCGCACTGGAACCATGACGCCCCGGTCAGCGGCATAACGCGCCTCGCCGCGTACCCAGCGGGACTCCACCGAGTCAGGCGTCCACACCACCAGCACGGCCGATGCCGCGGCGAGTTCGGCGCTGATCTGGCGATCGAATTCCTGCCCCGGGACGATGACCGGATCCCACCAGGTTGACCAGCCTGCACCTTCGATCGCGGCCACCAGTGGCACGACGCGCGCCTTGTCCCGACGACTGTAGGAAATGAAGATGTCGGCCATATCAGGCGTACCTTCCCTTTTGTCGAGGGCCGCATCTCCGGCGACAAGGGATTCGAGAAACCTGTTCCGGGAAGGAAATTACTCTGAGTTGCCTGTGCACACCATGTACGGCGCAGGCAGGGCGCTGGGATGGGCGCTTGTTGCCGGGGGAACCTGATCCGTTCGATCCGGCTCCGTGCCCCCGCTCGTCATCCAGTCACGTGCTGCCCAGGCTGATCAGCAGGGCAAACGCTATCCCGAAGCCAATCAGCATGCTGTAGCAAAAACCGATGCAGGCATATTTCAGGCTGGTCATGAACCAGCCCTGGCGATACACCCGCTTTTGCATCAGCAACGGATATACCGGCAACCAGATCCACGCGGCGACGTACAACAACCGCAGCGGTGTGTCGAGCCATGCGGCATGCGCGACGGCCCAGTCACGCAACAGGCCCAGCCCAACCAATACGAGCAGCGACAGCATGACGAACGCGTGGCTGTGCATGGCCACGATCAGGTGTTCCATGTACAACCGCCGCTTGAAGATATAGAAAATCTTCAACAGCAGCGCAAACACCGGCAGCAACACGAACAGCACCTGCGGTGCAACCGCGAATACGCCAACGGCAAGGCGCTGGGCTGCGGCTTGCTGTTCGGCGGGAACCCCGGAATTCATGTGATGCAGGTTGTTGCGTGCGTTCTCGATCGCGTCGTTGAGCCAGTCGTCGGCGAAGTCCGGCAGCCACCTGGCGTGCAACGGCCGGGTCTGTCGATTCCACACGAGCTTGTCGTTGAACTTGATGTCGCCGTTCGCGAAATGCCGGTCGTGTTCGTCTGCAACTGGTGCGGTGCTTGCTGCGGTACTGGCTGCCGGCGGCGCCCGGAATTGCACGACCTGGCCGTGCCCGGTGCGTACCACCAGCTGGATCGCGAAAAACGCGACGATCGCCAGGAAAAATACCAGCCGGAACGGCGTCACATAGCGCGCACGTTTGCCGACAAAGTAATCCAGCGTGAGTCTGCCTGGTCGCAGGTACAACGGCAGCAGCGTGTGCGGAACGCGGGCGTCGATATTGAACAGGCTGTCCAGCACGTCGCCCAGCACGCTGCCGAAGTGGCGCACCAGCCCCGTGACCGGCTGGCCGCACGCATGGCAATACCTGCCACACAATGGTGTGCCGCAGTTGCCGCACACCGGTGGTGGCAGCGGTGGTGGTGCGTACGTTGATTCCATGGCGCGGGGAGATCTCCCGACGGCGACGAATGGCCCTGCATGCACGATTCTAACTGGCGGCTGTGCGTCTTCGGCAACCGTAAGTGCGCATTGGCTTGAACCTTTCCCTTGGCGCAGCCGGGGGAGAGGGCAGGGTGAGGAGGATTTTGCTTTTCGGCTCTACGACCGAAGCTCAAACGGCACCCCCTCACCCCAACCCTCTCCCCCGACGATGAAGCTGTCAGGGGAGAGGGAGTTTTGCGGTGCCGGTGATGCCGTTGGCTTGGCTTGAACCCTCTCCCCTGGCGCAGCCGGGGGAGAGGGCAGGGTGAGGGGGCTTTGCCTTTCCAGCTCTACGACCGAAGCTCAAACAGCACCCCTTTACCCCAACCCTCTCCCTGACGATGAAGCTGTCAGGGGAGAGGGAGATTTCCGTGGCGTGGCAGCGGGGGTGCCCCCCATCAGCTTGCGCGGACGAGGCGAGCGAAAGCGGCGGGCGAGGCGTTGGCAAAACGCTCCACCAGCAGCTGCACGAACGCCGTCACGCGTGCGCTCACGTGTCGGTGCGAGGGATACAACGCCCATACTTCGATGTGGTGGTTGGCGAGAGTGCCCCAGTCGAGCAACCGACCAGTATCGATCTCGGCCTGTACCAGCGAGCGCGGCATGGCGGCGGCACCGACGCCGGCGAGCACCGCATCGTGGATCATGCCCATGGATGACAGGCGCAGCACAGTGCGAGTGGCAACCGTCAGCATGCTGCGCGCGCGACTGAGCTGCCACGGCGCGTCAGCCGGTGTGCGGGGCAGGGCGATGGCAGGTACGGCACCAGTGCGTGGTCGAACTGGGCGGGGCAGGGTTGGCGCGGCAACGACGACCTGCACGTCGCGCAGGAAACAACGGCCAGCCAGTTCGGTCGCAGGATCGGGATTGGCCCGGATGATCAAGTCGAAGTCTTCATTCACCGGATCGACGAAGCGGTCCTCAGTGATGACTTCCAGTTGCACCTGGGGGTAGGCGAGCGCGTAATCCGCAGCGATGCGCCCCAAGCCGCGCTGGCCGAACAGCACCGGGGCACTGATGCGCAGCCGACCACGCGGGGTGCTGATGCCCTGCCGCAGCGATTCGCCAACTTCGTCAAGGTGTTCCAGCAGCGACTGCGTCTGTTCGCGCAGCTCCCGCCCTTCCGCGGTGAGACGTAGCTCATGGCCGCCGCGTTCGAACAGGCGCACGCCGAGGTTGTCTTCCAACTGGCGGATTCGGCGGGAGAGGGTAGCCTTGGGTCGGCCAGTGACCCGCGCGGCGCGACCGACGCCGCCGTGCCGCGCGACGGCATTGAAATCGGTCAAGGCAGGCAGATCCATAGGTGTTCCACTGTTGAGACAGGATGTCTGGATTATGTGGCTATCGGCAGCTTCTGTGAAACGGCAGGATAGAGCCATCCACTCACCGGAGAGCGTCCCATGAATATTCTCGTTACCGGCAGTACGGGCACGGTTGGCAGTCTTGTCGTCCGCGGCTTGGCCACACACGGCGTCAGCGTGCGCGCGCTGACGCGTCACCCGGATCAGGCCGCGTTCCCCGCAGGTGTCATCCCCGTCAAGGGCGACATGACCGACATCCCCTCGATGCGCGCGGCGCTGCAAGATGTCGATACGCTGTTCCTGCTCAATGCCGTGGTGGCGGATGAAGTGACCCAGGCCATCAGTACCTTGAGCCTGGCGCGCGCGGCCGGCATCGAACGCATCGTCTATCTGTCGGTGCTCAACAGCGACACGTATACCGACGTGCCGCATTTCGCCGGCAAGTACGCGGTGGAGCGCATGATTGAACAGTTCGACCTGCCAGTGACCGTGCTGCGCCCATCCTATTTCATGCAGAACGACGCCAGGCTCAGGGACGGGTTGACGCAGTACGGCCGCTACGACATGCCCATTGGCGACGTTGGGATAGCGATGGTTGATGTGCGTGACATTGCGGAAATTACGGTGACTTCGTTGTTGCGTCGTGCCCATGCCCGGGCACCATTACCGCGCGAAGTGATCGAGATCACCGGGCCGGATATGCTGACTGGCGATGCGCTGGCGACGATCTGGTCCAGCGTACTCGGCAAGCCTGTCACCTATGGCGGCAATGATCTCGATGCGTGGGAAAACGTCATGGCCGGGGTCATGCCGCCATGGGCGGCATACGACTTGCGCCTGATGCTGGCGCGCTTCCACGCCGATGGCATGCTGGGCAAGGCACATGCGGTCGATATCCTTGCCGGGCTGCTCGGCCATTCGCCGCGCAGTTATCGCAATTTCGCCGCGGAATTGGTGCAGGCGTGGCAGTCGGCGTGAGCAGTTCTCGTCGCACTTGATGGTGGTCTTGCGATCGGCGCCAGCAGCCCATGTCGCGCAACCGCTGCCGGGGCGCCGTGGTCTGGCGGCACATGGATGATGACGCTGGATGGCGCCCGGCCCGGCTGGTGAGCAGTGTTGCCTCGGCCAGATTGCCGTTCCCGACGTCGACGACAACTCGATTGCGTCCCGCGCGCCTGGGTTCGGTACAGCGCTGCAGCGACATTCGTGCGTAGCTGCGTCACGCGTAGCGGGAAGTAGCGCTGGACGCAATGCCGACGCTGGTGGAGATCGACACGACCGCCCCGGTGTATTCCATTGGGGTAGCTCCGACGGCTACCGTCGCCCTCGTCATGGACACTTGCGCCAGAAAGAGGCGCCTGTCCGGTTCCGGTGCGGGGGTGCTAAGTTGGACCGATTCCTGTCTGCCTGGGGCGCTTGTCATCATGTCAGTTGTTGCTCTCGCCGAGTTGTCGGTTCTCACGCGCCGCACACTTGTGCTGGTGGTCATGACCGTGTCGTTGGCGCTCGCGGTGGGCGCGGCCGGTGCGCAGGAGGTGCGCAGCGATCAGGTGCCGGCGCCGCGGGACACGCCGTATCCGGGCACGATCACGCTGCAAGTCGATGCCAGCGACACCTTGCAGGGCATCTTTCGGGTGCACGAGGCGATTCCGGTACAGGCGGGTGCCCTGACGTTGTTGTACCCGCAGTGGATTCCCGGCGATCACGGGCCGACCGGCCCGATTGCCATGCTTGCCGGCCTCAAGTTCAGCGCCAACGGCAAGCCGATCAGATGGAAGCGCGACAAGTACAACGTGTACGCGTTCCATCTCGTGGTGCCGGCGGGTGTGTCCACGCTGGATGCCGACTTCCAGTACCTGTCGCCGCGCCGCGGCGGGTTCGAGATTACCGACCGCATGCTGGACCTGGAATGGAGCAAGGTGGCGCTGTATCCGGCCGGCCACTACTCACGTGGCATCACGTTCGCACCCAGCGTGAAGCTGGCGCCAGACTGGCAGCTTGGCACCGCGCTGGAAACATCCACACGGTCGGGTGACACCACGGCCTTCAGACCGGTCACCTTCAACCACCTGGTCGATTCGCCGATCTATGCCGGCAAGTACTTCAAGCGCGTCGATCTCAACCCGGGCAGCGAGGTACCCGTGTACCTGGACGTCGTCGCCGACGCACCAAAGTATCTGGAGATGACGTCCGCACAGTTGCAGGCGCATCGCGCGCTGGTGACGCAAGCGGTGGATTTGTTCGGCTCGCAGCATTATGACCACTACGACTTTCTGTTCTCGCTGTCGAATGTCTTGGGCGGCAACGGCACTGAGCATCATCAATCCAGCGAAGACGGCATGGACGCCGATTACTTCACGGCATGGACTGAAAACGCACCCAACCGCGACCTGTTGGCACATGAGTACACGCATTCATGGAACGGCAAGTTCCGCCGCCCGGAAGACCTGTGGACGCCGAACTTCAACGTGGCGATGGGTGACTCGCTGCTGTGGGTATACGAAGGCCAGACACAGTATTGGGGCTTTGTGCTGACCGCGCGTTCCGGCCTGTGGACAGCGCAACAATTCCGCGACGCGTTGGCCATGGTGGCGGCCAACTATGACCGCAACCGCCGGGGCTTTGACTGGCGCACGCTCGAGGACACCACCAAT
>DATCWU010000221.1:0-3379 GCA_036566165.1 Rhodanobacter sp. | reverse complement strand
ACCACCTTGCGGGAAGGTTCAAATGCTGCAGGCAATGCGAAACAAGATGCACGGTTGGCCGTCGATCCTGTTGCTCGGCGTCAGCGTCTTTGCGATGTCGTTTTTCGGCATGGAAGGCTACCTCACGTCGCGTGACAGCACGTACGTGGCGAAGGTCGGCAAGCAGGAGATCAGCCAAACCGATTTCCAGGATCGAATGAACCAGTTGCGTCAGCAAGCGACGGCGGAGCAGGGCGACAAGTTCGACTCCAGCGTGCTGCAAAAGCCTGAAGTCAAGCAGCAGGTGTTGGACGGGATGATTGATCAGCGCCTGTTGCTCACCGCTACCGGCGACTGGGGCATGCGGGTAAGTGACAAGGCCGTGCGTGACTACATCGCAGCGATCCCGCAGTTCCAGCTGAATGGCCAGTTTGACCCGGCTTCGTACCGGACGTTTCTCGAGAGCCAGCGCAAGACGCCGGCCATGTTCGAAAATGACATCCGCAGTTCTCTGGCTGGGCAGTTGCTGCCGGGCGCCATTGCCGACAGCACCATCATCAGCGATGCGCAGATCGACCAATTCCTTGGTCTGATCGCGCAGCGCCGGGATTTGCGCTACATCGTGCTGCCCAAGCCGACCGTGGCCGACCAGCAAGTGACTGACGCGCAAGCGCAGGCTTACTACAAGGCGCATCTTGCCGATTACATGAACCCCGAGCAGGTCTCGGTGAAGTACCTTGAAGTGGACGCGGCTGATCTCAAGCTGGATGCCACCCCGGATGACAGCGAATTGCGGAAGCGCTATGAAGACGAGAAGCAGCGTTTTGTGCAGCCCGAGCAGCGTCTGGTGTCACATATCCTGATCGACGTGCCCACCAACGCCACGCCAGCGCAGCAGAAAGCCGCACTGGCCCAGGCGGAAAAGATTGCCGCCGAAGCCACCCCTGCGGATTTTGCGGCGTTGGCCAGCAAGGAGTCCCAGGATGCCGGCTCCAAACGTCAGGGGGGTGACCTTGGCTGGCTGGAAAAGGGCGTGACCACCCCGGCGTTCGACAGTGCCCTGTTCGCGCTGGACAAGGGCCAGATCTCCAAGCCGGTGCTGTCGACAGACGGTTACCACATCATCTGGTTGCGAGACATCCGCGCGGGCGCTTCCAAGCCCTTCGCGGAAGTACGCGAACAGTTGGTCAAGGAAGTGTCGGCGTCCGAACGGGATCGCAAGTACAACGAAGTGGCCGGCAAGATGTCGGACGAGACCTATCAGAATCCTTCCTCACTGGAGTCGGCGGCGGCAGCCATCGACCTGCCGGTCAAGACGACCGGGTTGTTTTCACGCGAGGGCGGTGAAGGCGTGGCGGCCAACGCCAAAGTAATCGCGGCAGCGTTCAGTGACGACGTGCTGGTACAGGGAAACAATTCGGGCCTGATCGATCTGGGCAATGATCATTCGGTGGTGGTGCGCGTAGACAAACATGTCCCCGCAGCAGCACGTCCGCTCGCCGAAGTGCGGGCGGATGTGGACAAGCGGTTGCTCGACGAGCGTATCGCCGCCGCGAGCAAGCAAGCTGCTGACGCGTTGCTGGCGCGCGTACGTCAAGGCATGACGATGGACGCTGCAGCGTCCGAGGCTGGTGTCAGTGTGCAGTCAGCCGCTGCGGTCGAGCGTAATGCCACCAATGTGCCGGCGCCGCTGCTCACACAGGCATTTCTGCTGCCGCACCCTGCGGCGGGCAAAGCGGTGTTCGCCGCAGTGGACATGCATGATGGCAGTTTTGCCGTGCTGGCACTGGACAAGGTGCAGCCTGGTGATCTCTCCAAGGTCACCGCCGAACAGCGCGAATCGTTGCGTCAGCAGATGGCGCAGGCCTATGCGGTGGAAGCCACGCGCGAATTGGTCGACACGCTGCGCGCGCAGACCAAGATCAAGTACAACAAGACGCTGATGTAGATCATTCGAGGCAGCAAGGTTGCGAGCGGTTTGTACACGTGGCTGCTGGTATCGCGCGCAGCAGTGAGACTTCACACGGTAGCTTTCACGGCTCGCAACGCTTCACGTTGACAGTGTACCGCGCAGTCGACCACGGGCTTGCACTGCCGACGATCAGTGCGCGCTTGCGTGCAGAACTCGATGCGCTCACCCGGACTGGAAACGCGCCGCCGGGCGTGACTGCCAAAATTTGCAGGGTCTGCGCGCTGACCGTGAGACAGCAGAATTCGCCCGCTGCGGTCGTCGTATACCCGCAGGCCATTTCAATGCGTGGCACTGACTTTCAGTATTTGGCCAGGCCGCAACGTGTGCTGTTGCAGGTTGTTCCATTGGCGCAAATCGCTGACGTTGACGGCGTACTGGCGCGCGATCTGCCACAGGCTGTCACCACGGCGTACGGTGTGGGTGCGCATGCGGTGCGTGCGCTGCGTTGCGGGGGTGGCAGTGGTGCTGACTGGCCCGGTGGCCGATGCGCTCATCCAGGCCGGGTCGTTCAGCGCTGTGGCCGTGGTGCTGGTCTGGCGCAAGAGTGATGCGCGAAATTGTCGCGCATGGATCGCCGGCAACAGCAAGTACGCTGCGGCGCTGGTGTCGACCATGTCGTTGCGAAAGCCGGTGTTGAAATTCTTCAACGCCTCCACCGACATGCCCGCATGGTTGGCAGCCTGCACCATCGGCATGGAGTGGGTGATTGGTATCCGCACCAGATGCTGTTCCCGCGGCAGGGTGGGCAGGTTCACACCGAAACGTTCGGGCTCGCGTACCACGCACGCGATAGCCAGCAGTTTGGTCAGGTGTTGGCGCGTCACGCTACGCACTGGCCACGCCGGGATCGTTGGCTGCGCCGGTGGCAGGCCATGCCGGCGGACGAATTGGGCGGTTGCCGAGGCGCCGCGGTTATATGCGTAGTCGGCTAGGCGCCAGTCGCCAAACTGATCGTGGTAGTCGTTCAGCAGTTTCATGACGGCGTTTGCTGAGGCCGGTACATCCAGCCGGCCATCGTAATGACCATCCACGCGCAAGCCCATGGCGCCAGCTGTCCTAGGCATGATCTGCCACATGCCGGCGGGGCGGCCGCGGCTGCCGGGCACGGCTTGAAAGTGGCTCTCGACCCACGGCAGCAAGGCAAACTCGCCTGGTACGTTGTGCTGGGCGGCTATCTGCTGGACATATACCAGTCGTGGCAGGACTGCGCGCAATTTGCCCTCGAATTGAGCGTGATTTTTTGTGTAGCGTTTTGCCCAGACCTGTACCGCAGGGTCGGAGTCGCAATCGGCCATGACGAAACTGCCACGCAACTGTTCCCACAGGTCCGTCGTTTGCGGCGTGGTAACCGGCACGATGGCGGGGGCTGACGGCGTTTCCTGCCAGGCATCGCTGGCTGGCGCGGGAACGGCAGCGCCAGGCAGCCGC
>DATCWU010000203.1:0-11025 GCA_036566165.1 Rhodanobacter sp. | reverse complement strand
GCTGTACACCGATGGTGTACCGACGGCTTGGCTCAGGGTTGCCACCGGCCGGCCGCGTTGCGCGCCGCTGAGGTTTTCATGAATTCACCCCGATCCCATCCGCGGATTACGCCGCAACGGCGCCTTTTGATGAGTTCCCTGCTCTAACCGTTGGGCTACAGGCCCACAAGCGGTGCGTGGTAGATGAGTTGCCAAGGGTGTGCCAACGCATGGCCGCTGCAGAGAGTAACGGGGCGCAAAAAAGCCCCGCGTCAGCGGGGCTTCTTCGTCGTGCCGGCATCGCAAGTTACTCGACGTCGAGGAACGAGCGCAGTTGTTCGGAGCGGCTGGGGTGGCGCAGCTTGCGCAGCGCCTTGGCTTCGATCTGGCGGATGCGCTCGCGGGTGACGTCGAACTGCTTGCCGACTTCTTCCAGCGTGTGGTCGGTATTCATGTCGATGCCGAAGCGCATGCGCAGCACTTTCGCTTCGCGCGGGGTGAGCCCGGCCAGCACGTCGCGCACGGTTTCCATCAGGCCGGTCTCGGTGGCCGAATCGACCGGCGAGCTGGCGTTGCCGTCCTCGATGAAGTCGCCCAGGTGGGAATCCTCGTCGTCGCCGATCGGGGTTTCCATCGAGATGGGTTCCTTGGCAATCTTCAGCACCTTGCGAATCTTGTCCTCGGGCATTTCCATGGCCTTGGCCAACTCGTCCGGCGTCGCCTCACGGCCGTATTGCTGCAGCATCTGGCGGCTGATGCGGTTGAGCTTGTTGATCGTCTCGATCATGTGCACCGGGATGCGGATCGTGCGCGCCTGGTCGGCGATGGAACGGGTGATCGCCTGCCGAATCCACCAGGTGGCATAGGTGGAGAATTTGTAACCACGGCGGTATTCAAACTTGTCCACGGCCTTCATCAGGCCGATGTTGCCCTCCTGGATCAGGTCGAGGAATTGCAGCCCGCGGTTGGTGTATTTCTTGGCGATGGAAATGACCAGACGCAGGTTGGCTTCGACCATTTCCTTCTTGGCGATGCGCGCGCGGCGCTCGCCGCTGGCCATCGCGCGGTTGATTTCCTTGATGTCGATCAACGGCAGGAACAGCTTGCGCTCGATGGCGGCAAGCTTCTCCTGCTCGGCGTCGATCGCTTCGCGGTGGGCTCTGAGGTTGGGCGTCCACTTTTGCCGCTTGCGACTGAGTTCGGCCGCCCACTCGGGGTTGCCCTCGTTGCTGGGGAACGTCTTCAGGAACTCGGCCTTGGGCATCTTTACCTGCTTGATGCAGATGTCCATCAGCGCACGTTCGTGGTGGCGGATGTTGTTGACGACTTCGCGCAGCTTGCGCACGAAGCCGTCGATCAGCGCCGACGGCAGTTTGAGCTTGAGGAACTCCTCGGCCATCTTGTCGCGCAGCTTGACGATTTTCTTGTCGGTGATGCTGGTCGCTTTCGGTGCGGCGCTCTGGAACTTGGCGTAGTAGCTACGCAGCAGCTCCATGCGACGCTTGACCTCGGCCGGGTCCGGACCGGTCGGGCCGGCTTCTTCCTCTTCTTCGGTGGCTTCCTCGTCCTCGGACTCGTCGTCTTCGCCAGCTTCCGGCTCGGGCAGCAGCGCAGCGGCGGCTTCGCGTTCCTTGCGCGCGATCTCTGCTTCCTTGCGGGCCAGGTCGGCGGCTTCTTCCAGGTCGAGGAAGCCGGCCAGGATCTCGCTCAGGCGGCGCTTGCCATCCAGATGCTGGTCGTACTCTTCCAGCAGCAGTTCGATGGTCAGCGGGAAACTGGCCAATGCAGTCTGCACCTGACCCAGGCCTTCCTCGATGCGCTTGGCGATGACGATCTCGCCCTCGCGCGTGAGCAGTTCGACCGTGCCCATCTCGCGCATGTACATGCGTACCGGGTCGGTGGTGCGGCCGACTTCAGCGTCCACGGCGGACAGCAAGGCCACGGCTTCTTCCGCCGCCGCATCGTCGTCGCCCGTGGTCGTGCCCGGCGCGGCGCCGTCGACAATGGTGTCGGTGTCGGGCGCGGCGTCCTGCACCTCAATGCCGACGCCCTTGAGCACGGCCATGATGTCTTCGATCTGTTCCGGGTCGACGACATCGTCCGGCAGGTGGTCGTTGATCTCGGCATAGGTCAGGTAACCCTGTTCCAGACCTTTGGAGATCAGGGCTTTGATTTCCGACTGTTGCTCGTTGGGAGCTCTGCTATTCATTCACCGACCACCGCGGGGTTCAAGAACCGATCAGTATAGTGATGTGCTGCTTTTTTGACCAGTTTTCAAGTGAAAAGTGCGCTTGTCGTGGTACGCAAAAACCGCGCCAATATCACGATCTCGTGTGAACTGCCGTGTACCGGCGCGATGCACGGGCGCTGGCAAGCGGTTCACCTGGTATCGAGCCAGAACGTGACTGGTCCGTCGTTCACCAGGTGCACTTCCATATGGGCGCCAAAGCGCCCGGTTTCCACCTGTGGATGCCCGGCGCGGGCCAGCACCAGCAGGCGGTCGAACCACTCGCGGGCGTGTTCCGGCGTGCCCGCGCTGGTGAAGCTGGGGCGCATGCCGGAGCGGGTGTCGGCTGCCAGCGTGAACTGGCTGATCAGCAGCAAGCCGCCAGCGGTGTCGGTCAGCGAGCGGTTCATGCGCCCGGCAGCATCGGCGAATACCCGATAACCCAGTAGGCGTTGCAGCATGCGCCGGGTCTGCACTTCGCCGTCATCGGGTTGTACCGCCACCAGCGCCACCAGGCCGCGACCAATGGCGCCGAGCGTTGCGCCATCGACGTCGACGTGTGCGGACAAGACGCGCTGAATCAGGGCAATCATGGACAATTCGCAGCTACGAAGCACGCAGCTTACGGCTATGCGCAGTGCGGCGAAAGATGGAAGGTGGCGGCTGCGGTGTCGCCGCCGTACGGCGGGCTGTCCCGTACACTGTGTGCATGCGTCTCGACATCCGTCTGATCTACTGGTCAATGCGTCTGGTTTCCTGGTTGCCACTGCGTGCAGTGCATGCGGTCGGCGCCGGTGTGGGCCACCTGATGCTGTGGCGACGCACGTCTTCCGTACGGCATATGGATACCAACTTGCGCATTGCGCGGCCGCAGGCCACGGCGGCTGAACACGCCGCGTTGTTGCACGCGGTGGCGCGCGAATGCGGGAAGTCGGCCAGCGAAATGGCCAGGATCTGGGGCGGCGGCGCCACGCGCGCACTCGATCTGGTGCGGGAAGTACGCGGCGAAGCGTTGCTCGATGCGGCACTGGCGGCGCGCAGCGGGGTGATCATTGCCGCGCCGCATCTCGGTTGCTGGGAGGTGCTCAACTACTGGTTGTGCCGCAAGACACCGATGGCGATCCTGTATCGACCACCGCACGTCGCCGCACTCGAGGGCTTGTTGCGCAAGGTGCGCGGGGCGCTGGCGCCCACGCAGGTGCGTGCCGATGGGGCTGGCGTGCGGACGTTGTACAAGCGTCTCGCGGGCGGCGGCACGGTCGGCATTTTGCCGGATCAAAAGCCACGCGAGGGCGAGGGCCGGTTCGCGCCGTTCTTTGGTCGGGAGGCCCTGACCATGGTGCTGCTGCCGCGCCTGGCGGCACGCACTGGCGCCTGCGTGCTGTTTGCCTTTGCCGAACGTTTGCCGCGCGGCGCGGGCTATCGCATCCATGTGTTGCCGGCGCCTGCCGGTGTGGCGGACAGTGACCTGGATGTCGCTTGTGCGGCGCTGAATCGCGGTGTGCAGGATTGTGTCGAACTGGCGTTCACGCAGTATCAGTGGCAGTACAAACGCTATACCGCGATGGACCGTCCCAGTCCTTACGACCGGGGGCGTCGGTAGCGACAGGTCGCCTTGGTGGGAGCGACTGCATCGCTCCCACAGGTCTGGTCACGGCTTGGATTTTTCCAGGCGCCGCAGGAACACGGTCATTTCCTTTTCTGCCTGTTTGTCACCGCGCTGGGTGGCGGCGTCAATGCCGCAGCGCCATGCCTCCGCCGCGGCGGCGTGCTGGCCGGCAGCCAGACAGCTGGTGCCGAGCAGTTTCCACGCTGCCGAATACAGTGGATCAAACACTACGGCATGCCGGAACTGCTCGATCGCCGCGGGCAGGTCACCCGCGGCGCGCAACGCGTTGGCAAGCGCGAAACGCAGCAATGCGCCGTCACGCGGACCACCGCACTGCTGGCGCAGGTCGGCGATCCGGGGCGTGGTCACGGCTGCGTGCCCCGGCCTTCGGTATCCGGATAGACATGCGTCGGCAAACTGGGCTCGGCCGGTGCACGACCGGTATGCAGCGCGGCCAGCGATGGCGCGGACCACACCACGATCCAGGAGGAGCGGAACGGCTGCACCAGCAGGGAATAGCGCAGATCGTTGGCGTTGAGGCTGCCCGGATGCGTCACGATCAAGCCGTCGGGGTGGTCGCGGGCAAAGTTCTGCAGCATCTCGCCCTCGGTAAGTTCCGTGATCGGATGTTGCAGGCGCCCGGCAAAATGGAACTGACCGGCGTAATTGCCCAGATAAGCTACGGGCCGGTCACTGTGATCGGCGGCCTGTACCAGCCGCACCGTGGGGGTAAGGTCGTAACGCGGCCACAGCGTGAGGGTGAACAGCGTGTTGAGTGCCAGCGCCCCGATCAACCCGGCAACGGCCAGCCGGCGCAGCTCGCCACGGCCGCGCAGCAACAACAGGGCGCCAAGCAACAGGAAAATCATGCTGAAGTAGCGGCTGTATGGCGCGGCGGCGTCCAGCCATTCGCCGTGCAGATGGTTGCCGGTTACCAGTAGCGGCAGCACAAACAGGAACACGGCAAACACCATGCCCGAGACGCCAAGCGGCCACGTACCAAGCCAGTGGCTGTGCGCCAGGGTCGGCTGCCGCTCGCGCAGGGCGACGATGGCGCCAGCCATCAGCAGCACGGCGCCGCCGAATTCGGGCAGCGGATAGTACAGTTGCTTGCCGCTGATCAGCGAAAACGTCACGAACACCGGCAGCAGCCAGCACAGCGCAAACCGCACGCCCGGAGTCAACGGCCGACGCAGCGTCGCCAGGGCCACCCAGACGCGCGGCCAGCCGCTGAACGGAAACAGCACCAGCGGCAAAGCCGGCACATACCAGTACCACGGTCGCGCATGATCAAACGCCTTGACCACACGCCCGGCCGTCTGCGTGAAAAACAGCCGTTGTCGATACGCCTCGCCGCCGTTGAAACCGGCTGGCAGCGCCCACGCCAGCAGCATCGCGCCACCGAGCAGCACGGCCAGCACGCCGCGACCGTACCAGCGCGCGCGGTGCTGATCGGCCCACGTGTTCCACAGCGGGCCAAGCAGCCAGGGGAACACGACGTGCAACAGCATCACCGGCCCCTTGGTCAACAGCCCGAGCCCGATGCACAAGCCGAACAGCAGCCAGCGTGGTTCGGCGCGCCGCGGCGTGGCGGTGAGGCACAGCAGTGCCGCCAGCGTCCACACCGCCAGCAGCACGTCGTACATGATCTGCAAGCCGAACAGAAACGCGAAGCCGAGCGCGAGCAACATCCATGGTGCGGCCTTGCCCACCCACGGGCTGTGCGGAAACAGCCGCCGCGCCAGCAAGGCGATCAACACCAGTTGCGTGCCACCAAACAACACCTCGAGCACGCGCGGCCAGATGTCACTGACGCCAAACACGAACCAGCCGGCGTGAATCAGCCAGAACAGCAGCGGCGCCTTTTCGCTGTATGGCTCGCCATTGATATACGGCACCAGCCAGTGCCCATGCGTCCACATTTCCCAGGCCACGGCCAGGGTGCGCGTGGAATACAGCGGCATGGGTCCATGCGAGAAAATCGCCAGCAGTGCCACCAGCGCCCATAACGGCAGCCACGGCCACACGGCGCGCAATTGTTCGGAACGACTGTAGGGGGTGGCAGGCACGCGAGGACTCCGGCTGGTGAGGTGAATTCTAGCCTGCGCATGCCGGCGACAACGCTGGACGCGTCGGCGGATGTGCAGTTGGGGCGGTCCGTGCAACACGGTTTCAAGCACGGGGCGGCCACTGCGCCATGAGCAGGATCAGTCACCTGCCCCGCGCACGAATCCGCCGCAAGGCTTGTCTGCAGCCGTTCCGGCGCCCTGCGCGCGGGCCGCTGCCGGTCGCATGTGCTTGCGTGTCAGCGTGTTACGCCGCACCCCAATACCCGACGCGCCGGCGGATCTTCAATTTGCGCCACAGGTTGAGCGGCTTGCGTTTCCTGTTCCGCGCCCCGCTGGCAATGAAAGCATCGATAGCCTGCAGCACGCGTTCGCTGGAACGCCCATCGCGGTACGGATGGATCGCGTCGGCGTACTCGCGGATGGCTTGCAGCAACTGCGGTGGGCGCTGCAGCGCGCGTTCGATGGCGCCCTCGAATTGCGCCGGGTCGTCGATGTCGATCAGTTGCGGGCCGGGTCGACGGTTCTTGAAGGTCACGACGGGCTTGCCCGTGAGCAGGAATTCGTTGAGCGCGGAGGAGGTGTCCGAGCACATCATGTCGACCTGTGCGAACAGTTCGAGGATGTTGTCGTTTTCCGCGAAGGTCAGGTACTCATTCTGCAGTGCCTGATAGCGGGCACGCGTGTCTGCGTTCATCTTGGGGTGAAAGGTGACGATCCAGCGCCAACGGCCGGTGCGCGACAGGCGCCGCACTTCCTCATACAGGATGTCCGCCGCACTCCACGCCGGGGAAAAGGTGGAGTGGTACAGGATCACCGGTGGCTCGCGCACTGGTGGCAGCGCGCCGGCATTGTCACGCATGAACGGGTCGAGCTTGGGCCAGCCGGTTTCCGTCACCGTGAAGTGGCCAAGCCGGTCGGCGATGGTCTGGAACTGCGCGGTGTCACGCGGGCCCGTGGTGCAATACAGGTCGAAGAAGCCGCGGATGTAGATATGTCGTGGTTTGCCGGCGTCGAAGCCGTGGAAGGTCTCCACTTTCACGCCGGGAAAGAAATGCGGTACCGCGTTGCTGGGCGTGATCACCGCAATGGGTTGCCACGCGCGCACTTCGGCAACGCTGAGCAGGCGCTCGCCGGCGACCAGATCCTCGGCGCCCGGGCCGTCAAAGAACCAGGCGGCTTCATCGCCGCGGGCACGGATGGCCGTCTGCACCGGCCGCAGGATGGCCAGCGCATAACGCTCGGAGCCGTACAGCAGATAATGCTTTTTCACTTGGGGTGGAGACCTGTCGGGAAACGTGCAGCAACGTGCAGATTAGCCTGCAGCGTGCAGCGGTGCGAGGTTCGGCATGATGCCGATGGCGTACAACGCAGGCATTGGCAACTGCAGCGTTGCCTCAACGGTCAATGCTGTGTTGTTGCAGCGCACTGGCTGCGGCGTCGATCGAATCGGGGTTGTGCAGCATCTCGTAGTAGCGCAGGCGTTTGTAGCTCGCGTAGCTCGCGGCCGTGTGCGCGATCACGAAGCCGCGCCAGCCATCCATGAACGCCAGGCGCAGGAAATAGTCCTTGACGAACGCCAGCGCGAACACGAACGGGGTCTGCCACATGCGCGCCGGTTTGCGCTGGTCGCGCCAGTCACGGCACTTCAACTCCGCGTAGCGCAGCACCTTGAGCTGCTTGTGTACCAGGGTCGGGTTGTTGGCGTGCTCGAACGGCGCGTGGAACATCGGTGCACTGCCGTCGAAAATCAGCGCTTCGTGCACCCGCGCGTCGCTCCAGCGGGCGCGCTGGCGGTGATACAGCCGCGCCAGTTTCTCGCCCACGGCGGGCCGGTACCAACGCATGGGCGCGCCCATGTAGATCGTGCGTCGGCGCAGATAGACAGCCGGGACCTCGCTGGCCATCAAGGCGGGCAACCGGGCCGCAAGTTCGGCCGCCAGTGCCGGGCTGAGATATTCATCGGCGTCCAGCACCAGAATCCAGTCGTGCCGGCATTGCGCGCTGGCAAAGTTGCGCTGCGCGCCAAAGCCGGGCCATTCGTGCTGCACGACCCGCGCGCCGTGCGCCAGGGCAATCGCCACCGTGGCGTCGTCGCTACCGCTGTCGAGCACCAGCTTGTCGGCCGCAAACGGCACACTGTCCAGACACCGGGCAATGGTCAGCGCCTCGTTGTGGGTGATGACAGCGAGGCTCAGGGGCAGGGTCGACATGCGCCGGATTCTAGCTGATCGTCGGTGGCGCACGTCCGCTACGCGCGTGATTGCTGCGCACCGTTGGCGCAGTTCGTTATAGTGCGAAGGCGACGTGGGCGACATGCGCCAGCGAGGCCGTGGAACATCACGTCGCGTGGCAACGTTTTGGGGGTAAGTGATGGTGCGAGCCGCCCGAAGCATGTGCAGCATTCCCCTCGGGCTGCTTGCGCGGCCCCTACCGGGTGACGCAGTGCGGGACACGGTTGAGCATGGTTGCGCCGCGATCCGTACCGGCGATCTGCTGCAATGGTGCCGGGCATCGGCGTTGTCGGTGCCCGCCGCGTGGGCGCGGCAGGCACCGGATGGCCCCGGTGCAATCCGCGATCCTTGCTGGCTGGTGGCGAACAACGGTGTGGTGTCTGGCTGCGGCGTGCCGGCAAGCGCAAGGGTTACTTGCCGACCCGCAACGCCGCCGGGCGTGTGCGCGAGTGCGACTGGCGCTCGCCGCGACCCGCGCGCGTGGAACGCACCGACCAGGCGCACTCCATGATGCTGATGCGTCGTTACGCCGACAAACCAGCTTTGGGGCCGGGGTGCGGGGAGCGCGCGCCCCGCTTGCTGGCGCAAGCCCGGAGGGGGCGCTGATGTTCACGGCGACAAGCCATACCCGCCGGGACATGCGCATCAGTATCGCTGTCATCACCTACAACTGGCCGCAGGCGCTGGAGCTGGCATTGCGTGCGCTGGCTGCGCAAACCGAATTGCCGTACGAGGTCATCGTCACTGACGACGGATCGCGGTCTGCCACCCGCGACTTGCTGCTGCGCATGGCGTGTGACTATCCGACCCGTCTGGTGCACCTGTGGCAGCCGGACGAAGGGGCGCGCATGAGTCGCGCGCGCAATTGCGCGATCGCGGCTGCACAAGGGGATTATCTCGTGCTGCTGGATGGCGACATGGTCGTCGAACGTCACTTCATTGCCGACCATCGTACGTTTGCGCGCCGTGGCTGCTTTGTCCAGGGTTCGCGCGTGTTGAGCAATGCGCCGCTGGCCGCCAGCATGCTGGATGGCAAACGACCCGCTGCCATGCCGAGGTTCTTTTCGCGTGGCATCGAGCGCCGTCGGCATACGTTGCGCATGCCGGCGCTGGCGTACTGGACCACCCGCCCGGGCCGGCGCCGGGGCGGTATCAAGAGTTGCAACATGGCGTTCTGGCGGGATGATTTGCTGCGCATCAACGGCTTTAACGAGGCGATGGTTGGCTGGGGGCGGGAAGACACCGAACTTGCCCTGCGTGCGTTTCAAGCCGGGCTGCTGCGACGCGACGTGCGCTTCAGTGCTTTGGCCATGCATCTGTATCACCCGACCCGCAAACACGACGTGCGTGACAATCCCAACGACCACATCCTGCGCGACACCAGGGAGCGGCAGCTGGTGCGCTGTCAGTGGGGCGTGAGCCAGCACCTGGCTGGCTTTGCGCAGGCTCCGCCGGATCTGCGTGCATGGCTGACAACGCCGCAGCCGACGATTCGTGCGTTGGCGCGGGCGCGGGCGGGAGACCCGGCCTAGGGGAGTGGCTGACGCGGGTTCGTGCGCACCTGGCCGCCCTCGATGGCGCCGGATGCTGACCGCTGTCGCGCGATCAGCAAGGCCATGCCCAGCACGAAAAAAAAGTAGAACGACTGTGGCGTCACCCGGTAAAAGACACTGTCGGTGAGCGCGCACAGCATGTAGAAGACAACCACCGCCAGGCCCGTGCAGGCTGGCATGACCACTGCCTCGTCGACGTCGCGCACGTGGCGGGCGAAATAGGCCAGCGGCAGCAGGAACGTTGCCAGCAGCACCAGCAGGCCGGGAATGCCACCAGTGGCCGCCGCTTCCAGATATTCGTTGTGCGGCTGGTTGTAGCGATCAATAGAGGGGTTGCTGCGACCGGCGGCAATCTCCCCGTCCACATACCCGCTGAACTCGCCGATGCCGATGCCGGCCAGTGGATGCGCAGCGATGGCACGCCCGGCGGTACGCCACATCTCCAGACGCTCACGTACGGCGCCGTACGCGTCGTGGTGCTGATCAAACGTTGCCACTTCCGGCCCGATGGCCGCGAAACGTCCCGTCATCTCGTCGTGCAGGGTGAACGTCGCCAGCGTGGCACCGACACACGCACCAGCAATCAGCAGTATCCCTACGCGCCAATGGCCGCTGCGTCGTGCATACAGCAACACCAGCAGCGCGAACGCCGGGGCGAACGCCAGCAGCGGGCCACGACTTTGGGTCAGCAGCGCGCCATACATGCCAAACGCCATCGCCGAGATGTGCAGTAATCGCTCGGCGTTGCCGGCGCGCTTGTCCATCAGTCGCGCCAAGGCCACCAGCGACAGCCCCAACAGGAGCGTGGCGAACTCGATGGATGCCGACGGGCCGCCACTGAGCCCGTAGGCGCGTTCGATGCCTTGGCTGTAACGCTGCACCAGGCACACGGTACCGAGCGCGATGGTACTCAGGCTGAGACCACCCCAGAGCACAGGCAGGCGCAGCGCCTTGGTGAATGCGGCGCCGATCAGCAGATACAGCAAGATGTGTGCGGCGCGGTCCATCGGCCGCCAGCCGAGTTGGTGGATCAGTACATTCAGCGTGATGAAGCCGAGTCCCAACAGCGCCGCTGCGATGACCAGCCGCGCATACCCGTAGCTGCGCCGCGTTAGCGCGCTGGTGGTGACAAACCACAGCCCGGCAATGAACGCCGACGCAACCGGCAGAGCCTTGATGCGTTGATCAATCGACAGCGACAAGGGAATCAACGCAAGCAGAATCGAAAGGGTCCACGATTGCCATGGTTTCAACGATGCTTGCACGCGGAGGCCTTCAGCAAACGGGTACGCCAGTCGGGCGCAGCGAGTGCGCATCAGGCCCCGGACCATTCCCGGGACGCCGTCCTGCACGCGGC
>DATCWU010000197.1:0-16982 GCA_036566165.1 Rhodanobacter sp. | reverse complement strand
TGCGTGTGCGCCGCAGGCCGACGTGAGTGCCGTGTCCGAATTCAATCATGGTGGTCAGCTAAACGAATGCGTGCAGCATGCCGGATGTGCAACGTGGGTGCAAAGCAGTTTGGCCGGGTGCGGTCAGCGTGGGCCGCGGGTGGCTGCGGTGGCCGCCTGCCGATTCACAAACGCGAGTAAGTCGACGACCTGGGCCACGCGTCCGATCTTTGCGGCGACTTTTATGATGGGGTGAAAGCCGGCCGGAAATGAAAAGACATCCCATTACCGGGAGGCCTTGGTACTGCTGGCGGAGAGGGAGGGATTGTTCGGCCCATCCATGGGCCTCACCCCTTCGCGCTGCGCGCTGCGGGGCCAGCCTGCGGCTGTCCGAATTCGCTCCGGGCGAATTCGTCGACTGCGGCGGCAGGAGGCCGAAGCGAACAGCGGCGCCGCCGCTGGCCCGCAGGGCGAGACACAGGGATGTGTCGAGTACCCAAGTGGGTTCTTACCCAGCGTCCCCTTCAGCAACAAGAAACGCCCCAGACGGGGCGTTGCTTGTTTCTGGCGGAGAGGGAGGGATTCGAACCCTCGGTACGCTTTCACGTACGCCTGATTTCGAGTCAGGTACATTCGACCACTCTGCCACCTCTCCGAGTGGGTCGCGAGTCGGCGCGAGCCGGCAAGTTTACGCGGTGGCCTGTGGCGAGACAAGCGTGGCCACCGCATTTGTCCGGCTTGGCGTGAGGCGTTTTCAGCCAGCCTTTTTCCTGGCCAGCCGCAGCCAGGTGTCCACGACGGTGTCCGGGTTCAGCGACAGCGACTCGATACCTTGCTCCATCAGCCACTCGGCAAGGTCCGGATGATCGCTTGGACCCTGACCGCAAATGCCGATGTACTTGCCCTTGGCCCGTGCGGTGTTTATCGCCATCGCCAGCAGCTTTTTAACCGCCGGATTGCGCTCGTCGAACAGACCGGCAACGATGCTGGAATCACGATCCAGCCCGAGCGTGAGCTGGGTGAGGTCGTTGGAGCCGATCGAGAAGCCGTCGAAGATGTCGAGGAATTCATCGGCCAGCAGCGCGTTGGAAGGAATCTCGCACATCATGACGACCTTCAAGTCGTGCTCGCCGCGCTTGAGGCCATTTTTTCCCAAGGTTTCGATAACCTTGCGTGCCTCGTCCAAGGTGCGCACGAACGGGATCATCACCCATACATTGACCAGCCCCATCACCTCACGCACACGTTTGACCGCGCGGCACTCAAGCCCGAACGCCGCGGTGAACGCCGGGTCGACGTAGCGGCTGGCCCCGCGGAAGCCGAGCATCGGGTTTTCCTCATGCGGCTCGTAACGGGCGCCGCCGAGCAGGTTGGCGTATTCGTTGGACTTGAAATCGGACAGGCGCACGATCACCGGCTTCGGGTACACCGAGGCGGCGATGGTGGCGATGCCCTCGACCAGACGATCGACATAGAAGCTCACCGGATCGGCATAGCCGGCAATGCGTTCGTCGATTTTCGCCTTGATGTCGGCGTCCTGCCGGTCGTACTGCAGCAGAGCGTTGGGATGCACTCCGATATGGCTGGCGATGATCATTTCCAGTCGCGCGAGGCCGATACCGGCATTCGGCAACATGGCGAAATCGAAGGCGCGTTCGGGGTTGCCCACATTCATCATGACTTTCAGCGGGGCCTCGGGCATCGCCCCGAGGTCGGCCGTGATGCGCTCGAAGGGCAAAATGCCCTCGTAGATCGTGCCAGTGTCGCCTTCGGCGCAGGACACGGTGACCTCGGCGCCGTCGGGAACGCGACTCATGCCGTCGCCGGTGCCGACCACCGCCGGCACCCCGAGCTCCCGGGCGATGATTGCGGCGTGACAGGTGCGGCCGCCGCGGTTGGTGACAATGGCCGAAGCGCGTTTCATCACCGGCTCCCAGTCCGGATCCGTCATGTCGGCAATCAGCACGTCACCTGGCTGCACCTTGTGCATGTCGGCCAGCGAGCGGACCACGCGCGCCTTGCCGGCGCCAATCTTCTGTCCAATCGAACGGCCGGTCACCAGCACCTTGCCTTTCGTGCCAAGGTGGAAACGCTCCAGATGGGTGGCGTGGTCACGTGACTTCACGGTTTCCGGGCGCGCCTGCACGATGTACAGCTTGCCGGTGCGGCCGTCCTTGGCCCACTCGATGTCCATCGGCCGACCGTAGTGTTTTTCGATGATCAGCGACTGCCGCGCCAGATCCTGCACCTCGTCATCGGTGATGCAGAAATGGTGGCGCAAGTCGTCGGGAGTGTTCTCGGTCTTCACCCGCTCGCCCGGCGCAGCCGAGTACACCATGCGCAATTGCTTGGTGCCGAGTGTGCGTCGAAGCACGGCCGGCTTGCCGGCATTCAACGTGGGCTTGAACACGTAAAACTCATCGGGATTGACTGCACCTTGCACGACCATTTCCCCCAGGCCGTAGCTGCCGGTCACAAACACCACGTCGCGGAAGCCTGATTCGGTGTCCAGCGTGAACAGCACACCGGCAGCGCCGATGTCCGAGCGCACCATCAGCTGCACGCCAGCGGACAGAAACACTTCTTCGTGCTTGTAGCCTTGATGCACGCGATAGGCGATGGCACGATCGTTGTACAGCGAGGCAAAGACTTCTTTCACCTTCAGCAGCACGTCCTCGATACCGACGACGTTGAGATAGGTTTCCTGCTGACCGGCAAACGATGCATCGGGCAAGTCCTCGGCCGTAGCCGACGAGCGCACGGCAACCGCGATATCGACGGCACCGGCGTCCTGGCACAGTTTGGTGTAGGCCGCGCGGATGGCCTGTTCGAGTTCGTCCGGCAGCGCCGTCTGCACGATCCATTCGCGAATTTCGTGGCCGGCAGCGGTCAGCGTGCCAACGTCTTCCACGTCCAGCGTGGCCAAGCGTTGCTGGATGCGTTGCGCCAGGCCGCTTTTTTCCAGGTACGCCTGGAATGCCTCGGCCGTGGTGGCAAATCCGCCGGGCACGGAGACCCCAAGCTTGGTCAGGTTGCCAATCATTTCGCCCAGCGACGCATTCTTGCCGCCGACCCGGCCCAGGTCAGTCATGCGCAGCTGATCGAGCCAAAGCACCAGATCGTTCAAGGGAGTCTCCTGGAAGGTGAAAAAGGCTGTTGCACGGAGCGCAGACGCAGGCGCGAACCTGACGTAGCCGCTGTCCGCACGATTGCATCATTGCAAACTGGGTATTGTCCGCCGTCCATGACGGACAGCACAAGAAGCTGTTTGCCGCGCAGGACGATTGTGGTGCGGGCCGGTCCGGGTACGTGTGGTACGAGTAACGACCATGTTCTTCCTTGAGCTAAGGTGCGCGTTATTGTTGTTGATTGGGCGAACCCGCGCTATGCGTCGTACTGTCTATTACATCTCCGATTCTACCGGTATCACTGCCGAAACCATCGGTAACAGCATTCTGGCCCAGTTCGAGGGCGTGCAATTTGACAAGCACCGTCTGCCGTTTACGGACAATCCGGTGAAAGCGGAAGCGGCGGCGCTGCGGATCAAGACGCGTTATGCGCAGAGCGGGCAGCGCCCCATCGTGGTCAACACCATGGCCGATCGCGCGCTGTGCGACATCGTCGCCGCCAGCGGCGCGTTGATGATGGATGTGTTTGCCCCGTTCATCGGGCCACTGGAAGGCGAGCTTGGTACGCGGCGTTCAGGGGCGGTCAACCGGTCGCACGGTGTCGTGGACTTTGACAAGTACGAGGCGCGTATCAACGCGACGAACTACGCACTTTCACACGACGATGGCATCGACGTTGACTACGCCGACGCGGACCTGATCCTGGTAGGCGTGTCGCGCTCGGGGAAGACACCAACCTGCCTGTACATGGCCTTGCATTACGGCGTCAGCGCCGCCAATTATCCGCTTACGGACGAGGATCTGGAAAAGCTCGAATTGCCGGCACGCCTGCGTCCTTACAAGGATCGCCTGTACGGTTTGATGATCGAGCCGGAGCGTCTGGCGCAGATTCGTGAACAGCGACGCGCGGGCAGTCGGTATGCCACGCTCGAGCAATGTCGCTGGGAGTTGCGGCAGGCAGAACGTCTGTTGCAGCAATCGGGCATTCCCAGTCTCAATACCACGCATGTCTCGATCGAAGAAATTGCCAGCAAGATCTTTGACCGTTTCGGCATCGAGCGAACGATGTTCTAGTTGCACCACGGTACGGGGAGTTCTTTATCGCAATGATTGTCGCCGCTGAAAATCCATCCAGGTTTTTGCCGGGGCGCTTCAGCTTCCTCATGGGTTTGTATGCCGAAAATCATCAGCGTCTGGCGCAGCTGTTTGCACCGCAACGGCTTGCCGCGGGATCCTACATTTCCGTTGTTGGGGATGAACTGGATGTCCGTTTGCGCGTGCAGGAACGTCACCCCTATACGCTGGAACTGGAGCTGACGTATGACTTTGTCGATACGTGTACCGGCGTGCCGGCGCCGTCCGCGCAACTACGCGTGTACACCGACGCACGCCTGACCGAAGCGCTGCATTGCCACCCTGGGCGCCACTTGTGGCAAATCCTCGGGCCGTTTCCCGCGGCGCGCAGCGTGTTGCAACATCGCCTGCGCATGAACAGCTTCCTTTCGCGCTGGCTGGAGTATTTGCGCGAGCAAGGTCACGGTGTGGATACGTTGATGGTCGAGACGCCAGCACCGCTACGCGAGCCGTGACCTGGCGGCAATGCGCACAAGCCCGGGCACTGCTGTGCCGGGCACCTTTGTCTGCGCTTGGTTATGCGGCACAGGGCCCGCAGCCAGCTACCTGGTTGCGGCCAATCCATGGTGGCGGAGCGGACGGGACTCGAACCCGTGACCTCCGGCGTGACAGGCCAGCATTCTAACCAGCTGAACTACCGCTCCACATGGATTGCAACTTGACGCTGTACCGCTTCCGCACGTCACTGCGACTGCGACCGAACCTGGCGTCCCCACGGGGATTCGAACCCCGGTGTCCACCGTGAAAGGGTGGTGTCCTAGGCCTCTAGACGATGGGGACAAACAAGTTGGTGGAGCCAGGCGGGATCGAACCGCCGACCTCCTGCATGCCATGCAGGCGCTCTCCCAGCTGAGCTATGGCCCCGCCGCTGGAAGCCCGGAAGAATAGGTGTGCAGTGCATGTCCGTCAAGCCTTTTCTCAACGGCGGGACCTGCCGGAGCAGTGCCGTACCGCATTGGGCCCGGCGTTGCGGACTGTGCGCTGGTGCCGGGTTCGGCTGGTTGCGCCGGGGAGTCATCGTTTAAGCTGCAGGCAGTGACGATCGTGTCTGACTACGGAGCGGCATGAACGAAATCGGTTTCATCCGCGACTTGGCGATGGTGATGTTGGTTGCTGGCGCCACCACGATCGTGTTTCAGCGCCTGCGGCAACCAGTACTGCTCGGCTACATTCTGGTCGGCATAGTGATCGGCCCGCATACGCCGGGCATGTTGGTAGCCGACCCGCGCACGATTGAAGACATGTCCAACCTTGGCGTAGTGCTGCTGATGTACACGCTCGGGTTGGAGTTCAGTGTGCGCAAGTTGCGTGAGGTCGGCGTCGGCATGCTGGGCGTGGCGGTGGTCGAAGTCGCCACGATGCTCTGGCTGGGAATGAGCATCGGGCGCTTGTTCGGCTGGAATGGCATGGACGCGTTGTTCATCGGCGCGATCATCTCGTTGTCTTCAACGATGGTCGCCACGCGCATGCTTGCCGAGCGCCACCAGCAACACCAGCCGTTTGCGCAGTTGGTCGTGGGCTTGCTGGTGGCTGAAGACATGCTGGCGATCATCATGCTCACGTTGTTGACCGCCGTGTCGATCAGCGGCGCGGTGCAGACTGGCCCGGCGCTGACACTTATTGGCCATCTGGGTTTGTTCGTGGTTGTCGGCATGATCCTCGGCTTGCTGATATTGCCGCGACTGGTGGATTACGTAGCCGGGTTCGGGCGCGATGAAACGCTGTTGATCAGCGTGCTCGGTATTTGTTTCGGGGCGAGTTTGCTGGCAGCATGGATGGGTTTCAGCGTGGCCCTGGGGGCATTTCTCGCGGGTGCGGTGGTCGCCGAAGCGCATTGCGTCAGCCGCGTGCTGCACCTGATCGAGCCGCTGCGCGACATGTTTGCGGCCCTGTTCTTCGTGGCCATCGGCCTGCAGATTGATCCGCAGTTGGTACTCCAATACGCGGTGCCGGCGCTGTTGATTGCCTTGGTGGTCATCCTCGGCAAGACCGCGATTTGCAGTCTCGGCATATTTGTCGTCGGGCATGATCCGCGCACGGCACTGCGCTCCGGGCTGGGGATGGCGCAGATCGGCGAGTTTTCATTCGTGATCGCCGCGCTTGGTTTGTCCCTGGGCGTGATCAGCAATTTTGTGTATCCCATTGCCGTTGCCGTATCGGTGATCTGCATGGCCACGTCGCCATACCTGGTGCGCTCATCGGGTGCCTTGACGAACGGCTTACGGCGCTGGACACCACGCTCGGTCAAACTGCTTGCCGCCAGTTACGCGGGCTGGCTGGAAAACCTCAAGCCCGTCAACGAGAACGCCGCAATCGCGGCGATTTTCCGGCGTTTGTTCTGGCATATCGCCATCAATGTCTTGCTGGTGATCACGCTGTTCATGATTGGCGCGTACATCAATCAGCACAGCTGGAGCTGGTTTTCCGGGCTTGGCATCAACCGGGATTGGCGCCACACCCTGATTTGGGCTGGTGCCTTGTTCCTGTCGCTGCCGATGTTGATCGCGGTGTACCGCAAGTCCGAGGCGTTGGGCATGCTGCTGGCCGAACTGGGTATTCGTGAGCGATTTGCTGGCGCCTATACACATGCGATACGTCAGGTCCTGGCGCGCGTCATTCCGCTTGGCGCACTGTTGGCACTGGCAATGCTCGTGGGGGCGCTGGGTGCAACGATCCTGCCGCGACGGGGAGTGGTGTTGTCACTGTTGCTGGTGGGCATAACCCTGGCGATTGTGCTGTGGCGCAGCCTCGTCCATGTACACGCGCGCCTGCAAGCCGCCTTGAAGGAGACTCTGGACGGTGCGGGTCCGCCGGGTGACGAGTCCGGTTGACGCGCCGCCGGTACCTGTCGTGAACCTTTACCGCGGCTGGCGGTCGCAGTTGAATGTCGTTGCCAAGTCGTTACAAGCACAGCACAATACGGAGCCTGCCCGCAGGGGCTCGACTGCCGTACCGATCCATCCACATTACGAGGAAGTTTCGAATGAAGCATTTTCTGCGTCCCACGCTGATGGTGGCCACCATGGCCGTGGCGTTGGGCATGACGGCAGGCGTCTGTGCTCAGACCGCCACCACAGGGACCATTGACAAGGCCAAGGTCAGTTATGTTGTCGGGTATCAGATGGCATCCCAGATTCAGCCGATCATGCGCGAAGAACTGGATGCGACTGCCGTGGCCAATGCGGTCAAGGCCGCTCTGAGCGGGCAGAAACCGACGATGACGGACGAGGAAGCGAAGAAGGTCATGGAGCCGTTCATGGCCAAGTTGCAGGCCAAGTACAAGGCCGAGCGAGCCAAGATCGCTACCAAGAACAAGGCTGAGGGTGACGCTTTCCTGGCCAAGAACAAATCCGCACCCGGTGTCAAGACGACGGCTTCCGGTTTGCAGTATCAAGTCATCACGGCGGGCACCGGCGCTCGCCCGGGTCCGAACGACACGGTGGAAATCAACTACACCGGCCAGTTCATTGATGGACAGGTCTTCGATGCCTCCGCCAAACACAATCCACCGGGCCCGGCTTCGATCCCCGTGGCCAACGTCATCCCGGGTTTCCGCGAAGGTCTGCAGCTGATGCAGGTTGGCGGTCATTACAAATTGTTCATTCCCGCGGCGCTGGCCTATGGCGCAGAGCCACAGCCGCCGATGGAACCGAACCAGACGTTGATCTTCGACATTACCCTGGTCAAGACTGGCCCGACGCCGGCTGGTGCCGCGCCTGCTGGCAAGTAATTTCGCCGTACCGAGGCAACAAAACAAAGGGCGCGATGTCAGTCGCGCCCTTTTTGCGTTGTGGCAAGGAAAGTGGCAAACGTGAAGCAGGCCGGTCCGACCCAGCGGAGAGGTGTGCCTGACAGCGCGGTACGGGCGGCTTCGGTCGGTGGCCCGGCTACAATGAGCACGTATCCAGAGGAATACTTTCGGCGATGATGAAGGTCAGCATTTTTGGTGTGGGTTATGTGGGGTTGGTGACAGGCGCGTGCCTCGCCGAGATGGGCAATCACGTGCTGTGTGTCGACGTGGATGCAAACAAGGTCGCGCGCCTCGAGCGGGGCGAAATGCCGATTTACGAGCCTGGTCTGGAGGCCATCGTGCAGCGCAACCATGCCGCCGGACGGCTGGAGTTCACGACTGATGCAAGCACCGCCATTGCGCATGGGGAGGTTATCTTCATCGCCGTGGGCACACCACCGGATGAGGACGGTAGTGCCGATCTCAGCTATGTAGTGGCGGTGGCCGACACCATCGGGCGGCAGCTGGAGCACACGGCGGTCATCGTCAACAAGTCCACTGTGCCGGTTGGCACCGCCGATGCCGTGCGCACTGCGATCGGTGCGGGGTTGCATGCGCGCCGCGCGAGCGTGGTGTTCGATGTGGTGTCCAATCCGGAGTTTTTGAAAGAGGGCGCCGCCGTCGAAGACTGCTTGCGTCCGGAACGCATCATTGTGGGCGCTTCCAGTGAGCGCGCAGTTACCGTGTTGCGTCGACTCTACGCGCCGTTCAATCGCAATCACGAGCGCATGGTGGTGATGGACGAGCGCTCGGCCGAGTTGACCAAGTACGCCGCCAACGCGATGCTCGCCACCAAGATCAGCTTCATGAACGAAATGGCGAATATTGCCGAACGCGTGGGCGCCGACGTCGAACTGGTACGTCAGGGCATTGGTGCCGATCCGCGCATTGGCTATCACTTCATCTACCCCGGCGCCGGTTACGGCGGTTCCTGTTTCCCCAAGGATGTAAAGGCGCTGGAACATATCGCGCGCACCCACGGCTACGCGGCCCAGTTGCTGAGCGCGGTCGAGGCGGTCAATGGTCGGCAAAAGGACAAGCTGTTCGAGTTGATCGTCCGGCACTTCGCTGGCGAGGTGCGCGGACGCACGGTGGCGGTCTGGGGTCTGTCGTTCAAGCCAAACACCGATGACATGCGCGAGGCGCCCAGTCGCCATCTGATGGAATCCCTGTGGCGCGCGGGCGCGCGGGTGCGCGCATTTGATCCGCAAGCCATGGCCGAGGCTCATCGCATCTATGGCGAACGTGCCGATCTGGTGTTGTGTGCGGACGCCGACGAAGCACTGGATGGCGCCGATGTGCTGGCCGTGGTTACCGAGTGGAAGGCGTTTCGCAGCCCGGATTTTGCTCACATCCGCGGCAGGCTCAAGGAGCCAGCCGTGTTTGACGGGCGCAATCTGTACGTGCCCACTGCGGTGGAACAGGCCGGCCTTGCGTACTACGGCATTGGCCGTGGTCGCAGCGTGCAGAGTCACTCATGACCGGGACTGTCGAGGAACGCGTGACGGAGCTGGAGATCAAGCTCACGTTCGTGGAGCACACGGTGCGCGCCCTGGCAGACGCCGATGCGGACCAGTCGCTGCGCATGGCTGCATTGGAACGCACGCTGCGCGATCTGCGCCGCGAGCTGGCGTCATTGCGGCTGGCGCAGGCGGATGATCCGCACGGTGAGCCACCGCCGCCCCATTACTGATCTGTTGTTTTCACCGAGCCGGGACCCCGCATGGTCGATTCATTGCGTGATCAGCTGCTGAAAAGCGGCATTGTCAAATCTGTCCATCGCGAACCGCGGCCGGCTGCAGCGGCGGCGGGAACCCCCGCGCGCAAGACGGGTAAATCGCAACGGGCACCGCGACGATCCGCGGCAGCCGGTGAGATGGATCTGGCCAAGGCGTATGCGCTACGTGCGCAGACCCAGGCACGGGAGCGCAGGCAGTTGGAACAAGAGCTCGCCGAGCAAGCGCGACTGCGCCGTGAGCGCAAGGCGAAAATCCAGCAGCTTTTGGCCGGCAATACCTTGAACAAGGCCGACGCCGATCAGCCGCGCAATTTTGAATACGCCGGCAAAATCCGCCGTGTGTACGTTGACGCCGCACAGTTGCTTGCGCTCAATGCCGGGCGGCTCGGTGTGGTGCAGCAGGGTGGACGCTATCTGCTGGTGACGGGTGACGTTGCCCGCCAGGTGCAGGCGATCGACCCACATCACCTGGCGTTGCTGGTCGATCCGGCAGAGGTCAAGGCTGCGGCCGATGACGGCGTGCCGGACGATTTGATGTGGTGAACCGCGACGCCGGACGGCTTACGGCTCCTGGGGGTTGCGCTCCTGCGTCAGCGCCGGATGGTCCCAGCCGTTTTTGGGCGTAAAGCGCTCGCCGTAAAGTCGCGCCAGTTGTTCCAGTTGCTGCTTCACCTTGGCGGCGCCTTCGTTGCGCACATAGGTGATCGGACCGCCGCGGAACGGCGCGAAGCCGGTACCGAAGATCACGCCGGCATCAAGCAGGTCGGCATCATCCACCACTCCGTCGGCCAGGCATGCGACCGCTTCGTTGATCATCGGCAGGATCATCCGTGCCTGCAAATCCGGCGGTGGCACATAATCCTTGTCCAGCGCCGGCTTTTGCGGCTTGCCCTCCGCCCACGTGTACAGGCCCTGGCCGTCTTTCTTGCCACGCTTGCCTGTTTCGGGTTTGGCATCCAGCCCCGCCGGCAATTGCAATCCCAGGAAGGGAGCCAGTTCACGCCCCACTGATGCGCACACGTCCAGGCCGACCGTGTCCGCCAATTCGATTGGCCCCATCGGCATGCCGAACTGCCGTGCCTCCCGATCCAGCACGGGCCCGGGGACGCCGTCTGCAAACAGCCGCATGGCCTCAAGCAGGTACGGCATCAGGATGCGGTTGACCAGAAAGCCCGGGGTACCCTTGACTGCGACTGGCAATTTGCCCAACGCTTTGCACAGCGCCAGCGCACGCTTCTCGATGGCACTGTCCAGTTGGTCGTGACGCACCACTTCCACCAGTGGCATTTGTGCCACCGGATTGAAGAAGTGCAGGCCGAGGAAATTTTGCGGGCGGATCAGGCCGGAGCGCAATTCGTCCAGCGGAATGCTGGAGGTGTTGCTGGCGAGGATATCGTTCGCGCGCAGTTGCGGTTCCAGCCGCGCATACAGCTCGCGTTTGGCGCTGCCGTCTTCGTAAATCGCCTCGAGTGCAAGGTCGGCATCGTTGCTGCCGGTGCCATCGGGATCGGCGCGCAAACGATGGATGGCAGCTTCCACCTTGTCGGCCGTCTTCAACTTTTTTTCGTACAGCTGTCGTGCGCGGTCCAGTGCCGGCTGGATGTATTGCATGCCACGGTCATTCAGGGTGACATCAAACCCGCGCAGTGCGCACCAGGCCGCAATATCGCCGCCCATGACCCCGGCGCCCACCACATGCACGCGCTTGATCTGCGCGTCGACCCCGCTGCCCTGATTCTTCAAGCGCTCGCGCAGAAAGAAAATGCGGATCAAATTCTGCGCTGCGGGCGTCTGCGCCAGCCGTGCGACTGAACGCGCTTCCAGCCGCAACCGGCGCTGGATGTTGCGACCGCCGTGTTGCCACACATCGATGAGCGCGAATGGCGCGGGGTAGTGGTCCTTGCGTACCTTGGCGGCAGTCCGCTTGCGGATGACCGGCGCGAGGATCTGCCGCGCGATCCAGGTATTGCCAAGCCACACCTTGCCACGCCGCGTGAGTGGCCGGACCTGCGGGTGGCGTAACAACTGCCGCGCTTCACCCAGCAATTCTTCGGGGCGCGCCAAACGGTCGACCAGGCCCAGCGTCAACGCGCGTCGGGCGGACAGCGAGTTGCCGTTGAGCATCAATGACAACGCATCGGTGGCGCCGATCAAATACGGCAGCCGCGCCGTGCCACCCCACCCGGGATGGATGCCGAGCATGACTTCAGGCAAAGCAATGCGCGTATTGCCGTCGTCGGCGGCTATACGCTGGTGACATGCCAGAGCCAGTTCGGTGCCACCCCCCATGCACGCGCCCTGGATCGCAGCCACGGTAGGGCAGCGCAATCTGGACAGCGAGGCATACACGCGTTGCCCGTGTTCGATATTTTCCAGCACCGAACCCTCGTGCGCATAGGCGACAAATTCCTTGATGTCCGCGCCTACCGCGAATCCGTTGGCTTTCGCCGAGTGGATGATCAAGCCGGCGGGATTTTCGATGGCCAGGCGCTCGACAAGCTGCGCCAACTCGTCCAGTACGGCCCTGGAGATGGCGTTGACGCCGCGGTCGGCGCGGTCCAGCGTCAACGTGACGATCGCGTCGTCGCTGATGCTGGTCTTCCAGTGGTTGAAACGCAGTCCTTCAAACATGGCGTATACGGCTGGCGGGAAGAGCCTTGAACCATACTGTCCTCGTGCCGTGATTGCGAGATGCCCGCGGCCAACCTGTCGCCATGCCACGCGCGGCGGCGTTGGCGAGGCCGCACCGCTGCTGGATGACCGCGCAGGGCACGCAGAGATGCCGCAATTGGCAGTAAATTGGGGTACCGTTCAGCATAATAGTGCCGTTGACAGGCCCTATTGTCCGTTGTGCAGCGGTAGGTACCAGGGCTTGGCTACATCGAATCACCGTGATCGAGTGCAGGCAACACAGGAAACCGCGGCCGATGAGTTCCGTGACGTCACTGATGGCAACGCAGGCTGGCAACGACGTGTTTGCCCGCATTCTGGGAGCGTCCAGCGGTCTGGTGGTGCTCGACAGCGAGGATATCCGGGTGACCATCGCGCAGTTCCGGGCGCTGGCGCGGCGTACTGGCCAGGCTGTTTATCTGTGGGAGCCAGTGTCCGGTCTGAGCAGTTTGCGCGATGTCCACGCGCGCTTTCCGGACTGCCAACGGTTTGGCAGCGCATTGCGCCATGTGCATCAAAGCCTGCATTTCGGCGTGTATTTCCTGGTGGGGCTGGAGCTGCCACTGAGCGCCGCTGACTCCGCGCTGCTGCGTCGACTGGCGCGGGAGCCCACGGAACATCTGCGCCGCGTGGTGCTGGTAAGTCCACCAGCCGCACTGGTTGAACACCTCGGCGATCTGGCCGTCCATTTACGCTACAACAACTCCAGCCCGCGGCATCTGCGCATGCGCGATGGCCGCTGGCTGGTCGAGGGCTGAGATGCATACCGGCAACGGCGTTCTGGTGGTTGCCGCACAACGCGAATTGCGTCGGCTGTTGTTCGACGCCCTGGATCAGGCCGATTGCACACCGATCCACAGCGCACGCGATGTGGCGCACGCCAGGATCCTGTTGCAGCGGCAGACCGGGCTGGAATTGGTGGTCGTGGTACTTGCAGGCAGCGAACTGCAGGCGCACGAATGTTGCGCGCAGCTGCGCCAGTTACCGTTCGCGTCGGCGGTACCGCTGGTTGCGGTGCTGGCCGACGATGCACCCTTGTCGCCAGGCAGCTTGCCGGAGGATGTGGCGGCATGGCTGCATGCCAGTCAGATCGCTACCGAGTTGATACCACGGTGGCGGCAATGTCAGCGCGCGCAGGTCGGGGCGCCGCCGGTTCCGGCGGGTCGCGTGGACGACTTGGCAATGCTCGATCACTACCAGGCGACTCCGGGCGGAGCCGGCGAATGGCTGCTGGTCGATCCTCAGTCGCTTTGCGTGCTCAAGGTCAGTCCGGCAGCTGGTGGGCATGGTCACCTGCACGAGACGCAGTTGATCGGCGCGCCTCTGGCGGCCGTGTTGCGGTTTGCCACGATCACGACCGACGCCGCACTTGCAGCCGCGGATGGCGTATGGCACCCGTGCACACGCAAGTCAACGCTGGGCATGGAGAGTGGGGCTGCCAGTGTGCGCCGGATCCAGTACCTCGGCCGACCCGCATTGTTTGTGGCTTTCCGTGGTGATGGTGTCGTCGACGTCAGTGCGGCGGCGGCGTTGTCTCTGGTCTCGCTATTGTTTGCGCCGGGTACTGGCATGGATACCCAACAGGCCGCCGCGCACGTTCTGGTTGATGGATTGAAGCTGGACTATCTCGCCATCTGGTCCGCTTACGACGGCGCCACCGACGGCCCTGTGCAATTGCTGCAGCACTGGAACGGCCAGGAGCTGAAATGGTCGCCACTGCCGTTGCGGACGTCCCTGCAGCTGGTGTTGAGTGGCGAGACGATGTTGTATCCGTCCGGTGCCCAGCGTCTGGTGTCTGCCGAACCGCTCTTGCAACAACTCGCACTGTCCGCGTTTGTCGGTTTGCCCTTGTTTGACGAGCGAAAAACCGTGATTGGCGCGCTCCTGGCGGGGCGCCATCGTGAGATCTCCGACATGGCCGTTGTGGAACCGGTACTGCGCTGCGCGGCTGCCCGCTTTGCGCAAGAGATCGAGTTGCACCGCACGCGTGAACAGGGCCGTGCCGAAGGGCTCGTGGACACGTTGACCGGGTTGCCCAACCGGCTGCTGTTCAACGACAGACTCGCCGCGATTCTGCGTGAAGCGGTCCGCAACGGTGAATGCTTCGCGGTGCTGTTTGTCGACCTGGACCATTTCAAGACGGTCAACGACACGTATGGCCACGCCGCCGGCGACGAGGTGTTGCGCCTGGTTGCGCGACGACTGGGCAGCAGCATCCGCGCGTCCGATACGGTGGCCCGGTATGCGGGAGACGAGTTCACCGTGGTGCTGCGGCATATCGTAAAGAATGATGACGTGTCGCGTGTTGCGGAAAAGATCGTGCAATCCATGGCACCCCCGTTGTATCTCGATGACGGTACCAAGTTGCAGCTTACCGCGTCCATCGGTATCAGCTTTTTCCCGGATGACGCAAGCGATATCGAGGCGTTGGTCAAGCACGCGGACGAGGCGATGTATGCGGCAAAGCACCTGGGCCGCAACAACTTCCACGTGTACGAGGTCAGCCCGGAATATGCGCGCGAACACGGCATGGCCTTGCGCGCACGTTTGCGTCATGCCGAGAGCAATGGCGAGTTGCGTGTGGTGTATCAGCCGCAGGTGAACACTGAGAGCGAGGATATCGTCGGCATGGAAGCGCTGGTGCGCTGGGAACACCCGGAGTTGGGACTGGTCAGCCCGGCCGCGTTCATTCCCCTGGCCGAAGAGACCGGGCTGATCGTTTCCATTGGCGAGTGGGTGCTGCGTACAGCATGCCGCCAGGCACGGGAATGGGAGGAACGTTATAAGCTGGGTTTGCGCCTGGGGGTGAATTTGTCTGCAGTACAGTTGATGGAACCCACGCTGCTGAGTACTGTCACCAACGCGCTACGCGACACCGGGCTGGATCCCACCTTGCTCGAGCTGGAGATTACCGAGAGCATCAGCATCAAGACGGCACCGAACCTGATTGAAAATCTGCACGCCTTGCACAAGCTGGGTTGCCGCCTGGCCATCGACGATTTTGGTACCGGTGCGGCATCGCTGGATTATCTGCGTCGCCTGCCGGCCGACCGCATCAAGGTGGATCAAAGCTTCGTAAGCAATATAGGCGTCGACCCGGATGACGAGGCTATCGTGCGCGCTACCATCGAGATGGCGCACCGACTGAATCGCACGGTGGTGGCCGAAGGCGTGGAGACCGAACAACACCTGCAATTTCTGCGTGCCGAGCATTGTGACGAGTTGCAAGGCTACTTGTTTGCGCGTCCGCTGCAGCCAGTCAGCTTTGGCTCGTTGCTGGCAGAACGCGAGCGCCTGCTTGAAATGCGGATCGCTCAACCGGCTTGAAGCGGGATCGGATAGCCCCATGAAGGTAACCCGTTACGCGTGTTTGGCATCGCGTGCGTTATCGCTGGTGCAGGGAAAACACGGTAGCCTGAACCTCAATCCGTGGCTGCGGTCTGAGCGTAGCGCCCCGGTCCTTTTCCAGTTTCGCAGCGGATGACGGCATTGACGATGGATACGGCCCGCATGGGCGAAAACGAGCTTGATCGTGCGTTGGTCGAGCGCGTGCAACGTGGTGACAAGCGGGCGTTCGATCTGTTGGTGCGCAAGTACCAGCACCGGGTGATTGGTCTGGTTTCGCGCTACGTCAGGAATCACGCCGAGTGCGAGGATATTGCCCAAGAGTCTTTCATTCGCGCGTGGCGTGCCATAGACGCGTTTCGCGGCGACAGTGCGTTTTATACATGGCTGTACAAGATCGCGGTGAATACGGCCAAGAATCACCTGGTGGCGATGAGCCGGCGACCGCCCGCCGATGATGTGGACGTCGACGATGCCGCGTTCACGGCGAGTGCCGAGCGCATGCAGGACAACGCGACGCCCGAGCATGAAATGATGCGCCAGGAAATTGAACAATCCGTGTTTTCCACTGTCCAAGCTTTGCCTGAGGAATTGCGCACGGCGATCACCCTGCGCGAAGTGGACGGCCTCAGCTACGATGAAATCGCACATGCGATGGACTGCCCGATTGGTACCGTACGCTCACGCATTTTCCGGGCACGTGAGGCGATTGACGAAAAGCTGCGGCCGCTGTTGTCGGACCGCGAGGATCAGGCATGAGCCAGGCGCACATGAACAAAGAATCGTTTGAGGCCCTTTCTGCCGGCGTCGATGGTGAGCTGTCTCCGCACGAATTGCGTTTTCTGCTGCGGCGGCTTGATCATGACCTGGCACTGCAGCAGGCATGGTCACGCTACCACCTGGTGCGTGACGGCTTGCGTGAACACTTCCCATCGTTTGCCAGTGCTGATTTTGCCGCGCGCGTCGGCGCGGCGATTGAGCGTGAAGCGCTACCGGTCATGGCTGTTCGCCATCGCCGCTGGCTGCGCTGGTCGGCAGGCGGAGCCATTGCCGCGAGTGTCGCCGTAGCGACGTTGATGCTCGGCCAGCCCCCAAACGATGTCGAGCGCATGGTGGCGACGCAAGACACAACGCCAAACGTCAGCGCGCTGGCCAGTGCCAGTTCAACGCATGTGGCGGCCACACCGTCTATCGTGCC
>DATCWU010000191.1:0-5239 GCA_036566165.1 Rhodanobacter sp. | reverse complement strand
GGCGTGTGTTGCCGCGCGCGGCTGATGCCGTGCGGCTCGTAGGAGCCCGCTCGCGGGCGATGCTGGCGGGGCATCCAGAAAGCCGGGAGAGCATCGCCCGCGAGCGGGCTCCTACGAGACGCACGGCATCAGCCGCGCGCGGCAACACACGCCAGGTAGCGTTGGTGCAGCGCGGTCACCGCCGCATCGAGTGCGGTTTCGTCGCCGCTGTTGTCGATCACGTCATCGGCGATGGCCAGGCGCTGGGCGCGGCTGCTTTGCTGGGCCAGCATCTGGCGGGCGAGGGTCCGGTCGATGCCATCGCGGGTCATCAAACGAGAAAGCTGGAGGGATTCCGCAGCGTCGACCACCAGCACCCGATCAACCCAGCGATAGTGGGCGATATTTTCCACCAGCAACGGGATGGCAATGATGCAGTAGGCGGCGACCTCGCGCGTGGCACGCTCGCGCAACCACTCGCGCACGCGCGGATGGATGATTGCCTCCAGCGCCCGGCGCGCGTCGGCATCGGCAAACACGCGCTGGCGCATGGCGGGGCGATCGAGTCGACCGGCGGCGTCCAGCACGCTGCCACCGAACGCGTCGACCACGGCCTGCAATCCGTCGGTGCCCGGCTCGACCACCGCGCGCGCGGCTACATCGGCGTCGTGCACGGGAACACCAAGCGCCTGAAAGCGCCGCGTCACCGCACTTTTGCCAGCGGCGATACCGCCGGTCAGGGCCACCGTCATTGCCGCAGTGGTCACTGCAAACCACTCAGCCGCAGATAGGTCTGCAGCAGGCCGTCACCGGCGACAAACCACACCCAGCCTGCCGCCGCGATGAACGGGCCAAACGGGATCGGTATCTGCGCATCATGCCGGCGCCACATGATCATTGCGCCACCCACCAGCGCGCCGATGAGTGAGGACAACAGGATGATCGGCAGCAGCGCCACTGGCCCCATCCACGCGCCCAGCGCGGCCAGCAGTTTGAAATCGCCGTGGCCCATGCCTTCCTTGCCGGTGAGCAGCTTGAATATCCAGTACACGCTCCACAGGCTGAGGTAGCCGATGGCGCCGCCGCTGATCGCCGCCGGGGCGCTGACAAAAACGGGTAGCAGCGCCAGGACCAGGCCCAGCCACAGCAGCGGCAAGGTCAGTTGGTCGGGCAACAACTGCGTGCGCAGATCGATGCCGGCAAGGGCAATCAAGGTCCACGTCAAGGCCAACCCGGCCAGCGCCGCCCAGGTCGGGCCAAACTTCCACACGATCACCATGCACAGCACGCCGCTGAGCAGTTCCACCAACGGGTACTGGGCGGAGATGCTTGCCTGGCAATAGCGACAGCGGCCGCGCAGCCACAGCCAACTGAACACCGGAATGTTGTCCAGTGGCGACAGCGGATGCTGGCAGTGCATGCAATGCGATGGCACGCGCACGATGCCCGGCGGCAGCGGCGTGGGATCGGCCTCCAGCCCCAGAATGTCGCGTGCTTCGCGCTGCCATTCGGCGGCCATGCGCGTGGGCACGCGCAAGATCACCACATTGAGGAAGCTGCCCACCAGCAAGCCCAGTACGCCGGCGAAGATGATGGATAGTGCGAGCGGGAGTTCGAGCATGGGTCACCGATAATGTGAGAGCCCCTCCCCCGCCGGGGGAGGGGTTGGGGAGAGGGTTCGATTGCGCGCGGCGTGCAAAATCGCTTCGAGTACCGCATCGGTTTCAACCAATACTTGATTGTCCCAAAACCGCACGACAAGCAATCCTTTGCGCTCCAGCGCCTTGGTTCGCGGTGCGTCCAATTCCGGCGCGTGTTGCGAACCATCGAGTTCGACAACCAATCGGCACGCGCGGCAATAAAAATCCACAACGTAGGGTGGCAGCGGGTGCTGGCGGCGAAACCGGAGGCCTTGGAGACGACCAGTCCGCAGGTGATACCAGAGGTTGCGCTCGGCATCCGTGGCGGAATCGCGCAGCCGTTTGGCCGTCGCCAAAGTCGCAGTAGGTAATGGCGGGTTGCGGCGCATTGACTTTCGGCAAACCCTCTCCCCCAACCCCTCCCCCGATGGCGGAGGGGCCTTCAGAACGTTCCGGCGAGTTTGAAGATGGGCAGGTACAGGGCAATCACCATGCCGCCTACCAGGCTGCCGAGCACGACCATGATGATGGGTTCGAGCAGGGTGGAAAGAGTGTCCACCGCGTTGCTCACTTCCTCTTCAAAGAACTCCGCCACCTTGAACAGCATGTTGTCCAGCGCGCCGGATTCCTCACCGATGGCGGTCATCTGCACCACCATGTTCGGAAACAGGCCGGTTTGCTTCATGGCCAGTTGCAGTTGGTGGCCAACGGAAATGTCATCGCGCATCTGCAGCACCGCGGCGCTATACACGGAGCTGCCGGTGGCACCGGCGACGGCTTCCAGCGCTTCCACCAACGGCACACCGGCGTGGAACGTAACGCCCAGCGTGCGCGCGAAACGGGCAATGGCCGAGTTGCGCACGATGTCACCCATCACCGGCATCTTCAAGGCTGCACGATCCAGGAAGTGGGCAAATTTCAGGGAGCGCTTCTTGAAGAAAATGAACGAGGCAATGCCGATGACAACGGCACCAATCACCACCCACCAGTAGCTCTGCATGAACGTCGACGCAGTCACCAGTAGCTGCGTGGGCGCTGGCAAGTCGGCACCGGCATCCCGGAACGTCTTGGAAAACACCGGCACCACAAACAGCAGCATGATGAGCACGACCAGAAACACGACGGCCAGCACCATCATGGGATAGAACAACGCCTTCTTGATCTTTTTCTTGATGCCCTCGGTGCGCTCCTTGTAGGTGGCTACCGTGTCCAGCACCGTATCCAGCACACCGGAGGTTTCACCCGCGTGCACCAGGTTGCAGTACAGCTCGTCAAACTGCACCGGGTAGCGGCCGAGCGCTTCGTGCAGTGACGAGCCGCCTTCGATGCTCTGCTTGACGTCGAGCAGGATGTTCTTGAAGCGGATGTTTTTCTGGCCGTCGGCAATGATGTCGAACGCCTGCACCATGGGCACGCCGGACGCCATCATGGTGGCGATCTGGCGGCTGAAGATGGCTACGTCACCTGGCTTGACCGTACTGCCGGTGGAGCCGAACAGCGGCTTGGCGCGTTCCCGCACGGTTTGCGGGTTCATGCCCTGGCGGCGCAGTTCGGCCTTGACCAGCAAGGCATTCTTCGCCGGCATGTCGCCCTTCATGCGCTTGCCGCGCTTGTCCAGAGCTACCCAGTCGTACGTGGTCAGACGGCTGACCTCAGCGCGTTGCGCGCCCAGCGCCCGCGCCTTGTTGGTGCTTGCAGTAGCCGTAGCCATTCGCAACTCCCTCCCCAATGGTTCAGTCCGTGCCCGTGCACAACGGCGCGGCACGCAGGCTCAAGTACAACTCTATGCTACTTCCTGCGGCGCAAACCGTGGCACTGCGCGCAAGTTGGGCGCGCCGAGAGTCACGGAGCGCGCCTCAATCGGTGGTCACGCGGTCAATTTCGGTCAAGCTGGTCAGGCCGTGCTTGACCTTGAGCAGCGCTGACGCACGCAAATCGTTGATGCCGGCGGCGCGGGCCACATCGGAAATTTCCAGCGCATTGCCACCTTTCAGAATCACGCGCTGGATCTCTTCCAGCATCGGCATGACCTCGTAGATACCTACACGTCCCTTGTAACCCTCATTGCAGCCCGAGCAACCGCCAGCTTCGTACAGGGTCAGGCCCGCGTCGATATCCGCCTGGGTAAATCCGGCCTTGAGCAATACTTCCGGTGGCAGGTCAATCGGCTTCTTGCAGTCGTGCAGCCGGCGCGCCAGGCGCTGGGCGATGATCAACGTGACCGACGAGGTGATGTTGTACGGCGCGATGCCCATGTTCATCAGACGGGCCACGGTTTGCGCGGCGTCGTTGGTGTGCAGCGTGGACAACACCATGTGGCCGGTCTGGGCCGCCTTGATCGCGATTTCGGCAGTTTCCAGGTCGCGAATTTCGCCGACCATGATCACATCCGGGTCCTGACGCAGGAACGAACGCAACGCACTGGCAAACGTCATGCCGCGCTTCACGTTTTGCTGCACCTGGTTGATACCCTCCACGCGGATTTCCACCGGGTCTTCCACCGTGGAAATATTGCGCTCGTCGGTGTTAAGCATGTTCAACCCGGTGTACAGCGACACCGTCTTGCCCGAGCCGGTAGGCCCGGTCACCAGCACCATGCCGTACGGCTGGTGGATCGCGTCGACGTAGAGTTTTTGCTGATCCGGCTCGTAGCCCAGCCTCTCGATGCCCATTTTGGCGGACGAGCCATCCAGGATACGCAACACAATCTTTTCGCCAAACAGCGTCGGCAGCGAGCTCACACGAAAGTCGATGGACCGCGTCTTGGACAAGTTGAGCTTGATGCGCCCATCCTGCGGCACGCGCTTTTCGGCAATGTCCAACTGCGCCATGACCTTCAAGCGTGCGGAGATGCGGTTGGCCAGCTTCAGCGGCGGGCTGGCCACGGCGCGCAACATGCCGTCCATGCGCAGGCGGATCCGGTATTGACTCTCGAACGGCTCAAAGTGGATGTCCGACGCGCCGCGGCGGATCGCATCCAGCAGCACGGCGTTGACAAACTTCACCACGGGGGCGTCGTCGATGGCTGCCGTATCGATGCCGGTGGAGTCCTTCTCCTCGTCCGCCACTTCCAGGTCGAGCCCGTCCAGCTCCGACGAGCCCATTACCGGCATCTCGTTGCGCATGGCGCTGAGCGAGCTGTCGATCGTGCGCAGCAACGAGCCGCGTTCGACCAGGATCGTCTCCACCGTGCAGTTGGAGTTGAAGCGGATTTCATCCAGCGCGTGCGATTGCATCGGATCAAAGATGCCGACAAACAAGCGCTTGCCGCGCACAAACAGCGGCAACGCATGGTGCTTGCTGATCAAGCTCTCGCTGAGCAGGTTCAGCGGCATCGCGGCGGGGTTCAGCGCACTGACGTCCAGCATCGGCATGCCAAACTCGGCCGAGGCAACCTGCGTCAACTGGGCGCTGTCTACCAGCTCGTGATCCAGCAGCCACGCCATGAATGACGACTTTTGCGTGGCGCTGTCAACCATGGCCTTGCGCACATCCGGCTCGGGCAGCAGGCCCTCGGACACCAGGCGCCGTGCCATGCCCGACAGGCCGGCGAACGTCGGTTGAATTTGCGATGCCATAATCTGGTTCACGTTGTACCCCCTACGTGGTTGAATCTACCG
>DATCWU010000183.1:0-12188 GCA_036566165.1 Rhodanobacter sp. | reverse complement strand
GTGTGGCACCGGCGGCGGCGCTGAGCGTGCGCCGCGCGACCCGCCAGCGCGTGAATCTGCTTGTCATCGTGGTGGCGCTGCTGGCGCTGGCCGGCTGGCAATGGCGACACGACGCCCGCAACGCCCCGGGCAGCGTACTGGCGCTGGCGCCGGAGCACATCAGCGCCATCGCGCTGACCCTCGGCGATATGCCGGCCATGCACTACGAAAAGCGCGGCGGGCACTGGTGGCGCGTGGATGGCACGCCGACACCGGCCGATGACGGTCGCCTCGCCGAGCTGGCAAACACCGCCGCCGCGCCGGTCATGAGCTGGCGCGCGGCCAGTGAGTTCAATCCGGCGAAGATCGGCCTGCACCCACCGCAGGCCATCCTCCGGCTGGACGGCCAAACGCTGGAGTTTGGCGAAACGGTGGTCACCGGTGCGCAGCGCTACGTGCGCGTCGGCCAGCGTATCGCGTTGGTGCCGGCGCGTTTCAGCC
Organism: Rhodanobacter sp.; assembly: GCA_036566165.1. Lineage (GTDB taxonomy): Bacteria > Pseudomonadota > Gammaproteobacteria > Xanthomonadales > Rhodanobacteraceae > Rhodanobacter. The sequence continues at coordinate 11,708 of DATCWU010000183.1, read as the reverse complement.
CGCGCCCACCCACCGGCACCGTGCGCCAGGCCGGACAATGAGGTGCAGCTCGCGCGCGCTTGCCACGACGCCCAAACTCCCCGAATCAAAAAACCCGCGCCCGGACGTGGCGCCATGCTTTCCATCAGACGAACATGCCGGAACTTCCCGAAGTTGAAACTACACGCCGCGGCATCGCGCCGCATGTGATTGGCCGCCGCGTCACTGGCGTGATCCTGCGTCGGCCCGATCTGCGCTGGCCGATTCCGCACGAGATCAGCGAGCTGCTGCCCGGCCAGCGCATCGACGCCGTGGAGCGCCGCGCGAAGTACCTGTTGCTGCACACCGCAGCAGGCAGCGCGTTGCTGCACCTGGGCATGTCCGGCTCCTTGCGCGTGTTGCCGGCAGATGCACCCGTGCACAAACACGACCACGTGGACATTGCGCTTGACCAAGCCGCGGACCACGTCGACCGTATCCTGCGCTTCACCGACCCGCGCCGATTTGGTTGTCTACTGTGGCAGGCGCGCGGCGAAATCCACCCGTTGCTGGCCATGCTTGGTCCCGAACCCCTCGATGGCGCGTTTGACGGCGACACGCTGTGGCGCGCGTCACGTGGGCATGTCGCTGCGGTCAAGACCTTCCTGATGGACAGCCACGTGGTGGTGGGCGTGGGCAACATCTACGCCAGCGAAGCGTTGTTTGCCGCACGCATCGACCCGCGCCGCGCCGCTGGCGGCATCGCACGCGCACGTTACGCGCGACTGGCCACCGAGGTGAAACAGCTGCTGACCCGGGCCATCGAACGCGGCGGTACCACGCTGCGTGACTTCATCAGCCCCACCGGCATACCCGGTTACTTCTACCGCGAACTGAATGTGTACGCTCGTGCAGCCGAGGCGTGCCACGTCTGTGGCCACGCCATCCGCCAGGTCACGCTGGGGCAGCGCTCCACGTTCTGGTGCCCGCACTGCCAGCGCTGAGCGCCACCGCAGGCGGCGCCTTCACTTCCCACAGCAGCCTGCTCTCACGACACTCTCCCTACCGGAGCAAGCGCGCGCTCAATCGGGCCAGCGAAACTCCACGTGGGTGTTGTTGAAACGCGGGTCGCTCATGTCACCACCGAGCGCGGCGACCAGGCCGGCAGGCAGGCCATCCACCGCCAGCGACTGACCGGCGTCGAAACGCGCGCCGAGCGATTGCAACTCGACGAGCTGCTCGCACAGCGCGCCGGCGCGGTCGACATCCGGCTCAGGCACGTTGTGGATGCTGAGATCCGGTCGCCCGAATTTGCGCATGCCGCGCGTGCGTACCCACGACCGTTTCGCGTGGCCCGGATCCGCGTTATGCAGGATCAGCACGTGATGACGTGCCGGCGCGCCGCCCTTGATCAGGTAATGCTCGCGCCACTCGGCGGCAGTGAACAGCCGCAGCATCTGCGGATCGAGGATCGAGCTGCCGCCAATATCGAGCAACCCGGCGAGCACCCCCAGCGTGTCGCGCAGGTAATCCAGCGTAGCGGCATCATCCAACTGCCCACGCACCACCAGCACCTCGGGTGCAATGCGCGCGTGCTCGAACGCCTCGGGGGTTTCCTCGCGCAGGATACGGCCCAGCTCACCAGCCAGCGGATAGCCTTCCCACTTGCGCAACACCGCATTCTGGAAGCGCTCGCTGGTCACGCCCGCCGGCAGGCCGGGGCTGCCATAACGCGGCGACGGGATGACCAACTCCGGCGGAAACTTGCCGAACACGTAGAAATCCAGCACGACCTGCTCGGCGCTGGGATGCCAGTACGGTCGCGGCCAGGCAGCGGCGGGCGGATGCGGGTCGGTCATGGTGAGTTCCTGGTGGTCAGCGGGGGTCGTCCAGCGGCAACACCGATTGCTGCAATTCGATGCGACCGGCGCCCTGGTTGATCTTCTTGAACTCGGCGCGGCTTACCGAGACATAGCGGTCGTTACCCCCGATCTCAACCTGCGGACCCTCGGTCACGGCGCGCCCATGCTCATCCACGCGCACCACCATCGTTGCCTTGTGCCCGGTATGGCAGATCGTCTTGATCTCGTGCAGCTCGTCCGCCCACGCCAGCAGATAGCTGCTGCCTTCGAACAACTCACCGCGAAAATCCGTCCGCAACCCGTACGCCAATACCGGGATGTGCAGCTGATCGACGACGTCGCTGATCTGCCACACCTGCGCCTTGGTCAGGAACTGCGCCTCATCGACAAACACGCAATGCAGTGCGCCGTGAGCAGCGATATTGCCGCTGGCCAGATCCAGCAGATTGTCCTGCGGCGCAAACCGCTGCGCATTGGCCTTCAGGCCGATGCGCGACGCCACCACGCCCTCGCCGTAGCGATCGTCCAGCATGGGCGTGAGAATCAGCGTGCGCATGCCGCGTTCGTGATAGTTGTAGGCACTTTGCAACAGCGCCGTGGTCTTGCCGGCATTCATTGCCGAGTAATAAAAATAGAGTTTCGCCATGGGTCGTCATCGAGAACGCAAGAGCGCATGGTAGCGCGGCGGGTCGTGCGCCGAAGCCCGGTCACCGTCATTGTCAACGCTTGGTTTGACCTCGGTGGCGCTATAACCTTGGGCACCATCCGTCGTTGGTGCACTCCCTTTTGACCACGCTCAATCCGCAACAGCTGGCCGCCGTCGAGTATTGCGACAGCCCGCTGCTGGTGCTGGCCGGCGCCGGTTCCGGGAAAACTTCGGTGATCACGCAGAAGATCGCCTGGCTGATTGCCCGCAAACATCTGTCAGCGTCGAAAATTGCCGCGATCACGTTCACCAACAAGGCCGCGCGCGAGATGCGCGAGCGCGTTGCCACGCTGATCAGCAGCGAAGAGGCGCAAGCGTTGACGGTGAGCACGTTCCACGCGCTGGGGCTGAAGTTTCTGCAGTTGGAACATGACCGCGCCGGATTGCGCCGTGGCTTCTCGGTGCTGGATGCGGACGACAGCAGCGGCATCATCAAGGAGCTGGCGCCGAAAGGGGCGAAAAACGATGTGCTGCATGGCATCCGCAACCTGCTCAGCGGCGCCAAGAGCAGCGGCTTGTCACCGGCCGAAGCCCTGGCAGCTGCGCGCAGTCCCCGCGAGCTGGAGGCGGCGACGATCTACGAGCTGTACCAGCAGCGTCTGGCCGCATTCAATGCCGTGGACTTCGACGATCTGATCCGCCTGCCGCTGCGCATCCTGGAAGCCGACGAGGAGTGCCGTGATGCCTGGCGCGAACGCCTGCGTTACCTGTTGGTGGACGAATACCAGGACACCAACGATGCGCAATACCGTTTGCTGAAAGCGCTGACCGGCGCGCGCGGCGGCATCACCTGCGTAGGTGATGATGACCAGTCCATTTACGCCTGGCGCGGCGCCAATCCCGAAAACATCGACCAGCTTGGCCGCGACTGGCCAAACCTGCGCGTGATCAAGCTGGAACAGAACTACCGCTGCGGCAAGCGCATCCTGCGCGCGGCCAATGCGCTGATCGCGCACAACCCGCATCTGCACACCAAAAAGCTGTGGAGCGAACACCCCGAAGGTGCGCCGATCCGCGTGCTGGAGTGCAAGGATGCCGAGCACGAAGCCGAACATGTCACCGCCATCGCGGCCACGCTGGCGCAAAAGTACAAGGCGCGCTGGCACGACATCGCGATCCTGTATCGCGGCAATTTCCAGGCGCGGCCACTGGAAAAGGCGCTGCGTCTGGCACGCATTCCCTATCACCTCACTGGCGCGCTGAGCTTTCTTGATCGCGCCGAAGTCAAAGACCTGCTGTGCTACCTGCGCCTGTTGACCAACCCCAGCGACGACGCGGCGTTCCTGCGCGTGGTCAACGTGCCTAGGCGCGAGATTGGCGCGACGACGCTGGAAAAACTTGGCCGGATGGCCCAGACCCGACACGGCTCGTTGCTGGACGCCGCGCGCAGCGACAGCGTGCTGCGCCAGCTCACGCCGCGCCCGGCGGCAGCCCTTGCCGCGTTTGCCAGCCTGCTCGACGAGCTGCGCAGCGCCTCGCTGCATCAGAGCGCCGCCGATCTGGTGGAAACGATCCTGCAACGCACGCACTACGCCGCGCAAATCATTGCCAGCACCAGCGACGCCGCGTTGCGCGAGCGCCGGTTGGGCAATCTCAAGGAACTTGCCGACTGGTTTCGCGCCATGCAAAAGCACGGCGCCAGCGCGAACGACCTCACCTCGCAACTCGCCCTGCTCAGCCACGCCGACCGCGACGACCCCGGCAACGCGGTGCGCATGATGACGCTGCACGCCGCCAAGGGGCTGGAATTTCGTTTCGTCTTCATCGTCGGTTGCGAAGACGGCACCCTGCCGCACGAAGGCGCGATCGACGAGGGCCGCATCGAGGAAGAACGGCGGCTCATGTACGTCGGCATCACCCGCGCCAAGGAACTGCTGACGCTGTCGTGGTCGGCAAAAACCAGGCGCTGGGGTGAAGCCCACACCAACCAGCCCAGCCGCTTCCTGCAGGAGTTGCCGCAGGCCGACCTGCACTGGCAAGGCAAGGACCCGGAAGCCGACAAGGAGGTCACCCGCGAAACCGCCGAATCGCATATGGCGCGCATCAAGGCGATGCTGGCCGACGGGTGAGCGACGCGCGGGCCGGGCATGTGTTGTAGATGCGCCCACAATCCATTTTCATTGCGCCCCAACCCGGGACCGCAGCGACCCGGGGTTGGATACGTTCCCGGATGCCTGCACCACCGCCCGACCGACATCGGGCAGCAGAGGGCTGGCTACTGTCGAGCCAGCCCACAGTCCTTGGCCAGGAAGCCTTCGATCAGGGTGAGCGTCTCGCGCTGCTGGCTGGGATACCACGGCATGCTGTGCGGCATGTCGGCGATCCAGTGGTATTGGGCCGTGACCTTGTCCTTGACGGCCTCGTAGAACGGATGGGCATGGATTGCCGGCGGTGTCCGTACGTCGCGGGTGCCATCAAACAGCATGATCGGGAGCTGCGCCTGGTCGGCGTTTTTCATCGGATCCATGCCCTTGACCGTCTGGCCCTGCAGGATGCGTTGCAGACGATTGTCACTCCATGAGGTGTTGAGCCGCCCCAGGTCGGCCACCGGCGCCCCCGCGATCGCGCACTGGTACGGTGACGGCGAGCGCACGGTCGCAGCCACCGCCGCAAAGCCGCCGTAGGAATAGCCGAAGATGGCGATGTCACCGGGCTTCGTGATGTGCTGCGCGACCAGCCACGCCGCGCCGTCGTCAAGGTCATCGGACATCTTCAGGCCCCACTGGGCATCGCCCGCGAGCCAGAGTGTGCGACCCAGTCCCTGGGAGCCGCGATATTGCGGGCGCAGGACTGCGTAGCCACGCGAAGTGAGCATGGGCACCCACCCTGAAGCGTCCCAGCCCGTGTAGTCGCGGGCCCAGGGCCCACCGTGCGGCATGACGATGGCCGGCGCTGGTGCGTCACCGTTTTTCCAGCCCGCCGGCAGGTCGAGGATCGCCGGGATCTCGACCCCGTCGCGTGCCTTGTAGGAAACCCAGCTCTGCTCGCCGGTCATTCCCGGCTTGATCCACGGGCGTTCGCCGCCCAGGGTGGCCACCCGCTTCTTGTCCAGCAGCAGGTGGTATGCCGTCGGAGTGCCCGCGCCCTGCGTGGTAAACAGCACTTTGGCGAAATCGTCCGTATAGCTGGAGATATCGACCTGCTGCCCGGTGAACGCCTTTTCGAGGCCAGCCTGGATACCCTTGAGCGTCGGGTCAACATAGACCGTCTGTGGATACGAGCCCCCGATGACAAAGCCCACTACCTGGTTGAAATTGGCGGGCCGTTTGCTGAACAGCAAGGCGGCGATGGAATAGTCCTTGTCCGCAACCGCGGGTTCCGGGTCAAACTTGTGCGCAACCGCATCGTACAGGTGTGCCTGGACCAGGTCCGAAAACTGGTCGGTCAACACGTAATACTTGCCAGTGGCATCGTCAACGCCAACCACGCTCACTTCATGCCGGTTGGACAGTTTGGTGGTCAGGGGTGCCTCCAGCTCGAACTGTCCGGTCTTGGGGTTCAGGATCAGGAACCGTTGTTCGTAGTCGCCGCCAACCGGCTCGATCTCCGACTTGACCAGCACCTTGCCAGTACGCGCGTCGAACAAGGCCGGGCTGGTACGCGTGCTGCCAGTGAACAGCAACTCCACCTTCCCGGTTCTCAGGTTGTAGAGGTAGTAATTCGTCATCAGGCTCACGCCGCCCAGCCGCCGGATGATGACGTTGTCCGGGTCCAGCGGCAGCATGTCGACCAGCGCCGCAGTGCCGGCCAGCTCCAGGCAAATCTCCGTGTTGCGGCTGACCCCCAGCTTGGGCGCGTTGCCAGCAAAGGCTTCGTCGAATTTCTTCTGGTCGTTGCCGGTCAGGTAAGTCTTGGTCACGAAGGTCTCGGTCGCGCCAACCAGCTTGCCCTCGCCGCAGCCACCCAACTGCCCCGTCCATTCCTGGCGGGCAACGGCAAGAATCCTGTCGGCCTTCAGTGCGAACGCCGCGATGAATTTCATGTGCTGGCCGGAGGGAGTCACCACCTTTGGCCCTGCGGACAACGCGTTTACGTCCCAGGCGGCCAGTGCCGTTTCGTCCTTGTTTCCGGGCGATGGGATCAAGCCGACAAGGTGCTTGCCATCCGGACTCATGGTTACCGATTGCAGCGCCGGGACGCGTGCCAGATCCTCAATGGGGATGGGCTGGGATGCGTGGGCCAGGTCCACGCCCGGAATTGTCACCAACGTGCCGCAAAGCAAAGCCCGCATGAACGTGCGTCGCATATCTCTGCTCCATTTGCATTCGGGGTCCCCGCCATCCCGTCGGTGCATGCCCGCGCGAGACCGAAAAGGACTGTAATACCAGCGGAAACAACGAACTTGGCGAAAAACGGCCGCTCCCCCGAGTCGCCCGCAGCGCAAGCACGCGTGCTGGGCGCAGCATAAAAGGAGGCGACTTGATGTCGCCTCCGGTAAAGGCCTATGGGTTTACGCGCTCAGAACTTGTAGCTTGCCCGCGCAAAGAACGTGCGACCGAACCAGTCGTACTGCGTAGCGAAGGCTGGCGTGTTGCCGTAACGCGTGCCCGCGCCGGTGGAGATCAAGTCCGGCTCCTCGTCGAGCAGGTTGCGCACGCCAAACATGACGCTCCATTTGTCGCGGTCGTACCCGACCGACACGTTGTGCAGGAGCTGCCAGTCGGCTTTGATGTCGCGGACGGCATTCGGGTAGCCCTGATAGGTCAACGTATCGGAGAGGTCCCGGTTCCGGGTGGAGCTGAAGTACTGCCCCTGCCAGGAAACGGTCCAGTCGCCGCGCTTGTAGCTGGTATGGAGCAGAGCCGTCCACTGCGGACTGCCGATGTAGCCAATACGGTTCGAATTCTCGAAACCGCTCGCTTCGGCGGTGCTGAACAGTTGCGTGACGTCCTCGATCGTATACACCACCTGGGCATCCGCACGGATCGTCCCGAACGAGAAATCCTGGCTGTAATTCGCCTGCAGGTCGTAACCGCGTTGGCGCTGCCTGTTGATGTTGATGAAGGTCGCGTGGATATCCGTGATCATGTTCGGATTCCCGGCCGCGTCGGCCGGGTTGCGATGGAACAGACCGCAGAAGTCATTGGGGAAAACCTGACTACCGTAGCAACCGGTGGTGATATCGAGGGCGTCGAGCGTGCCGATCTCGCCGCGGATGTTGTAGTCAAAGTAGTCGAGCGCCAGGCTGAGGTTGGTGAACGCTGGCGTCCATACCACACCAGCCGACTTGGCCCGGGAAGTCTCGGGTTTCAGGAACCCCTTGCCACCGCCCCTGAAGATCTGGGCGGACGAATTGTTTGCCGCCGAATAGTCTTCGGGGATGCCGATGGCGGCACAGTTGGCACGGACGAAGTCGTTGTTGCTGTCGCGCCAGTTGATGCACGGATCGATGGCCAGCTGGCCCAGGAATCCGGACTGGTTACCCAGATACAACTCGTAAAGCTGGGGTGCGCGATAGGAAGTGCCAATCGTGCCACGGACGCGAAACGTCGGGACAATCTGCCAGTTCAGGCCGTACTTCCAGACCCTGGACCAGTCGCCCACGCTCTGGTACTTGAACACCCGTGCGGAGACGTCAGCGGTCAGCGACTCGAAGCCGGGCTTTCCACTCAGCAAGGGCACACCAAGCTCGCCAAACAGTTCCCTGACATTATCGGCACCCTTGGTCACTTGCGCCGACGAGAAGCCCCACTCATACCCCGCGGCATTGTTGGGATCGGGTTGGTCGTCGATCTGATAATGACGGAACTCGGCGCCGACGGCGGCAGAAACGTCACCCGCCGGCAGGGTGAACAGGTCGCCGGTCGCCACAGCGTTGACCGTGCTCTGTTTGTACGTCGTGTGCCCTCTCGTGAGCAGCCCGACGGCGTCGATCAAGTCGTCCATGCGGCTCCCATCCAGGATACCGGGGTCGAAGTAGTCGACCGGGGTGCTGAACCCGGGCTGCTCGTTGGCAGCGTCAGTCAGGTCGCCGCTGAGCCGGGAGTCGATACCCATGTGACTGTAGTAGCCACTGCTGCGGCTGCAGGTGCCATTCGCCTGCCAGTCCCAACTGCTTTCACCAAACGCGCCACTGAGCCCACTCCTGAGGTAGTAGTAGTTGTTGGTGACCAGGTTGTTGGAGACGTAGGGCATCACCGGCTCAAACAAACCGATACCGCTGGGGGGGAGACCGAACGCCGCACTGGCATCCTCATCACTGCCCACCGGCACGTCATGCGCAACAACCGGGAAGAACTGCCGCCAGCCCTTGGTGTTGGTTACGCGGCGATTGAACAGCAACTGGTTGTCCCAGGTCACATTGCCAAAAGTAAAGTGGCTGCTCGCGTAGGCGCTCGAATTCCGGTTCTTGTTGATGGCCCATTCCTGATCCTGGAAAGGCGCGTTCAGGACCTCCTCGTAAAACGCCTGACCACCGTTGGCGTACGACCCGCGCTGAGCCGGGTGCGTGCCGGGCAGCGGTCCGATGGTGCTGCCGTCCTTGGAGGGCACGTAGCGGGTTCCGGTCCAGAACGAAATCGTTTCGTTCTGCAACATGTTGTTGCAGCCCGCGTACGGGGTGCCCTGCAGAATGGAGCGATCCTCGCGGTCGATGCGCTGTCCATCCGTGCCCCAGATCCGATCGTTGGAACACCTCAGAAAGTCGCGATCGCGAAGCGCCAGCGGGAATTGTTCCTGGAACTGCGCCGCGAGCACGATGTTGCCCTTGTCGAAGTTGAACCCGGTGGCGAGCGACGTGGTCACCTGCTGTCCGCCACCATGCTGTGGCACGCTCCAGAAAGCATCCAGCTGCGTGCCGTCGATACGTTTTTTGGTGATCAGGTTGACCACGCCGGAAATGGCATCGGAGCCATAGATCGAGGACGAACCATCCTTGACGATCTCGATGTTTCCCAAGATGACTTCGGGCACGACGTTGAGGTCGAAGCCGGAACCGGTCTGCCCCTGCGTGCCGGCTGGCCCGGGGCGCTGGCCATCGAGCAGAACCAGGGTGCGATTCGGACCCAGTCCGCGCAGGTCGATCGTCTGGATGCCGGTACCACCGCCCACCACAAACCCACTGAACTGGTTGTTGATCTGGGTGGAACCCATGGCGATAGCGGTCGACTGCAGCAGACCCACCGTACCGAACGAACCGGCGGCGCGGTCGGCCTCGATACTGACCACCTGGACCGGCACGATCGTCTGATATTCGGGCCGCTTCAACAAGGTGCCCGAGACGGTTACTGACTCAAGTGTCTTGGCCCTGCCCTCTTCCGCGTTGCTGGACAACTGGTTGTCTGCATTGGTCGTCGCGGACTGGCTCTGCGCTTGTTCAGCAGGGGCAGGATTGTTTTGTGCGAACGCTGTACCCGCCACGAGCAGGCTGGCGCATATGGCCGAGGTCAAGAACTTGCGATTCATCAGTAGCACTCCTCAAGTGTTGCTGGTTTTCGGATGGGTGGTTGTCCGCAAAAGCGTATGAACATGCGCTACCCGGGCATGTTTGCCGAGCATGCAAGCCTGGTGGCCGCAAAGCTTTCTTCTGCGTGAGCCCCTTCATGCAACGTTGACGCCAGCCAACCTTAACTATGACTTAACTGGTTTGCAACCCGCATGAAACTTCAAGAAAAGTTCCTTGTCCACGTGGGTTTGTCTCAATGCTTATCTCGTAATAACTTGCGAATGTGCGCACCAGCCGACCTTCGCCGCTCACGCGGCGCCGGCATACCCATTGAGCCGTTTTGGGCGCGGTGAGACCGCACCAGCACCAGGATGGTGGTGATCATGGACAGCGCCAGCCCCATGCCAAGAATGCCGTGGCGCGCATGGTCGGCTTGGCCGCCATGCGCAGCATCAGTCTGCGCGCAGATGCCAGCGCACTGTGTGTACCAATCCTGCGCCGATGTAATGCATCTGACGCATCGTTGACACCTTGGCCAGGCCTGAGTGCGCCACATCCGCAGGTGGCAAACGGACCTCAAATCAGCCGTTCTGCTTCCAGCTCGCTCTTCAGGTACGCGTAGTAGATCGGCGCGGCGATGACGCCGGCCAAGCCGAACGCGGCTTCCATCACCAGCATGGCAATCAGCAGCTCCCACGCACGGGCGTGGATTTGCGTGCCGACGATGCGCGCATTGAGGAAATACTCGAGCTTGTGGATCAGGATCAGGAACACCAGCGCTGCAATGCCCACGCCCAGGGACACGGACAGCGCAGCAATGGTGACCGCCGTGTTGGACAACAGATTGCCGACCACCGGCAACAGCCCGACGATGAAGGTCACCACCACCAGCGTCTTCGCCAACGGCACATGCACCCCCAGCAACGGCAGCGCAATAAGCAGGAAGATCGCGGTGAACACGGTGTTGATCAAGGAAATCTTGATCTGCGCAAACACGATGTTGTGAAACGCCAGCGCCAGACGCTCGCAATGCAGGCTCAACGTCGCCGCCAGCGGACCCACTTGCTGCGCGGCGCGGGTGCGGCTGAGGGCCACGATGGCACCCAGGACCAGGCCAATGATGATGTGCACGAAAATGCGCGCCGCCTCGCGCCCGGCCAGTTGCAGCGTTACCGCATGCTTGCGCGCCAGCTCGACCACGCCGACGCGCAAATCCTCCACGCTGTCAGGCAGGTTGTTGACCAGCAGCGCCGGCAATTGCTGGCGCGCTTTCTCCACCAGCGGCATCAGTTGCTCTTGCCAGAGCAGTTCCGGATTGCCGAGCTCACTGCGGAAGAAGCTGATGATGCCAAGGATCAACCCGATCAACAGCCCGACCACCACCGCGCCCAGCACCGCTACCACGACCATGCGCGCGCGATCACCCGAGATGCGCCGACCCAGCAGCGGTGTCATGGTGCGCACCAGTTCGTACACCAGCAAGGCCGCCAGCAACGCCGGCAGCAGACGCAGCACGATCACCGCAAGCAATGCTGCCGCAGCCAGCAGGTAGGCGGCCGTGCGCACCAGGATCGAAGGCTCACGGGTCGCGGGTAACGGAAAATCCATAGTGACGCTGACCATACAAGGTAAAAAGAAGCGCCAGTCTGTCAGTCGGCGCCGCCAGCCGCCAGTGGGCGGCGACATCCGCGTGATCACAGGGCCGGCAACGGCACCCAAACGCTTTCCGAAGAACAGCGATAGGTGCCGGCGGTACCCAAGCTGTTGAACGAATCGAGGGCGCCGGCCGCAACACGCC
>DATCWU010000179.1:0-2623 GCA_036566165.1 Rhodanobacter sp. | reverse complement strand
TCAGGCGCGGGGCGAACACATCCGGCCGCTGCGGGGCAGTCACCTGCTGCTGCCCGCATGGCGCTTGCCGGTGGCATACGCCGTGAGCTTCATGCACCCCGCGGATGGCCGGCTGGTGTTCGTGTTCCCGTGGGAGGGCGCTACGGTGGTCGGCACCACCGATCTCGACCACCACGAGCCACTGGCGCAGGAGGCGCACATCAGCAACGAGGAGGTGGACTATTTGCTGGCGGCGATCACGCAAGTGTTTCCCGGCGCGCAAGTCCAGGCGAGCGATGTGTTGAGCACCTGGGCCGGCGTGCGACCCGTGGTCAGCGCGCGTGGGTCACGCAAGCGCCCTTCCGCTGAAAGCCGTGAGCATGCGTTATGGGTCGAGCCCGGTTGCGTGACGTTGGCCGGTGGCAAGCTGACGACTTTTCGTCCGCTGGCGCTGGATGTGCTGCGCGCCTGCGCGCAGTTTGCGGGCCGGCCGATGGACCGGCAGCAGGCAGCCGTCTTCAGCCCATGTCCGCCGCTGCCAGCATCACCGGCGCTGACCCCGACCCAGCAACGCCGGTTGAGCGGTCGCTACGGGCACGCCTTGCCGGGTTTGCTGGCCGTAATGGAAATCGTTGGCAGCGAATGTGTCGGCGCCACGCAAACGCTGTGGGCTGAGCTTGCCTGGGCCGCCGACAACGAGCTGGTGTTGCATCTTGATGATTTGTTGTTGCGCCGCACCCGCCTGGGTTTGTTGCTGGCGCACGGTGGGCGGACCGAGCTGCCGCAAATCCGCGCACTGTGCCAGCCGCGCCTGGCATGGAGTGATGTGCGCTGGCAGCAAGAGGAGCGCGATTATCTGGCACTCTGGCAACGTTCCTACAGTTTGCCCGCGTCCGCGCAACAGGGGAGCTTGCCATGACCAATTCGGGTTACGTGCTGGCCATCGACAACGGCACGCAAAGTGTGCGGGCATTGTTGTTTGATCTGGACGGCCATTTGCTCGGCAAGGGCAAGGTCGAGTTGCAGGCGTATTACTCCAGCCATCCCGGCTGGGCCGAACAGGATCCGGAATATTACTGGGCCAGCGTCGGTCAGGCTTGCCAGCAACTGTGGGCGCAGGTCGATATCGATCGCAGCCTGATCAAGGGTGTGGCGCTGACCACCCAGCGTGGCACGGTGATCCACGTCGACGCCAGCGGAAAGCCGCTGCGCCCGGCGATCCTGTGGCTCGACCAGCGCCGCGCGGAAGTGCGCGGACGCATCAAGGGGCCGTGGGGCTGGTTGTTCAAGCTGGTCGGCGCGCAGGGCATAGTGGACTATTTCCGCGCGCAGGCCGAGGTCAACTGGGTGGCGCAGCAGCAGCCGGAGATCTGGGCGCAGACGCACAAGGTGTTGCTGCTGTCGGGCTTTCTCACCCATCGCCTGTGCGGCCGGTTTGTCGATTCCGTGGCGTGTTGCGTGGCGTACCTGCCATTTGACTACAAGCGCCTGCGCTGGGCGGCAACCAGTGACTGGAAATGGCAGGCCATGCCGGTGCGCCCCGAGCACTTGCCGGAGTTGTACAAGCCGGGCGAACAACTCGGCTGCATCACCGCCGAGGCCAGCCGCCATACCGGGATTCCCGCCGGCCTGCCGCTGCTTGCCGCCGGTGCCGACAAGGCTTGCGAAGTGCTCGGCGCCGGGGGCGTCGAGCCGGACACTGCCTGTTTGTCATATGCCACCACGGCCACCATCAACACCACGCGCCGCAGCTATCTGGAAACGGTGCGCATGCTGCCGCCGTATCCCTCGGCGGTGCCCGATCACTACAACACCGAGGTGATGATTTATCGCGGCTACTGGATGGTGAACTGGTTCAAGCAGGAATTTGGCTTGCGCGAGATGCAGCGTGCGCGAGCGCTTGCTGTGGAGCCGGAGACCTTGTTTGACGAGCTGGTACGTGCCGTCCCGCCTGGCTCAATGGGACTGACTTTGCAACCGTACTGGTCACCGGGCATTCGTGATCCCGGCATGGAAGCCAAGGGCGCGATCATCGGCTTCGGTGACGTGCATACCCGTGCGCACATCTACCGCGCCATCCTTGAGGGACTGGCGTACGCATTGCGTCAGGGCATGGAAAAAATCGAGCGCCGCTCCGGCACGCGCGTCACCCGTCTGCGCGTTTCCGGTGGTGGGTCGCAAAGCGATGCGGCGATGCAGCTCACCGCCGACATCTTTGGGCTGCCGGCCGAACGCCCGCAGGTATACGAAACCTCTGGATTGGGCGCTGCGATCTGTTGCGCGGTCGGGCTGGGTCTGCACGCGGATTTCCCCACGGCCATTGCCGCGATGACGCGGGTGGGACAAGTGTTCCAGCCTGATCCGGAGGCGCAACGCGTTTATCAACAGTTGTACACGCAGGTGTATCTGCGCATGTACCGGCAGCTGCGGCCGCTGTACCGCCAAATTCGGGAAATCACCGGTTATCCGGCCTGAGTCCGCGAGCTGGCCACGGTCATTGCCTTCGGTCGCTGTTTTCACCGATTTCGTACAGCGCAGCATGCAAGGTTGCCGGAGCCTCTGTCAGACTCCTTTCGCCGGATCGGGCGCCGGTTGCGACGTCGGATCCCGGTAGCGAGCGTTGGCGCATCTTCGACAACACGCG
>DATCWU010000172.1:0-10802 GCA_036566165.1 Rhodanobacter sp. | reverse complement strand
GGTGCTGCAGAAATACCATCCGCTGCGTCCTTGGCGCGCGATCAAGAATGTATCCATGACTTGACGGTTACCGAAGGAGGATTCATGAACCAACCCATCCTGCGCCGTTTGGCGTGTGTCGCGCTGCTGGGGTCTGCCGCTACATTCGGCGTGCAGGCGCAAACGACCCCGAGCGTCGCGAGCTTGCCGGACTTCACGGGCATCGTGCAGAGGAATGCTTCTGCTGTCGTGCATGTGGAGGCGCGCTACGACGGCAGCACCCCGTCTGGGCAAAGCCGATCTGGCCGGACCGATCCGCGGCGGGGCATGCCCGGCAATCCGCAGGACGAGATCATGCGCCGCTTCTTCGGCATGCCGATGATGCCTTCGCCGGAGGAGCAAAAGCACACCTCAGTTGGCTCCGGTTTCATTATTTCCAGCGATGGTTATGTGTTGACCAACAACCATGTGGTCGCCGACGCGGACAAGGTCACGGTGCGGCTGCAGGATCGGCGCACACTCACGGCCAAAGTGGTGGGTACCGATCCCACCTATGACATTGCGCTGCTCAAGCTGGACGCCGGCAGCAATTTGCCCGCAGTAAGCATTGGCGACTCGCGCAATCTCAAGCCTGGCCAGTGGGTACTGGCGATCGGCTCGCCATTCGGCTTCGACTACACCGTGACCCAGGGCATTGTCAGTGCGGTGGGGCGCAGTCTCGGCGAGCGGGATCAGGCCTATACGTCGTTCATCCAGACCGACGTGCCCATCAATCGTGGCAATTCCGGCGGCCCTCTGTTCAACTTGCAGGGGCAGGTGGTCGGCATCAATTCGCAGATACTTTCCCAGACCGGTGACTATGCGGGTGTGTCGTTCTCGATCCCGATCGATGTGGCGATGAATGCAGTACAGCAGCTCAAGACCAAGGGTTACGTTTCGCGCGGCATGCTTGGCGTGACTGTGCAGGCAGTAACCGACGACATTGCCAAAGCGTTCAAGCTGGACAGTGGCATGGGCGCGGCGGTGGTGGACGTTACCCCGGGCAGCGGTGCGGCGAAGGCCGGCCTGCGCGCCGGTGACATCATCCTTGAGTACGATGGCCGCACCGTGCATCAGTCGGCTGACCTGCCGCCCATGGTCGGCATGAGCAAACCCGGCAGCACGGTACCGGTGCGGATTTTGCGCGACGGCAAACCCCAGACCGTGCAAGTCACGGTGGGCGAAACTCCACGCGATCGGCGTGGAGTGAGCAACCTGTTGGCATCCGCTGGGGCAGGCGTGAGCGGTTCGGCGGCGCTGGGCTTGAGTGTCGAAGCGGTAGACGCCGACACCCGCAAGCAATTGGGCTTGCCATCCGGCCAAGGTGTGGTGATCAGTGATGTGACCGGTCCGGTCGCGGGTGAGGCCGATTTGCAACCGGGCGACGTGGTTTTGATGGTCAACCAGCAACGGATCGCCAACGTTGCGGAATTTCAAGCTGCCACCAAGGATGTGAAAGCGGGCAGTACGGTGCTGCTGTTGATCCGCCGCGGGGACCAGAGCAGATTTGTCGGGTTGACCGTACCGGCGGCCAGGTAGCGCCATGAATGCCGTGCGGCGGCCGTCGACAACCCGGCCGCCGTTGTGGGTCCGGTGGCGTAAGGCACAACGGTTCCATGCGATAATGCGGGGTTCGCGTTGCCGCCGTTGTGGCGATGCGCCGCCGCCACGTTCGCGTGCTGGCGGTAACCCCGTAAACAGGCCGCTCGCGTTCCATGGAATTGATTCGCAACTTCTCGATCATTGCCCATATCGATCACGGCAAATCCACCCTGGCCGATCGCATCATCCAGATCTGTGGCGGCTTGAGTTCGCGCGAAATGGAAGCGCAGGTGTTGGACAACAACCCGATCGAGCGGGAGCGTGGCATCACCATCAAGGCGCAATCCGTCTCACTGCCGTACACCGCGCGCGATGGCCAGACGTACCAGCTGAATTTCATTGACACACCTGGGCACGTCGACTTTTCCTATGAAGTCAGCCGCTCCCTGGCCGCGTGCGAAGGCGCGCTGCTCGTGGTGGATGCCGCCCAAGGCGTGGAAGCGCAGTCGGTGGCCAATTGTTACACCGCGGTGGAGCAAGGCCTGGAAGTGGTGCCGGTGTTGAACAAGATCGACCTGCCCAACGCCGACGTGGAAAAAGTGAAAGGCGAGATCGAGGCGGTGATCGGCATTGATGCCACGGACGCCATTGCCATCAGCGCCAAGACCGGACTGAATGTGGTCGAGGTGCTGGAGGCGATCATCGCCCGCATTCCGCCGCCGCGGCCGCGCGACACGGATCGTCTGCAGGCGTTGATCATCGATTCATGGTTCGACAACTACCTCGGCGTGGTGTCCCTGGTGCGCATCATGCAGGGCGAAATTCGCCCGGGTGACAAGCTGCTGGTGATGTCCACTGGGCGCACCCATGAGGTGGCCGAGGTGGGCGTGTTCACCCCGCGACGCAAGAAGCTGGATCACCTTGGTCCGGGCGAAGTGGGCTGGATCAATGCCGCGATCAAGGACGTGCACGGCGCGCCAGTGGGCGATACGCTGACGCAGGCCGGCAAGCCCGCCGACAAACCCTTGCCGGGTTTCCAGAAGGTGCAGCCGCGGGTGTTTGCCGGGCTGTTCCCGGTGGCCTCCGAAGATTACCCGGCGCTGCGCGAGGCGCTGGACAAGTTGCGCCTGAATGATGCGGCGATGTTTTTCGAACCTGAATCGTCCGAGGCCATGGGTTTTGGTTTTCGCTGCGGCTTCCTCGGCATGCTGCACATGGAAATTGTGCAGGAGCGCCTGGAGCGCGAATACAATCTGAACCTGATCAGCACCGCACCGACGGTGGTCTATGAGCTACTGAAGACCGACGGCTCGATTTTGATGCTGGACAACCCCGCCAAACTTCCGCCCGTGCAGCAGATCCAGGAAATTCGCGAGCCGATCATCATTGCCAACATCCTGACGCCGCCGGATTACATCGGCAACGTGATCACCTTGTGCGAGGAAAAGCGTGGCGTGCAGCGTTCGATCCAGTATCTGGCAACCCAGGTGCAGATCAGCTATGAAATGCCGCTGGCCGAAGTGGTGATGGATTTCTTTGATCGGCTCAAGTCGGTCTCGCGCGGGTACGCGTCGATGGACTATCACTTCGATCGTTTCGAGGTGGGTCCGTTCGTGCGCACCGATGTGCTGATCAACGGCGAACGGGTGGACGCGCTGAGCCTGATCATGCATCGCAGTTACGCTGAGCGGCGTGGCCGCGAGCTGGTGGAACGCATGAAGGAATTGATCCCGCGCCAGCAGTTCGACGTGGCCATCCAGGCCGCCGTTGGTGCACAGATCATCGCCCGCTCGACGGTGAAAGCCTTGCGCAAGAATGTGCTGGCCAAATGCTATGGCGGCGATGTAAGCCGCAAGAAGAAATTGCTGGAAAAGCAGAAAGAAGGCAAGAAGCGGATGAAACAGGTTGGCCGTGTGGAGATTCCGCAGGAAGCCTTCATGGCGGTGTTGAAGGTGGACAAGTAGCGGGCGGCGGCAGTGACGAACCACGGGTGGAGCGTTGCAGGCGTTGGCGTTGGGCAAGCTGCAGGGCCTCTTCCCGTTATCTCGCGCATCACGGGAGCGATACATGGAATTTGATTTCTCAGCGATTTTGCTGGCCCTGACCGTATTGTTTGGCGTGGTCTGGGGGCTCGATCGCCTGCTGTTGTACAAGCGCCGCAAGGCCCGGCTGGACGCCGCCGGCACCGAGTATCGGGATCCGGTGGCCGTGGACTGGGCGCGCTCGCTGTTCCCGGTGGTGCTGGTGGTGTTGCTGCTGCGGTCATTCGTGGCCGAGCCGTTTCGCATTCCTTCGGGCTCCATGATGCCGACGCTGGACGTGGGGGACTTCATCCTGGTCAACAAGTTTGCATACGGGCTGCGGCTGCCGGCGTTCAACGACAAGTTCGTGGATCTGGGCGAACCCGAGCGCGGCGACGTGGTGGTGTTCCGGTTTCCCGGCTATCTGTGCCCGGTTGGTGATCGTTTCGTGCGCAGCGGGGACATGACGTGCAGTGATCCGCACGCGGCAGTTCCGCAGCAGAACTGGATCAAGCGCGTGGTTGGCTTGCCCGGTGACAATATTGAGGTGCACGGCGCGGACGTGGTGATCAATGGCGTGCGCGTCAATGCCCGGGAAGTTGGTCCGTACGTGGGCAACCCGGGGCGCGCCGTGGAGCAGACCATGCTGGAAATGGGTGCCACGGTGTGGACCGAGCGGCTGGGCGCCGTCGAACACGCCATTGCGCGCATGCCGGCATACAACACGCCCAAGGCCATTCCGAACGATGTGGTGCCATCCAAGGTGCCGGCCGGCTGTTATCTGGTGATGGGGGACAACCGCAACGACAGTCTGGACAGCCGCTGGTGGGGCTGCATGCCCGAGCAGAATCTCGCTGGCAAGGCGTTCCTGATCTGGATGAGCTGGAAGGGCCTGCATACTGGCGGCGTGGATTTTTCGCGCATTGGTACGATTATTCACTGACGCGCGTGACACCGTTGGCGTGTGCTGCAGGGTGAAACAGTGCGAGAATCCGGTGCGTCACGCGTGAATGGCTGGCGGGGGCGCACTTGGTGGTTGCTGCATCCGACACGGGTACGCCGCACAGCGCGGCATAGCGAGGGGACTATGAAATCCAGGCAGACAGGTATCACGTTGATCGGTTTTCTCATCGTCGTGGCGATTGTGGGATTTTTCGGCTACATGGCAATGAAGCTGCTGCCCGCGTATTCGGAATACATGGGCGTGGCAAAGAGCATGAACCAGGTTGCCACTTCGGGGACCGGCGGCAAGACGCTGGACGACATGCGTCGCGAGTTGATGTTCAAGATGAATTTCCAGTACGTGGATGACGCCACCATCAAGCCGGCCGACATCACGCTGTTGCGCGATGCTGGTGGCACCAGCACCTTGCACGTGGCGTACGACAAGAAAATCCCGTTCATGTACAACATCGATTTTCTGCTGCACTTCGAGAAGGGCGTGCCGCTGACGGGCAACGTCGGACAATAGGCGGTGGAACGTTGGAGTTGAATTACCGTTTTCGCGATCCGGCGCTGGCAGCATTGGCGCTTACGCATCGCAGTGTTGGCCGTCCAAACAACGAGCGGCTGGAATTCCTCGGCGATGCGCTGCTCGGGGCGATTGTCGGCGAGATGCTTTTCATCGCGCATCCAAAGGCCAGCGAAGGTGAGTTGTCACGCCTGCGTGCGCAACTGGTAAGTGGCGTGGCGCTGGCCGTGCTGGCGCGTGAGCTGAAACTCGGCGATTCGTTGCAACTGGGGCCGGGTGAGCTCAAGAGTGGCGGCTTCCGGCGCGATTCCATTCTTGCCGATGCGGTGGAGGCGCTGATCGCCGCCGTGTATCTGGATGGCGGCTTTGAAGCCTGCCGGGAAACCGTGCACAGCTGGTTCGACGCGCGCATTGCCGCGCTCCGGCGTTCATCCAAGGACGCCAAGACCCGCTTGCAGGAATGGCTGCAAGCCAATGGCTGGCCATTGCCGCAATATGAGTTGACGGCAAGCCACGGTGACGACCACGCCAAGACCTTTGATATCACCTGCAGCATCAGCGAACCATTGCCGCTCAGCGTGCAAGCCAGCGCCAGCAGTCGCCGCGCTGCAGAGCAGGATGCGGCCCAGGTCGTGCTGGCCCGATTGCAGATGCTGAAGCAGCCGCACCCGGCTGGGTAATTCCTTGCGGGTTGGGCATGCGCATGCGGCGCGCACTGCGTCAAAGTCCGTGGTGACGACGGTGACGACTTCCACGCCACGTTTGGACGGCACTTCGCTGACGAAGCTGCACAGGCCGATGTAGCAATTTTCCGGCACCAACGCGCGCTCGGCGCGCTGCAGCGTGTCCAGCATCGCCGCCATGCCTGAGACATACGGCAGCGCATTCGCCACCTTCCAGCGTCGCCAATGCGGATCCCGGCCGGCGTTGGGTCGGGTTGTCTTCGGGCTGGTAATGAAATGCGCCGGATTGGTCACGAGTTGGTCATGAGTGCAAGGTGCCGCCCATCGAGTGTGAAGTTATGCTGTAGGAATGCACGACATTACGCATGGTTGCGTCGACCCCGCGAACCTGGTCTGGCGCGCGCGCCGCAGCGCATTCGCCGGCCTGCTTGCGCTGGCCGTGGCCATGGGCGTTGGTCGCTTCGCATTCACACCGATTCTGCCAATGATGCAAGTCGATGCCGGGTTGTCGCTGCGCGCTGCGGGGTGGCTGGCTGCGGCGAACTATCTGGGTTATCTGCTCGGCGCACTGGGTGCGGCGCGGCTGTCACCACTGTGGGCAATACGTGGCGGGCTGCTGCTGATTGCGCTGGTCACGTTTGGCATGGGCAGCGGGTCGAATTTTGTGGGCTGGCTGGTGTTGCGATTGCTGGCAGGCATCGCCAGTGCATGGGTGTTGGTGCACGTGTCGGCGTGGGCGCTGGAACGTCTGCTGACCTGGGGGCGACCGGCTCTGGGTGGGGTCGTGTTTGCGGGTGTCGGCGTGGGGATTGCCGGCGCTGGCGCGCTGTGTATGGTGCTGATGCGGACGGACGTTGACTCGGCGCGTACGTGGCAAGTGTTGGGCGTGCTGTCACTGCTGTTGCTGGCAGCGTTGTGGACCTCGTTTCGTGTTGACGCACCACGCGCCGCCGCCGTGGCGGTGGCAGCGGTGGATCGTCGCACGGCGTGGACTGCCGACAAGCTGCGCCTGGCGCTCTGCTATGGCGCGTTCGGTTTCGGCTACATCATCCCGGCAACATTCCTGCCGGCGTTGGCGCGGCGCTTGATTGCCGATCCGGCATTGTTCGGCTGGGCGTGGCCGGTATTTGGTACCGCGGCGGCGCTGTCGACGTATGCCGCGGCACGCTGGTTGCACGCGGTGGATGACCGTCGGTTGTGGGCGGTGGCGCATGCGCTGATGGCGGTAGGTGTGGTGTTGCCGGTGCTGTGGCCCGGGTTGCTGGCGATTCTGCTTGCGGCGTTGCTGGTTGGCGGGACGTTCATGGTGGTCACCATGGCCGGCCTGGGCGAGGCGCGTCGAGTGGCCGGTATGGGGGCGACAGCCTTCATTGGTGCGCTGACGGCGGCTTTTGCGGTCGGGCAGGTGCTTGGTCCACTTGCGATCGGCGTCGTTGCCGGCATGCGCTACGGGCTGGAGGGCGCGCTGGGTGTGGCCGCCGTGGTGTTGCTGTGGAGCGCGGCCACGCTGTGGCGTTCGGCAGCTGGCGCCAGGGAGCGGGACTGACGCTCCGGGTACTGCGTGCCGCGGGGCAACGGCCAGCTCAGTGCAACTGCACTTCCACAAACTGCCGGGACGGCTGGTACAGGTCCGGAAACAGCTGCTTGAGGTGCGCAACTTTCGGTGCGTCGTTGTAGACAATGTACGGCGCGTTCGGGTGTTTTTCGAAATAGTTCTGGTGATACGCCTCGGCGGGGTAGAACGCCTTGAGTGGCACCAGTTGGGTCACGATCGGTGCAGGGAAAGACCTGGCCGCGGTCAGTTGGGCGAGGTAAGCGGTGGCGATTTGTTGCTGCTCGGCGTTCGCGTAGAAAATCACCGAACGGTATTGACTGCCGCTGTCGGGGCCTTGCCGGTTCAGTTCGGTGGGATCGAGTGCTACGGAGAAAAAAGCCTGCAGCAAGGTGCCGTAACTGACTCTGGCAGGGTCGAAGTGCACGCGCACTGATTCGGCGTGCCCGGTGTCGCCGCCACTGACAGCGCCGTAGTGCGCAGTACCGGCACTCCCGCCGGAGTAACCAGCGGTTGCCTGGGTGACGCCCTTGATGTGGCGGAAGACCGCCTCGATGCCCCAGAAGCAGCCGCCGGCAAACACTGCAACCTGATCGACGTGAGTGACAGTTTTCGCGGCGTCCACCCGGGGCGCCGGCAATAACGTGACGTCGCCCGCTGCGGATACGGGCTGGCACGCAGTGACGGCCAGCATCAACAGCGCAACGGGGAGAATGCTGAAAACGGTGCGATGGATCATGGCGTGCCTCGCAAAGGTGAGGGAGAAATCACCCCGACAGGAGCCCTTCGCCGACCGGGTATCGCGGGTTACGTGTGCCGGCGAAGGGCCTGGTTGAGGATCGCTCGGGCGGCTGGCCGTTCGGGGTCGGGGACTCCCCGCGCGCAGGAGCCGCTCCGGAGATCATCAGCTGACTGTACGCGCGACGAAGCGCAGCGCGGGTGAATTCATGCAGTAGCGCAACCCCGTGGGACGTGGGCCATCGTTGAACACGTGACCGAGGTGGCTGTTGCAGCCGGCGCAGGAGACGGCCGTGCGCTGCATGCCGAACGTGCGGTCGCTGCTTTCGATGACGTTGGTGCGGGCGATGGGTTGATAGAAGCTCGGCCAACCGGTGCCGGAATGAAATTTGGTGTCGGCGTCATACAGCGCGGTGGCGCAGGCCGCGCAGCGGAAGATGCCTCGTGCGTAGAAGTTCCAGTACTTGCCGCTGAATGCGCGTTCCGTGCCGGCATGGCGCATCTGATAGTACGCATCTGCCGGCAGTCGTTCGCGCCACTGTTTGTCGCTGAGCACCAGCCTGGCCACCTGGTGGGCACCGAGGTCGCGACCGTCGTCGCCAAAAATCTCCAGCAAGACGTTGCCGGGAGGGTCCGTTGGCGTGTCGTCAGCGGCAAACAGCCGTGGCGCGAGCACGCCACCGCCGACTGCCACCAACGCCCCGCAGGCAAGCAGCGCGCGCAGGAAACGCCGCCGCTCTGCGCTGAGGGTTTCATCGATGCGGGACATGACAAACCTCCGTGGGGCTGGGTTGTATAGCGGCAACCGGTCAACCAAACGTGAACGCGTACGCCTGTGCGCCCGGGTCGAGGAACTCGATGGCAAACACCCGCTCACCGCTGCCGCCGGTTTGGCGCACGAGCTGGTACAGCCGCTGTTCCGTGATCGTGCCATTGCCGGCGGCGTCGGTGTCCATGCCGTGATCGGCGCCGGGCGCCTTGCCATCGAGCGTGACGCGAAAGCGTACGGGCTTGCCGTCGCTGCCCGGACCGAGCACCAGATGCAGGTCGCGGCCACGGAAGCGGTACGTGATGCGGCCACCGGCGCGTCCCAGTTGCGCGTTTTCGTCGTGCACGGTCCAACGACCATCGAGCGCCCACTGGTTGGTGCCCAGTACGCGCGGCGCGTGGTAATCCCAAGGCTCATCGTGCGCCATGCGGCCACTGGCGAAGTTCGCGGCGCGGGCGTAGCCCACGTAGGTTTCCGGGGAGATGGTCGAGTCGTTCGAGGCAGCGGCTTCGACCCCGCGACGCATCCCGCTCACGTAGCCGGTGGGCAGGTTTTTCTGGCCGGCGGCGGCGAGCAATTGACGGATCACGTCTTCGCCTTCCTTGTATGCGCCCTCGCCAAAGTGGTGGTGACGGATCCGGCCTGCGGCGTCGATGAAGTAGTGGGCGGGCCAATACTGGTTGTGGAAGCCGCGCCAGATCGCGTAATCGTTATCCATCGCGACCGGGTAATCCACATCCAGATCCTTGATCGCCCGGGCGACGTTGGCCGGGTCTTTCTCGAAGGCAAATTCAGGCGCGTGCACCCCGATCACCACCAGCCCGTGATCCTGGTATTTGTCGGCCCAGCCGCGCACATAGGGCAACGCGCGCAGGCAGTTGATGCACGAGTAAGTCCAGAAGTCGACCAGCACCACTTTGCCGCGCAGCCCTGCGGTGGTCAGCGGCGGGCTGTTGAACCATTGCGTGGCACCAGCCAGCGACGGCATGTCGCCTTCCACTGGCAACGGCTCACCAGCTACCAGCATGGGTGCAGCGGCTTGCACGGGGCGCACGGTGTCGAGCAGACGTTGCTCGATGCCGCTGGTGGCCGCCAGCGATATACGGGTGAGCACACCGGTATCCAAGCCCAGCGCGATTGCCGCCACACCACCCAACACCAACACGCCAAGCGCGCGACGCACCCATTCGCCGGCACCCAGCGAACGTTTCATCCAGCCAAATACCTTGCCGCCAAGCAACAGCGCCACGCCAAGCGAAGTTGCCGCACCGGCCGCGTAGGTCAGCAGCAGCAAGGTGGTCTGTACACTGGCGCCGTTCAATGCCGCTGCGGTCAGCAGCAGGCCGAGAATGGGGCCGGCACAAGGTGCCCACAGCAAGCCGGTGGCGACACCGAGGCCAGCCGCGCCCCAGATGGAGTCATCTTCGCCCGTCGCACGTTGCGACAGCCGATTGCCCAAGGCGACAAACGGGCGGCTGATCCAGGCCGCGACCCGGGTCGAGAGCAGGGTCAGGCCGAGCAGCGCCAGTACCACCAGCGCCACCAGGCGACCGTACTGGTTGGCGTGGATCGCCCAGCCCCCGCCGACCGCCGCCAGCGTGGCGACCAGCGCAAACGTGACCGCCATGCCCAGCAACATCGGCAAGCCGTTGCGCCGGAACGGGCGGTCCGCACGCGCAAACACAAACGGGAGTACCGGCAAGATGCACGGACTGAGGATGGTGAGTACGCCGCCAAGGTAGGCAAGGATCAGGACGAGCATGGTGCGAAAATCCATGAGGGATGCGGGTTATTCGCCGGCAGCCCGGCGCTGGTTACACGCTTGTCGCCGGCATGAGGTAACTCCCGCGGTGGCTGCAACGAACAAGTTGGATACTCGTTCATGTGGAGCGGTGATGTCGCGCACCTTGACCACTACCGCCACGATGGCGTTTGATGATGCGCTGCCTGGCTGGGTGAGTCACCTGAATATCGTGCCTGTTGAGTCCGCCAACGCCGAGGAGTCGCC
>DATCWU010000162.1:0-6590 GCA_036566165.1 Rhodanobacter sp. | reverse complement strand
CGCGGATCTTGCTGCGCCAGGACTGACCGAAGGCGATAAAGAAGCGCTGGTCGCCGCTGAGGCCGTCGAGCACCGGCGCCGGCTTGCCGTCGAGTGACTTGTGATAGGCAAGGTAGGCGATGGTGAGGCCGGAGACGTCGGCAATATTTTCGCCCAGCGTCTGCTCGCCGTTGACGTGCAGGCCGGGCAGGGCCTCGTACTGGTCAAACTGTTTGGCCAGTTGCTGGCTGGTGGCCTTGAAGTGGGCCAGGTCTGCAGGCGTCCACCAATTTTCCAGCTTGCCTTGCGCATCGAAGCCGGCGCCGAGGTTGTCGAAGCTGTGGCTGATCTCATGGCCGATCACGGCGCCGATGGCACCGTAGTTGGCGGCGGCGTCGGCCTGCGGGTCGAAGAACGGTGGTTGCAGGATCGCCGCGGGGAAGTTCAGCGCATTCTGCAACGGCAGGTTTACCGCGTTGACGGTTTGCGGAGTCATCCACCACTCGCCCTTGTCGACTGGCTGATGCAGTTTGGCGCGCTGGTGCGCGTACTCGAACTGCTTCGCGCGCAGGCTGTTGCCGAGTGCGTCGTCGGCGCGGATCTCCAGCCCGGCGTAGTCACGCCATGTCCGTGGATAGCCGACACCGACCCGCAAGGTGGCGAGTTTGGCCTGGGCCTTGGCGCGGGTGGCTGGCGTCATCCAGCTCAGGGTGTCGATGCGGTCGTGGAATGCGGCAACCAGGTTTTTCACCAGTTGCTCGATTTTCGCTTTCGACGCAGCCGGGAAGTAGCGCTTGATGTAGAGCTGGCCCACCGCGTCGCCGAGGTCGTGGCTGGTGGCGCCGACCGCGCGCTTCCAGCGCGGTTGCTGCACGGGTGTGCCCTGCAGGGTGCGCACATAGAAGTCGAAGTTGAGATCGGCATAGGCCTTGGGCAGCAGGCTGGCCGCGCTGTTGATGGTGTGGAACGTCAACAGGTCCCGCCACGCCTGCAGCGGTTCGCTGGCGGTGAGCGCGGACAGGCCGGTGATGGCGGCGGGTTGCCAGGCGTCAAGCTGTGCTTGATCCTGCAGGCCGGCCGCCTCGAAGTACGTCGTCCAGTCGAGGCCTGGGGCCTTCGTGGCGAAGTCGGCCATGCGCCACAGATTGTTCGCCTTGTGCACGTCCTCGCTGTCGAGCAGGCTGGCCTGCGCCCTGGCGATTTTCGTCTCCAGCGCGACGATAGTTTTCGCTTTGGCCTGCGCGTCGGCAATGCCGGAGCGCTGCAGCAGCGCGCCAACATAGGTCAGGTACTTGTCGCGCGCCTCGACCATGTGCGGATCGTCGGACAGGTAATAGTCGCGACTCGGCAGGCCGAGGCCGCCCTGCAACAGGTAGCCAATGTGGTGCGACGGATCCTCCAGCCCCTGCGTGACGAACAGGCCAAACAAATTCTGCGTGTGGTAGTTGGTGGCGTTGATCGGATCGACATCCGCGCGCAGGCGGCTGCCCAGCACGCGGGCCAGGTCTTTGCGCGAGGCGATCGCGTCGATCCTCGCCAGCTCGGCCTTGAGCGGGCTCAGACCGTGCTGCTCGATCGTGGCGGTATCCATCCAGGCGGCGTAGTAGTCGGCGATCTTGCGCGCGTTGCTGCCGGTAGCGGGATGATTGACGCCGGCGTTGCGGATCACCGCGGCAGTATCCTGCTCGGCCCGCTCGAACACCTTCAGGAAGGTGCCGGTACTGGAGCGGTCGGCCGGGATTTGCGCGGTCTTCAGCCAGGCACCGTTGGCGTAGCGGAAGAAGTCGTCACCTGGTTGCACACTGTGGTCGATGCCGGACAGGTCAATGCCGATCGGGCGGCTGGCCGGGGGTGCCGCCCATGCCGCCGGGCTGCACAGGATTGCCGCCGTCAGTACCCATTGCATGCGTTGCATGGTCGCGCCTCGGTCACTGGGAAGCGCCCACGATAGGCCGTCATCGCGTCTTTGTGTGCATGACCTTTGGACTAGTCAGTCGTCGAACACGACGCGCATGGACTGCACCGCAAGTCAGTGCGGGGGATGGGTTGGTTGTTGCAGGTGTCGGCGTGCGGGGCGGTGGCGCCGGCGACGACGTGACGAAGTACATGCATGCCATGCATCGGAACACATCGTTGAATGCCGGTGTGGCCGACAACCGGGTTGCGCAGACACCTGGACGGCGCGCGGCAGCAGGTTGCGTCGTCGCCGGTCACGCTGATGGTGTGGTTGCCTCGGCAAATTTTCGCGGGCCATCACCGTGCCGTTGTGGCAGGCTCACACCCGGGCATTCGATCCCCGATCGATACTGTGCGCGCGGCCGCGCAGCGCATGACCGTGGTCGATGCATTTCACGTAACAGTCTCTGGACAACCCCATGCCGGTTTCTTCGCCCCCGTTGGCCACGTATTTCCAGCGCGTACTGCTGATCGGTGCGGCGGCCTTGCTCGCGGCATGCCAGCCGCAGCGTATGACGCTGCCACCAGGCAGCAACGGGTGGCAAACATCACGCCAGTTGGTGCTGGTCACCATTGACAACTGGCATGCCGATCATGGCGTGTTGCGTGCCTACGAGCGCGTGGCCGGTGGTGTCTGGCATGAGGTCGGTGCGGCGCAACCGGTGACCATCGGCAAGGCCGGCGCGGCGTGGGGGCTGGGCTTGCACGCGGTGCAGGCAAATGGGCCGCGCAAGCGCGAAGGCGACAATCGCAGCCCGGCCGGTGTATTTCGCATCGGCGAGGCGTTTGGTTATGCGGCCCGTGCGGACACCGCGCTGCCGTATCGCGCGCTTGGCGCTGCCGACTATTGCGTCGACGTCAGCGGCTCGCCGCAGTACAACCGCATCGTCGACGCGAACGTGGTCGGCGCCGCCGCAGTGCAAGGTTCCACCGAACCCATGCGCCGCGATCTGCACGTCGACGGCGATCAGCGCTATCGGCTTGGCTTCGTGATTGAACACAACCCCCGGGCCACGCCCCAGGGCGGCAGTTGCATCTTTGCGCACCTGTGGCAATCGTCGACCGACCCCACCACGGGCTGCACGGCGATGCCGCCAGCCGTAATGCAGACGTTGCTGGCCTGGTTGCGACCGCAGCAGCACCCCGTGTTCGTGCTGCTGCCGCAAGCAGAATACCGGCGCGTGCAAACGGCCTGGCAGTTGCCGGCGCTGGATGACGTGGGGATCGTTCGATGAGTGCGACTGCGCGGGTACTGCTGGGCCTGGCCAGCGGCGCGCTGGTCGGGTTGCTGCTGGCCGCCTGGGATCCGGTGCGGGCGGGCCAGGTCGCGTACGCGGTGCAACCGATCGGTACGTTGTGGTTGCACGCGTTGCAGATGACTGTGGTGCCGCTGGTGCTGGCGCTGGTCGTCGTCGGCGTGAATACCGCGACGGACGCGGCAGCGTCCGGACGGGTGGCGCGGCGCGCGATCGTCGCCTTCATCGTGTTGTTGACTGGCGGCGCGCTGTTTACGGCGCTGGTCGCCCCGGTGGTGTTCGGTTGGTTCTCGCCCGACCGGGCGTTGCGCGCCACGCTGGATATGGCAGCGATCCCCACTGCTGCGCAAGCCGCGCCGCTGAGCTGGGTGGGTGCACTGACCGCGATTATCCCGAGCAACGCGTTCATGGCTGCAGCGCAGAGCGCGATGTTGCCGCTGGTGGTGTTTGCGTTGTTTCTCGGCTTTGCCCTGACCCGCATCGCGCCAGCGCGCCGGGCGTTGCTGCTGGAGTTTTTTCAGGGCCTGGCCGACGCGATGATCGTGGTCGTGCGCTGGGTGTTGTGGGCCGCACCACTTGGCGTGTTCGCGCTGATCCTGGCAGTGTGCGCGCGTTCGGGCCTGGGCATGCTCAGTGCTTTGGGTGTGTATGTGCTGGTGGAGTGCCTGCTGTATCTGGCGGTCACCGCCATGTTGTTGCCGGTGGCGATGCTCTGGGGCCGCGAAAAGTTGCGTCGCTTTGCCGCTGCACTAGTGCCCGCGCAAGTGGTGGCGATCAGCACGCAGTCGTCGCTGGCGTCGCTGCCGGCCATGCTGGAGAGTGCCGATCGCCGGCTCGCTTATCCGCAACAGGTCACGGCATTGGTGTTGCCGATGGCGGTCACGCTGTTTCGCCTGACCAGTCCGGTGCAGTACATCACCTCGGCAGCATTCATTGCCTGGGCCTACGGCATCGACCTGGGCGGCGCGCAACTGCTGGGCGGCGCGTTGCTGGCCGTCGTCATCAGCCTCGGCTCGGTCGGGTTGCCCGGTCAGGTCACCTTCATTGCCACCAACCTGCCAGTGGCACAGGCCATGGGCCTGCCGATCTCGCCACTCGGTCTGATGCTGGCGGTCGACACTATTCCTGACACGCTGGCCACGCTCGGCAACGTCACCGCCGACATGACCGCGACCAGTATCGTCGTGCGCCAGTCGCGGCGCGATACGACGTGAGCCTCCACGCCACCATGCGATCGCTGGGCGTAGCTGCGGCGGTGCGCGCGCGTCGTCCCCAGCAAACGGCAAACCGGCTGACCCATATGCGCACCGGGGCATCGAACGCCATACCCAGCTGTCGACCCCAAGCCGTGCTTGGTGACGGCCCGCTGACGGAAGGGCCGCATCGGCATTTTCAACGCACTTTTCGCTGCGTCGGTGAACTTTACAAAATATCCAACGCCGACCTGGACAGGCGGTGATTGGGGAAACCAGCGGGTATTCAACTTGTTGTGTACCGGCATCCGGCTTGTACGAGTTTCGGGTCGCCATCTCGGCCGTCAGAAAAGCTTACATTCTCCGATCATCAGGATCAGGAATTGTTGCCGTACAGGCCGAGGAAACAATGACTTGCCCGACTGGTACGACATATGCTGCAGGATTTGGGGAGAACTATCTGATCGGCAAAAAATTACTACAACAACATCCAAGGAGGCGAACTCATGCGCCATATTCAACTTGTGATGGTTGGGTCGGTGATCGCTTTGTTGAGCGCAACGAATGCCCTGGCCAACGTCATCTATGACTGGCACTCGACCAGTCCCGGCCCCTACGTGACGGCGACCGGCGGCGAGCTGGTGATTACCAACGCAGCCTATCGCTCGGGGTCGATCGATTTCTATATCAAGCATCCTGACACGAGCCCGGGGATCACTTACGAGGATTTCCCGAATTTCCGGATTACCAATAGCCCGGTGGTCTCGGCAAGTTTGACTTTCAACCTTACCGGTGATGGTTGGGTTCCCGGCGTGTTTGCCCAGCCTGGCAGCTTGGATTTTTCCGAGGTTGGCTTTCCGTTTGCCAGCACGCTGACGTTCAACGCCGATGGGACGCTGACGGGCGACCTGTCCTTGTACGATATATCGCAGCAAGTCGACGCCAGCGGCGCGCACGACAACTGGGATGTATTCAACTACGGCTCTGACTATTTCGCGGCTGAACAATGTGGCCCGCCCACGTGTTACGGCGGTTCCGGATACTGGCAGCTGTCGAGCGTACCCGAGCCGCCGGTCTGGTCGCTGTTTGGGCTAGGCGTACTGGGCTTGTTCAGCCTGTTCGGCCTGCGCCGCAAAGCCTGAATACGGTCCCGACAAGCGAGCCAGGTATTTCGACACCGTCTTGAGTCGTCGTCACGCAGCGGCAAGCGCCGCCAGACTTGCGGTCGCTGCGAGAAGGCTGTTGATTGTTTACTCCGATCGTGGTTTGACCCACTTGCCGATCGCTTGGGTGATCACGTCGGCGTTCTTGACTCGGCATCAACGGCAACCCGCCGCAGTCCAGATAGAGCACAACAAGCTCAACGCATGTATGCCGAGCTGGCGATGGAAGACCATAGCTTTGCAGGATGTCATCGCCAAAAAGCTGTAGACCCGGCGCATAAGCGCCCGCTCCCGTCGTGGTCGATGGATGCCCGTGATTGAAGCGGGCGCCAGGCTTGTCAGGCGGTGGAGCTACCGAATCGACCGCGCGCTGTCGACGCCGGCCAGATCGGGACGAAGCAGTGTGCGCCGCTGGCCGAACGCTTTCCGGAGCGTGGTTTCGACGAGTTGTTCCAGATTCGTCGTCGCGGTTTGTTCTGGAATCACAAGAGGGTGGGCGCGTGTAGCGTCTGATGCAGCTCAATCGCCGGCGTCGGGGGCAGAAGTGCATGTCCGACCGGCGCCCCGATGCCGCTGGTGGCCGGCGACCAGATCAACAGCAGTTGGCCGATCGACTTCATGTCCGACGCCTGTGGAACGGCCGGCGCTTTCGCACGTTCAACAGCATCGATGATTTCAGCCGTGAAGCGTGGCGGTCGAGGTCGACCGCAACGGCCCGCCACGCGCGTCACCGCACGCCGGAACGCATCGCGCCTGGCGCGGCTACAACCAAGCCGCGCCTGGACATCGAGCTAACTGCGAAGTCAAGTGTGGTATCGAGGCGAGCGCGGCCGAGGCCGAGGCCGCCACGGACAGGCTTTTTTGACTGCCCGTTGCTTTCGAAAGATGCCCGTGGGTCGCCACGATCAAGAAGATCTCCCGATGTGACCATGGTAAACACGAGGTCCGGTGGACGGCCCCGACAAGCGCGCGCCCGCCGAGTTTCGAGTGCAGAACGAGCCGTCAACCTCCAATTTAGCTTGGCACTGATTTACGGAGAGTCG
>DATCWU010000156.1:0-1368 GCA_036566165.1 Rhodanobacter sp. | reverse complement strand
TCGATGCGACCGCCAGCGGGATCCGGCGTCGCCTTGGTGATGCCGGCCAGCTGCATGGCCGCGCTGTTGGCCCATGCGGCATGGCCATCGACCCGGCTGAGCCACACCGGACGATCAGCTACTACCGCATCCAGTTCCTTGGCCGTGGGGAAGCGGCCCAGCTTCCAGATCTCCTGGTTCCAGCCACTGCCGGTGATCCACTTGGCATCAGGGTGCGCTGCCGCGTAGGCCTTGACCCTTGCCAGTGCGGCGTCCAGTGAGGCTGTGCCGGCAAGCTCCGCCTGGTTGCGCGCGTAACCCAGTTCCAGCACGTGACCGTGCGCGTCGATCAGGCCTGGCAGCAACGTGTGGCCATGACCATCGATCACCTTCGCAGCACCCGCACGCCTGGTCAACGCTGCTGTGTCGCCGGTTGCCACCACCTTGCCATGATCGACCAGCAATGCCTGAAAGCGTTGCAGCTTGCCCTGGCGGTCCAGCGTGTAGCCGTTGACGTTGGTGACCAGCAGGTCAGCCGCCTGTGCGATCGGCAGCGCGGCCAGCAACACGCCAAACAGTGCGGTGCGCAAGGAATATTTCATGCGGGCATGCTCGTTCGCGAATCAGCATGCAGTGTGTCCATTCACGCCGCCTTTTTCCAGTTGCAAGGTTTGCGGCACTCGCAACGCTGCGCGCCTGCAGCTGACTGCTTTGCCGCCCGGCGTGCGCGGCCACGGATTGCCGGCTTGCGCACCTGGATCACGATGCACAAGGTGCATGCCGGGATTTTGTTCGCAGTGGAGTCGATGACTGCGCGGACGGGCAGCTCCGCAACCACCTTGCGCTAGGATGCCTCGTGGTCGAGTTCGGCGCTCCCAATGGAAACAATATGGCGACCGTAGGTGGTGCATTGCAGGATCTCAACGACCTGTATTTCTTTGCGGCGGTGGTTGAACATCAGGGCTTTTCCGCGGCCGGGCGGGCGTTGGGCATACCCAAATCACGCCTGAGCAAGCGGGTGGCGCAGCTGGAGGAACGCCTTGGCGTACGCCTGTTGCAGCGAACCACCCGTCGGTTTGTGGTGACCGATGTCGGCGAACGGTTCTATGCGCATTGCCGCGCCGTGCTGGAGGAAGCACAGGCGGCGCAGGACGCTGTTGACGAGTTGCGTGCCGAGCCGCGTGGCGTGGTGCGCTTGAGCTGCCCGGTGGCATTGGCGCAGACCGTGCTGGCGTATCTGCTGCCGGATTTCCTCGCCCAGTATCCGAAAATGCAAGTGCGGATGCTGGCCAGCGACCGACGGGTCGACATCATCAGTGAAGGGATCGATCTGGCAATCCGCGTACGCAGCAAACTCGATACCGATGCCAACCTCGTGATCCGCAGCTT
>DATCWU010000152.1:0-8155 GCA_036566165.1 Rhodanobacter sp. | reverse complement strand
CAGCTCGGCGGCGGTGCCGGTGCTGCTGCAAAGGCCGCCAGCAACGGGCGACTTGTTGTGCAGGGTGAAGGCGCTGGCGCTCTTGCTATAGACCAGTGGCACGGCGTCGGTCTCGCAACTCGACCGTTGTACGTAGTAATCGGTGCCGTTGGGCGCGGCGGTGGTGTTGCCGGAGACGTAGCTGATGGTGAGGGCTTCCGCGCCCGTGGCTCTGTTTGGCAGGGCGGCCGTCAGGCATGCGGGCACGGGGGTGGCCAGTGACGGCCCGTAGACCGGGAGTGGAACGGTGAACGCCGGACTGGTGCTGAAACCCATCGACGTGGGCGCCGCGGCGCAGGGATCCGACAGCGCGTAGCTGCCGGTGCCAAGCGGTTGGCTGGCACGCCCGTAGAAACCGGCCATCGCGATATCGCGCGTGATCGACTGCAGCGCGAAGCGGCCGTTCTCGACCTGCTCGGAAGTCTTGTTGAACTCCGCGCGCGCCTTGCTGGTGGAGACGTACAGCGAAGTGAGCCCGGCCAGCAGCGCCAGGCCGATGGCGATGGCGATCATCAGCTCGATCAGAGACATGCCCGCCTGGTGGCTGGCGTGCGACGTGGGCTGGCAGTGGGCGTGGGGAGTCATCATGTCGTGGTGAGGTTGGCGATCTGGACTTGGACACTGATCACGCGCTGCAGGTTGTTGTTGCCGAGCGAGGCTTTTCCGCACAGCAACTTTGGCGTGGCCGTGCGCATCAGGCCCTGCCAGGCAACGCTGACCTGATAGATCTGATTGGTTGGGTCGATCTGGGTAATGCAGCCGACGGCGCCGATCATGGCGCCGACCTTGTTGCTGCCGGAGGCTTCGCTGGAACCGAGCAGGGCGTTTTGCCACGCGGTGAGGTCGGAAGCGACGGTGGTGTTCTGTATGGGCGAGCCTGAGGTGCAGGGAGTCGGGGCGCTGGTCGTGCTGTAACCGGTGGGGCCGGTGGGGTTGGTTATGCTGGTGCCTATCGAATAGCACGCGGCGACCTGCCGGTTGGCGTTGATGCGCGCAACCATGTCCTGCACCAGGGTCAATGCCTGCACCCGCTGGTACGACTCCATCTCGCTGCGCGTGGATTTCGCCATCAAGGTGACGGTGCCGAGCAGGGCGATGGCTGCGATGACCAGCGACACCAGCGCCTCGATCAGCAGCATGCCGGTCTGGTTTTTCATGTGCAGGTGACCTTGGTGGACTTGACGCGGCCGGTGGGGCCCACCGTGAGGGTGAGGCAGAGCGGCTGCGAGCCAGCCTTGTCGGTTGGCGCGATCGTGAACGTGGAGCCCGTGGTGGTCATCCGGCCGTTGCCGTCGAAACTGAAACCGCCGGTGCTGCCTGGTGCGATGGTGATGTTGCTGAGCTCGTCCTGCTCGCGGATCACGGTACCGGCCTGCTTGATCGACCAGCCTTTACCCCAGTTCGCATCATCGACAGCTGCCACGTCAACCGGGGCGTTGCGCTTGATCGCCTCGCTGCGCGCCAGCGCCACTGTGGAGTTGATGTCCATCGATGCGTTCTTGACGCCTTGCGACAGCAGGAACGGCCGCATCGACGGCACGGCGATCACCACCAGCACGGCAAACACCGCCAGCGTGACCAGCAGCTCGATCAACGTGAAACCGTCGTCACGAGGTGTGCGCATGCATCATTTCCAGCAGTTTGTGGCGCCGGTGCTGGCCAGTTTGCTGCCATCGCCGTTGAGGGTGAGCGTCATGCAGCCGGTGTCGCGGAGCTGGCCGTTGATCGGAGTGGCCGTGATGGTATAGCTCGGCGGTGGGCCGGCAATGGTGGCCACGACCACGGTGTAGTTGGGTGACACGGTATCGGGCAGGGTTCCATATCCGAGCGCACTCGCGCTGCTGGCGAACTGTCGGGCATCGACCATGTAGCGCTCCTGTGCGCTCGCCATCTCCTGCATGAGGCTTTCCGCCGCAGAACGATTCGAGCGCAGGATGTATTGATAATAGGAGGGCAAGGCAATAGCGGCCAGGATGGCGACTATGGCCACCGTGATCATCAATTCGATCAAGGTAAAGCCGCGTGACCGCATACCAGGCAAGAGCCGTGGGTCGCCATGGTTTGTCAGCATGCCCTTCCCCCCTCGCAGACCGCCAACACAGCCGGGACTTTCGGTTATCACCGCGTATGTGGCGCGTCCAGATCACCCCTCACGCTCGCCACGCCGCGCCCTGGACACTACACATACCAGCCCCAACTACCAGTCAACTCACTGGAGCTTGCGGTAAGCAGAATTGCAAGACAGCAGTGGCACTGCGATTGCACCGTCGCTTTTTATGGTGTTGCCCGCGCGCCTGATTCATCATACGACATTATCAGGAAGCAAAAAGGAGACCGGTTCTTTAGTTTCGCAGTTCTACTCCCGACGGCCTATGCCATGCGGTGAACTGCGCCGCACAATGGCAATGACTTGTCCCGCCGGAGCAACCTCAGCGCGGCCAGCGGACGACGTGGTGGCTGATGCAGCCACACCATGGCGCCACCAAGGCCATCCCCCGTATGTAGACTTCTCCCGCAGGCGCGCACGCTTGACCCTCAAGCTGCCGTACGGCCCGCTACCGGAACCATGCCGCGGTGCGCCAGTCTGACCCTGTGCACACGACCGGACGCTGGCACACTGACGGTGGTTCGGCACGCCCTATTTCTGGAGAACGCAATCGCCATGGCGACACCTCGATCGGATGCATTGGTCTTTTTTGGCGCCACTGGCGACCTGGCCTACAAGAAGATTTTCCCGGCATTGCAGGCGATGATGCAGCACGACGGACTGGATCTGCCCATCATTGGCGTGGCGCATTCGGGCTGGAACGCGGACAAGTTGCGGCAGCGCGCCCACGACAGCCTGGTGCAAGCGGCGAAGGACGACGCCAGCAGCGTGGACGAAGCGACGTTTGCGCGACTCGCGGCCAGGCTGCAATACGTCGACGGCGACTACAACGATCCGGCAACCTTCGTGCGCCTGAAGCAGGTGCTGGGTAGCGCCCAGCGGCCACTGCACTATCTGGCGATCCCACCCAGCCTGTTTGGCGCGGTGGTGAAAAACCTCAAACAGGCGAGTTGCGCTGCCGATGCACGCGTGGTGGTGGAGAAGCCGTTTGGTCGCGACCTGGCGTCTGCGCAGGCCTTGAATCACACGCTGCATGAAGTCTTTCCCGAATCGTCGATCTTTCGCATTGACCATTACCTGGGCAAGGAGCCGGTGCAGAACCTGCTGTATTTCCGCTTTGCCAACACCGTGCTGGAGCCGGTGTGGAACAACCGCTATGTCGACAGCGTGCAGATCACCATGGCCGAGAGTTTCGGCGTGGCCGGACGCGGCGCGTTCTACGACGGCGTGGGCGCCATCCGCGATGTGCTGCAAAACCATCTGCTGCAGGTGACCTCGCTGCTGGCGATGGACGCCCCGGTGGGCCACGACCCGACCTCGTTGCGCGCGGAAAAACTGCGGTTGTTTCGCGCGATGCGGCCGATCGACCCCAAGCGTGTCGTGCGTGGCCAATTCGCCGGCTACCGCGACATCAAGGGTGTGGCCCCGGATTCCAACATTGAAACGTTTGTCGCGCTGGCGCTGCATATCGACACTTGGCGCTGGGCCGGCGTGCCGTTTTACATCCGCGCCGGCAAACACTTGCCGATCACGACCACCGA
The DNA here is from genome assembly GCA_036566165.1 of Rhodanobacter sp. Taxonomy (GTDB): domain Bacteria; phylum Pseudomonadota; class Gammaproteobacteria; order Xanthomonadales; family Rhodanobacteraceae; genus Rhodanobacter. The sequence goes on along the minus strand of DATCWU010000152.1, from coordinate 4,468 downwards.
GGTGACCGTGGACATGAAGCCGCCACCGCTGTCGATCTTTGACCCGATCACCCCGCCGCTGTCCAACTATTTCCGTTTTCGGCTGAGCCCGGATGTGGTGATCGCCGAAGGCATGCGCGTGAAGCATGCCGGCGAGGAGCTGCAGGGCGAGCCGGTGGAACTGGTGGCGCGGCATCGTGCCGGCCCGGGCAAATCGCCCTACGCACGCCTGCTGGGCGACGCACTGCGCGGCGACAACGCACTGTTCACCAGCGACGAATGTGTGGAAGCTGCATGGGCGGTGGTGGATCAGGTGCTCACGCACGAGCGCGCGGTGGAAACCTATGCGTGCGGCAGCTGGGGCCCGACCGCCGCCAAGCGCATCGTCACCAGCGCCGAGGGCTGGCACGACCCGGTGGTGGAAACGAGCAAGCCATGTTGACGCAGCCCGCCCCGACCACGGTTTTTTTGCTCGACGTGGACAACACGCTGTTTGACAACGATGGCTTCGCCGCCGACCTCAGCGCACAGCTGGAACACTGCTTTGGTCCCGCCGGGCGCACACGCTACTGGAGCATCTACGAAGCGCTGCGCGAGGAAGTGGGCTACGCCGATTACCTCGGCGCGCTGCAGCGTTTTCGCAGCGGGCTGGAGGCGCATCCGGACCTGCTGCAGATCGGCGCCTGGCTGCTCGATTATCCGTTTGCCGAACACCTGTATCCCGCCGCCTTGCAGGCCATTGCGCACGTGCAGGCCCTCGGCACCACGGCGATCCTGTCCGATGGCGATGTGGTATTCCAGCCACACAAGATCCGCCGCGCCGGGCTGTGGGACGCGCTGCGTGGCAAGGTGCTGGTGTACGTACACAAGCAGCACATGCTGGATGCGGTACAACAACGCTTTCCGGCTGCGCACTACGTCATGGTCGACGACAAGGCCCTGGTACTGGCGCAGATGAAACAGATCATGGGTGCGCGCCTGACCACCGTGTTTGTGCGCCAGGGCCATTACGCCGCCGCGGTCCCCACCGACCTCGATCCCGTGCCGGATATGGAGATCGCCTGCATCGGCGATCTGCGCGAACAGGCCGCGGGCGATTTCCTGCGCGCGGCCACTGTCATTCCACTGGCGGCTGAGTGAAGCAACCGTCCGCATTGCCGCGAGGAGATACACATGAACGCTACGCAACAGTTGCATCAACTCGGCCAGAGCCTGTGGCTGGACAACATCACCCGCACGCTGCTGGATGACGGCACGCTGGCGCGGTATATCGCGCAGGACTCGATCACCGGCCTGACCTCCAACCCAAGCATCTTTGACAAGGCGATCGGGCAGGGCCGTGCCTACGACGCCGGTATCCGCGAAGCGGTGCAGCGCGGCCTGTCCGGCGAGGCGCTGTTCATTGCGCTGGCGCTGGATGATCTGCGCCGCGCCGCCGGCTTGTTCCGTCCGACCTTCGACGCCACGCAGCACATGGACGGCTGGGTGTCGATGGAGGTTTCGCCGTTGCTGGTGGCGGACACCCGGGGCAGCATTGCCGCCGCGCGAAAGATCCACGATCAGGCCAACTGCGCGAACCTGTTCGTCAAGATTCCCGGCAGCCCCGAAGGGGTTGGCGCGATCGAGGAATCGATCTTTGCCGGCGTACCGATCAACGTGACGTTGCTGTTTTCCTGCGCCCAGTACCAGGCGGTGGCCGAGGCCTACATGCGCGGCATCGAGCGCCGGCTGGAGGCCGGGCTCGATCCGCACGTGCCGTCAGTTGCCTCGTTGTTCGTCAGTCGCTGGGACGTTGCGGCCAATCCGCAATTGCCAGACGCGCTGCACAACAAGCTGGGCATTGCCGTTGCGCAGCAAACCTATCGCGCGTATCGCGAGCTGCTGGCATCGAAGCGCTGGAAGCAACTGGCCGCGGCTGGCGCACCCGTGCAGCGCATGTTGTGGGCCAGCACCGGTACCAAGGACCCGACCGCGTCCGACACGCTGTACGTCCACGCGCTGGCAGCGCCAGACACGATCAACACCGTCCCGGAGGGAACCCTGCGCGCGTTTGCCGATCACGGCGTGGTCGGCGACGTCATGCCACCAGATGGCGGTGACGCCGATGCGGTACTGGCCCGGATCAGTGCCGCCGGTGTGGACACCGACGCCCTGGCGACGAAGCTGCAACGCGACGGCGCGGCAGCGTTCGCCACGTCGTGGCAGGAATTGCTGAAGCGCCTTGCCGACAAGACCGCCGCGCTCGGCGTCAAAGTCGCACCGGCGGACGCTCCATGACCGCACCCGAACTTACCGCGCGTCCGCAATGGCAGGCGCTGCAACAGCACTTTGCGCAGATCGGCACGCAACACCTGCGCGCGCTGTTCGCCGCCGATCCGCAACGCGGCAAACGCCTGACTGCCGAGGCCGTCGGTCTGTACCTGGATTACTCCAAGCAGCGCGTCGACACCGAAACCATGCGTTTGCTCATCGAGCTGGCCGAAGCCTGTGGTCTGACGCAGCGCACCGCAGCGATGTTCCGCGGCGAGCGCATCAACACCAGCGAAGACCGCGCCGTACTGCACGTGGCGCTGCGCGCGCCAGCGGACGAGAAGATTCTCGTGCACGGCCACAACGTGGTGGCCGATGTGCATGCGGTGCTGGAGCGCATGGCCGCCTTTGCCACGGCAGTGCGCAGCGGGCAGTGGTGCGGGCACAGCGGCAAACGCCTGCGCAATGTCATCAGCATTGGCATTGGGGGTTCCGATCTCGGCCCGGTGATGGCGTACGAAGCCTTGCGTGCTTACAGCGATCGAGCCATGACGTTCCGCTTTGTGTCCAACGTCGACGGCACCGATTTCACCGAAGCCACACGCGATCTCGATGCCGCCGAAACGCTGTTCATCGTCTGCTCCAAGACCTTCACCACGCTGGAGACGCTGACCAACGCGCACGCTGCGCGGCGCTGGTGCCTTGCCGGGCTGGGCGACGAACAGGCCATCGCGAAACACTTTGTGGCGGTGTCGACGAATGTTGACGAGGTGACCAAGTTCGGCATCGATCGCGAGCACATGTTTGGTTTCTGGGACTGGGTTGGCGGACGCTACTCGATGGATTCGGCGATTGGCCTGTCCACCATGCTGGCGATCGGTCCTGAACATTTCCGCGAAATGCTGACCGGCTTTCACGCCATGGACGAGCACTTCCGCAGTACGCCGCTGGCGCGCAACCTGCCGGTGCTGATGGGTCTGCTGGCAGTGTGGAATGCCAACTTCCTCGGCGCAAACACCGTCGCCGTGTTGCCTTACGAGCAATACCTGAAGCGCTTCCCGGCGTACCTGCAGCAATTGACCATGGAGAGCAACGGCAAACACGTGACGCTGGATGGTGACCCGATCGCTTACGCCACCGGCCCGATCTACTGGGGCGAGCCGGGCACCAACGGGCAGCACTCGTTTTACCAGTTGCTGCATCAAGGCACGCACCTGGTGCCGTGCGATTTCATCGGCTTCGGCCAGGGCTTGCATCCAGTGCCCGTGCATCAGGACCACGCTACCGCGGACGCGATGCCAGCCGGCGACCAGCACGACCTGCTGCTGGCGAACCTGATTGCCCAGGGCGAAGCGCTGGCGTTCGGCAAGACCGCCGCCGAAGTACGCGCCGCAGGCGTGGCGGAAACACTGGTGCCGCATCGCACGTTCGCCGGCAATCGACCCAGCACCACCATCCTCGCGCAACGCCTCACGCCATACACGCTCGGCACGCTGGTCGCGCTGTACGAGCACAGCGTGTTCGTCCAGGGCGTGATCTGGGGCATCGACTCATTCGACCAATGGGGCGTGGAACTGGGCAAGCAACTGGCGCAAACCACCATTGCCGAACTCACCGCCGCGCAACTGCCAACGCTGCGGCACGACAGCTCCACCAACACCTTGATCCGGCGCTATCGCGACCTGCGCGACGCGGCATCACCTGCAACCACCCCTACCGAGCAGCCATGAGCCAACGCATCAGTCCACTGGCCGGCCAGCCGGCACCAAAGTCGATTCTCGTCGACGTCGCCGCGCTGCTGGCCGCTTACGCCGATCTCACCCCCGATCCGTCCGTACCGGCACAACGCGTCGCCTTCGGCACTTCCGGCCATCGTGGCAGTTCGCTCGCGCGCAGCTTCAACGCGGCGCACATCCTGGCGATCAGCCAGGCGATTTGCGAGTACCGCAAGAGCCAGGGTATCGACGGCCCGCTGTTCATTGGCGCCGACACGCACGCGCTGTCGCAGCCGGCATTCGAGAATGCGCTGGAGGTGCTGGCAGCGAACGGCGTGGACACCATGATTTCCAGCGGCGGCGAGTTCACGCCGACGCCGGCCGTGTCGCACGCGATCCTGGTCTACAACCGTGGACGCAGCAGCGGGCTTGCCGATGGCATCGTCATCACCCCGTCGCACAACCCGCCCGACAACGGCGGCTTCAAATACAACCCGCCAAATGGCGGCCCGGCGGATACCGCG
>DATCWU010000144.1:0-1499 GCA_036566165.1 Rhodanobacter sp. | reverse complement strand
TTTGTAGCGGTGTCGACGAATGTTGACGAGGTGACCAAGTTCGGCATCGATCGCGAGCACATGTTTGGTTTCTGGGACTGGGTTGGCGGACGCTACTCGATGGATTCGGCGATTGGCCTGTCCACCATGCTGGCGATCGGTCCCGCGCATTTTCGCGAAATGCTGGCGGGCTTCCATGCGCTGGACGAGCATTTCCGCCGCACGCCGCTGGCACACAACCTGCCCGTACTGATGGGCTTGCTCGCGGTATGGAACAGCAACTTTCTCGGCGCGCAAACCGTCGCCGTATTACCTTACGAGCAATATCTGAAACGCTTCCCGGCGTATCTGCAGCAACTCACCATGGAAAGTAATGGCAAGCACGTGACGCTGGATGGCGATCCGATCGACTACGCCACCGGGCCGATCTACTGGGGTGAGCCGGGCACCAACGGCCAGCACTCGTTCTACCAGTTGCTGCATCAAGGCACCCATCTGGTGCCGTGTGATTTCATCGGCTTCGGCCAGGGTCTGCATCCGGTGCCCGTGCATCAGGACCACGCTGCCGCTGATGCGGCGCCGGCCGGTGATCAACACGATCTGCTGCTGGCGAACCTGATTGCGCAAGGCGAGGCGCTGGCGTTTGGCAAGACGGCCGCCGAAGTACGCGCCGCAGGCGTGCCGGAAACACTGGTGCCGCATCGCACGTTTGTCGGCAATCGACCCAGCACCACCATTTTGGCGCAACGCCTCACGCCATACACGCTCGGCACGCTGATTGCGTTGTATGAGCACAGCGTGTTCGTGCAAGGCGTGATCTGGGGCATCGACTCGTTCGACCAGTGGGGCGTGGAACTGGGCAAGCAACTGGCGCAAACCACCATTGCCGAAGTGACCGCCACGCAACTGCCAACGCTGCAGCACGACAGCTCCACCAATACCTTGATCCAGCGCTATCGCGAATTGCGCGATGCGGCAACACCTGCAACCACCCATACCGAGAACCCATGAGCCAACGCACCAGTCCACTGGCCGGCCAGCCGGCACCGAAGTCGATTCTTGTCGACGTCCCCGCCCTGCTGGCCGCTTACGCCGACCTGACGCCCGATCCGTCCGTGCCGGCACAACGCGTGGCGTTTGGCACCTCGGGACACCGCGGCAGTTCGCTCGCACGCAGCTTCAACGCGGCGCACATCCTGGCCATCAGTCAGGCGATTTGCGAATATCGCAAGAGCCAGGGTATCGACGGCCCACTGTTCATCGGCGCCGACACGCACGCGCTGTCGCAGCCGGCATTCGAGAACGCGCTGGAGGTCCTGGCGGCGAACGGGGTGGACACCATGATTTCCAGTGGTGGCGAGTTCACGCCGACGCCGGCGGTGTCGCACGCGATCCTGGTCTACAACCGTGGACGCAGCAGCGGGCTTGCCGATGGCATCGTCATCACCCCGTCGCACAACCCGCCCGACAACGGCGGCTTCAAATACAACCCGCCAAATGGCGGCCCGGCGGATACCGCG
>DATCWU010000136.1:0-4643 GCA_036566165.1 Rhodanobacter sp. | reverse complement strand
GCCTGCCCGAGGTCATTCTGGTGTGCAGACATCACTGCCGGAGCAAGTCATGAGCGATCGCCACATCACCCGCCGCATTCGCGGCATGGACACCGCCGACGGTGCCGGCGTGAAATTGAAACGCATCATCGGCCAGCCGGGGCTGGACATGCTCGATCCGTTCCTGCTGCTGGACGAGTTTCGTTCGGACGACGCCGACGACTATATCGCCGGTTTTCCGGAGCACCCGCATCGCGGTTTCGAGACCGTTACCTATATGCTGGCCGGGCACATGCGGCACCGTGACAACCACGGCAACAGCGGTGATCTGACGCCCGGCAGCGTGCAGTGGATGACGGCCGGGCGTGGCATCCTGCATTCGGAAATGCCGCAGCAGGAAAACGGCCTGATGTGGGGTTTCCAGCTGTGGGTAAACCTGCCGGCGAAGGACAAGATGACCGCGCCGCGCTACCAGGACATCGGGCCGGAACGGATCCCCGTGGTGCACCCGGCCGAAGGGGTCGAGGCGCGCGTCATTGCCGGCGAGCTGGCGGGCGCGACGGGTCCGGTCGAGGGCATCGTCACTGCGCCGGTCTACCTGGACGTCAGCCTGCAGCCCGGTGCTGCGTTGACGCTGGAGTTGCCGGTCGGCCATCACGGCTTCGCCTACGTGTTCGAGGGCGAAGCGGCGCTGGTGGGCGGCGAGCAATTGCGCCGTAGCGAGCTGGGTGTGCTGTCCGACGGCGAACAGCTGCAACTGACAGGCGGCAGTCAGGCCTCACGCTTGTTGCTCGTGGCCGGCCGGCCACTGGACGAGACTGTCGCGCGGTACGGGCCATTCGTGATGAATACGCCCGAGCAGATCCAGCAGGCCATGGCCGACTTTCGCGCCGGCAAGTTCTAAAACGTCCGGGACTGCCGCTGGCCGTCAGCTTGCTGCCCCTGCGGCGGGAAGACAGGTGTGCTGCGGTAATGAGTGTCCCACGCGTTGCGCAGGTGTGGGCGTTGGACCCGAGAGCCGCCGGGGAGCACTGGAACCCGCGCGGTGCGGGCCATGCCGGGCGCGCCTCGGGCCAATTGAGCGCGCCTTCGACAGGCAAGTTGCCGAACCCGCGCCGGTGATGTCAGTGCTTGGGAACCGGGGGGCGGGTCACTGGCACGCGGCGTGCTTGGATCATTGCTGAATTCAACCCGCCGCAACGTGTGCGCAAGCCGCCCGGGTACCCGTTTTCGGGCATATATGAATGAATCGTCACACTTCCGGCCATGGGGTCTGGACGGCGTAGTTGAAAATCGTTAAATTAAGATTAACCCAAGTGCTTACATGTCTCTGCGGGCGGCATCTCGATACCAACCCATAAACATCCGGCAACCTGTTGTTTCCCATCATGACAATTCTCGCCCTCACGTTGTTGTTCGGCCTGCTTGTCGCCATCGCGGCGTTGAAGCGCGTGCCGGATGGCCATGTGTACAGTCTGCATCGTGGCGGCCGACCGCTGCGGCTGCTGCAGCCGGGGCTGCACTGGATCGTTCCCGGGCTGGACCGGATCGCTCACCGCATCGACCTTGGTGGGCAGACGTTGCACTTCGACGAACCCGCGGTGGACGCGCCCGCACTGCGTGGCACGGTGTACTGGCAGGGGCTGGAGCCGGAGCGTGCGGATGCGGTGATGGGCGAGGTGGAACAGTTGATTCGCCGCGGTGCGCTTGACGCGCTGCAAACCGAGCCGGCGACCGCGCGCAGCAACCGCCACGATCTTGGTGGGCGGGTGAAACAACGGCTTAATCACAGCCTGCGCCAGCGCGGCATGATGGTCACGCGGGTCGAGCTGGAAGCGGCCTGAGCCAAACGCCATTGCGCCGCGCGCGCAGCGGCGCCGCAAGTCTTGTCACCACGGCGTGCAGCCAGCTGCGGGGTTTTTGGGGCGGCAGCTGGCACTGATCCGGCGCGACCTGGATACTGATGGCTTTGCGCCAGCACGGGACCTGCATCATGGAACGCGACACCCTGCACGCCCGCTTGCGCGGTGGCATCGACCAGATGGGCCTGACCCTGCCGGACGCCGCGGTCACGCGCTTGCTCGACTACCAGGCGCTGCTGGAGCGCTGGAACGCCACCTACAACCTCACGGCCGTGCGCGACCCGGCCGAGATGGTCACGCGCCACCTGCTCGATTCACTGGCCATCGCGCCGTATGTGCGCGGCGCCACCCTGGCTGACCTGGGCACCGGCGCGGGCCTGCCGGGGATTCCGCTGGCGATCGCCATGCCGCAGTGCGATGTGCTGCTGGTCGACGCCAATGGCAAAAAAGTGCGCTTTCTGCGCGAGGCCATTCGCACGCTCAAACTGGAACGCGTGAGCGCGGTGCAGGCCCGCGTGGAAACCGTGACCGGAAAATTTGACTGCATCACCGCTCGCGCGTTTGCCAGCCTTGCCGACATGCTGGCCTGGGGTGGCCATCTGCTGGCGCCCGGTGGCGAATGGCTGGCGATGAAGGGCCGCGCGCCGGATGCCGAGCTGGACGCGCTGCCTCCCGGCTTCACTGTGCGCGCCGTGCATGCGTTGACCGTGCCCGGACTGGACGCCGAGCGGCATCTGGTGGTGCTGGCCCGTGTCGCCCCGGGCCACGAAGGTGAATCGCGCGCAATGGTAATCTAGCTTTCTTTCGCGCACGGTAACGACCCCTCCATGGCCCGCATCATCGCTGTCGCCAATCAGAAAGGCGGCGTCGGCAAGACCACCACTGCCGTCAACCTGGCGGCCGCCCTGGCCGCGGCCAGGCGCAAGGTGTTGCTGGTCGATCTGGATCCACAAGGCAACGCGACCATGGCCTCGGGCGTCAACAAGCGCGACGCCACGCCGAACCTTTGCGCCGTCTTGCTGGAAGAAGTGCCCGTCGGCGCCGCGATCGTGACCACTGCCGCCCATTTCGATTTGCTCCCCGGCGGCCCCGACCTGACTGCTGCCGAACTCAAGCTGATGGATGCGTTGGCACGCGAGCATCGGCTGAAGGAACAACTGACACATATCGCCGGCAACTACGACACGATCCTGATCGACTGCCCACCCTCGCTGAACCTGCTTACGCTGAACGCGCTGACGGCCGCTGACGGCGTGCTGATTCCGGTGCAGTGCGAATACTTTGCGCTGGAGGGTTTGTCCAGTTTGCTGGAAACCGTCAAGGCGGTGCGTCATCGCCTGAATCCCCGGCTGCAAATCGAAGGCTTGCTGCGCACCATGTATGACGTGCGCAACAACCTCGGCAACGAAGTCTCGGCGCAGCTCACCCAGCACTTCGGCGACAAGGTGCTGCGTTCGATCATCCCGCGCAACGTACGCCTGGCCGAGGCGCCCAGCTTCGGCCAGCCAATCCACCTGTACGATCGCAGCTCGCGCGGTGCGATTGCCTACATCGGGCTGGCTGGCGAAATGATTCGCCGTGAGCGTACGGCACACGCTGCCGGGGCGACGGCGATCCCGCATCCGCCAACGCATGACGAACCGGGTGTGGTACTCAAGGCGCCCGCCGCCAACCATCAGGAATAAGCATGGCCGCTGCAAAGAAACGAGGATTGGGACGTGGGCTGGATGCCTTGCTCGGTGGTGACGGTGAGGCAACCACGAGCGGCGCACAGGATGGCGAGCTGCGCCTGCTGCCGATCCAGCACATTGAGCCGGGCAAATACCAGCCGCGCCGCCACTGGAACGACGAGGCGCTCGAGCAACTGGCGGCCTCGATCAAGGCGCAAGGGCTGATCCAGCCGGTCGTGGTACGCGCGCTGGGCAAGGATCGCTACGAATTGATCGCCGGTGAGCGGCGCTGGCGGGCGGCACAACGCGCGCAACTGAGCGAGTTGCCCGCCCTGGTCAAGCAAGTCGCCGAAGCTGCCGTGCCGGCCATGGCGCTGATTGAAAACATCCAGCGCGAAGACCTGACGCCGCTGGAAGAGGCCGACGCGCTGCAGCGCCTGATCGACGATTTCGACCTTACCCATCAGCAAGCCGCCGACGCCGTCGGGCGCTCGCGCGCCGCCGTATCCAACCTGCTGCGCCTGACCGAGCTGCCCGCATCGATCAAGAAATTGCTGGATGACGGCAAGTTGGAGATGGGCCACGCCCGCTGCCTGCTGACCCTGCCCGCAGCCACTGCCGAAGCCCTGGCGCTGGAAGCGGCGCGCAACGGTTGGAGCGTGCGCGAACTGGAAGAAGCTGCGCGTCGCGCCCAGGCCACGCCGCGTGGCAAGGCGCGTCCGGCAGCCACGCGCAACCCCAACATCACCACCCTGGAACGCGAACTGGGCGAACGCCTGGCGACCCGCGTGGAACTGGCACAGGGTCGCGGTGGCCATGGCAAATTGATCATCCACTACCACAGCAACGACGAGCTTGAAGGGATTCTTGGCAAGATCCACTGAGTGCTGCGGTGGCGCTGCGGGGCGGGGCTCCCCGGTAAAACCTGAAGCCGGCGGGCAGCGGCTGGCGCCGACAGGCGTTAAACTGTACGGATGCAGCGCCGCGCGCAGCATCCGTCCTGCCCAAAGGCGTGCTCCATGCTGGAACTTTCCGTCGTCGTCCCCGTGTTCAACGAGCGCGACAACATTCCACCGCTGTTGGCTGAAATTGCAGCCGCGCTGCGTGGTCGCGTGGCGTTCGAAGTCATCTA
>DATCWU010000132.1:0-1245 GCA_036566165.1 Rhodanobacter sp. | reverse complement strand
CCGATCACCGGCTTGTGGCAATTCACTTTCACGTCGAAAAACAATCCCGGCATTCCGGACGGCGCCCAACTGGATGCGGGTTTCGTGACCTGGCACGCCGACGGCACCGAACTCATGAATTCCGGACGGGCGCCGCCGACCAGCAGTTTTTGCATGGGGGTTTTCAGGCACACCAGTGTGTATGGCTACAAGCTCAATCATTACGCGCTGTCCTGGGATCCCACCGGAACGGTATTCGTCGGGCCGGCCAATATCCGCGAGCAGCTTAAACTGGATCGCAGCGGCAACGCCTACACGGGTAGCGTCGCGATCACCCAGTTTGCCGCCGACGGCACGACGGTGTTGGCACACATCAACGGCAACGTCTCGGCGCACCGTCTGACACCCGACTCGAACTGAGTGCACGGATGTCTGCCCATGTGATCAGTTCGGCCTGAAAGCAGGAACGGTGGCGAGCACGGCGAAAAGACGTCGCCGCACTCGCCCGATAACTGATAACGACGCGCCGTACCGATGGGTAAAATGGTGGTCCCGCCACTGCCATCGGCACGCATCGCCATGTGTCCAACTATCTGCGTCCGCCTGCTCGCCGCCGTGCTCTGCCTGTTCGTCTCGCTGCCGTCGGCAGCGAGCGAGCAGCGCGCCCTGACCATCGGCCAGCAACGCGAGGCGGTGCTGTTCTGGCCGCAGGCGCAGCGCGAGGCGCAGTTCCGGCAGATGGGCAAGTTGTTCCCCAGTGACCGCGCCGCGCGCGGTACGCATGTCCACGCATTGCCGCAGGGCCAGCCGCTGGCGCTGGGCGGGCAGGGTGCTTCCGGGTTGCTGGCCAGCTACATGGGCCAGCACCATCTCGCCGGGGTGATGGTGCTGCAACACGGTCGCGTCCGCTTGCAGCGTTATGCGCTGGGCTTCGGACCGGAGCAGCGCTGGGAATCGTTCTCGGTGGCGAAGTCGGTTACTTCCACCTTGCTGGGGATCGCGCTGCAGCGCGGTGACATCCACAGTCTGGACGACACGCTGGGCACTTACATCCCGGAGTTGCGCGACAGCGCCTATGCCGAAGTCACGGTGCAGCAGCTGTTGACGATGACCTCTGGCGTGCAGTGGAACGAGGACTACGCCGACGCCAACTCGGACGTGGCGCAGATGTACCGCGGCGCCTGCGTCGATGGCCGCGCACACATTCTCTCGTACCTGGCGAAGCAGCCGCGCCAGTGGCCTGCCGGCACGCACTTCAACTACAAC
>DATCWU010000127.1:0-12060 GCA_036566165.1 Rhodanobacter sp. | reverse complement strand
GGCCCCCCGCCTCCAGATTGCGCAGACACGACATCGCCGGTTGCGCCAGTTCACACGCCGGCCTCGACATCAAGCTCATGGGTGCCAGCGAGCGATCAGTTTCATTGACCCGTTGCCGGCGCGACTGATGCGGAGAGGTCGGGGTGGTTTGTCACCCGCCAGCCCGTGCCTTTGTGAGAGCGTTGGTCTCCCGGAACAGGTTGCCGATTACACTGATGTTGCCGAGCTCACCGCAGTCGAAGATTCGAACAGCAAGAACACCATGATTGAGGCTGCCAATCGCGCCATAGTGAAGGCAAGCGGAGTTCCTGATGAGGTCATCCAGGCAGAGCTCGGACAAGTGTATGCGCGCGCAACAGGTGCCTGACTGTCGGGTTCCTGATGGTTACCCAAGGAGAACAACATGCCGTACATAAATATCAAGGTCACGCGCGAAGGTGTTACCCCGGACCAGAAGGCCGAATTGATTGCGGGCGCCACGGAACTCGTGCAGCGGGTGCTTGGCAAAAACCCGGCCAGCACCTTCGTGGTCATTGACGAGGTGGACACCGACAACTGGGGCATTGGCGGGGAACAAGTCACGCATCTTCGCAAGCGGGGAAGATGACGGGCACCGCAGGGACCCATCATTTGGGGTTATCGGTAGCCGCTCGCGAGGCGACTACCAATTTTTTCGTCCAATGCGGGGCTGGTCAGTTTGCATGAAGTGCCTGCCTATCCGGCCGGATTTGTTTCCAACGGAGGGGCTTTTTTCACGCTGTGGCAAACCGGGCCGGGCAGCGCGCCGTTTGACCGCAGGAAGCAGGTCGGGCTGCATCATGTGGCCGTCCGGGTAACCGACGAGAGCAGCCGGGCGGATATGCATGCGCGGGTTTCCGGCTTCCGTGGTCGTGGAGTTTGCGCCGCAGTGGCTTGGAGACGTTCGAATTCATCTGGGCGCCGTGACCACCTTGCGAACGCGAAGGCGGTCATCACTGCGCACGGCGCTGCACCCGCGCTCAAGCCTCCAGCACGATGCGGTAGCGTGCCTTGCCGTCGGCAAGGTGCTGCAACGCCTCGTTGACCTTGGCCATGGGGAACATTTCCACCTGCGGGCGGATGTCATGGCGGGCGGCGAACTCCAGCATTTGGGCGATATCGACCGGCGAGCCGGTGGGCGAGCCGGAGACCTCGCGTTGGCCGGAGATGAGCGTGAAGGCCGGCACGGGAATGGGTTCAGGTACCACGCCGACTACGTGCATGCGGCCTTTTTTTGCCAGCGTGCCGAGCAGGGCATTCCAGTTCATCGCTGCGTTGACCGTAACCAGCAGCAGGTCGAGCGAACCGGCGATCGCCTGCAGCGCCCCGGTGTCGCGGCTGGCGACCACGTGGTGGGCGCCGAAACCACGGGCTTCATCGGCCTTGGCCGGGTTGGAGGTGAAGGCCGTGACCTCGCAACCCCACGCCGCCGCGAACTTCAGCGCAAGGTGGCCAAGCCCGCCGATACCGACCACGCCGACGCGGGCAGTGGGCAGGGTGTTGTAGGCGAGGAACGGCTTGAATACGGTCATGCCGGCGCACAACAACGGGCCAGCACTGGCGCGATCAATCCCGTCGGGCAGGGGAATGGTCCATGCCCAGTGCGCGCGCATCTTGTCGGCAAAACCGCCGTTGTGCCGCACGATAGTGGGCACCGCGTGTGCGCACAGGTTCTGGTTGCCGGACAGACACTCTTGACAGTGCATGCAGCTTTCGGCGGTCCAGCCGACGCCCACATGTTGGCCAAGGTGCAGGCCCTTGGCATGGGCGCCCAGTGCGCTGACCGTGCCGATGACTTCGTGACCGGGAATGAATGGATAGCTGGCATTGCCCCATTCGTTGCGGATCATCGACAGATCCGAGTGACAGATACCGCAGTTTTCGACGGTGACTTCGACTTCTTCGTCACCAAGTTCACCGGCGTCGATGGTGCTCAGGGTGAGCGGCCGATCGGCTGCGGTGGCAACCCAACCGTGGATCTTTGACATGGGGGACTCCTGCAATGGGGAAGGAAACGGCAGCGCCCGGCCTTGACGTGGAATACGCTGTGCGCCAGCCATTGTCGCGCGTGTCGCGTGACGTGTGCATCGGCGCGTCGCGCTGTTCCCTGCTCCCTGTCCATGGAGGTTTCTCATGCAATACCGTCGTGTTGGCAACTCCGGCTTGCAGCTTTCCGCATTGTCGTTTGGTGCGTGGGTCACGTTTGGTCGCCAGGTTGACCGCCCGTTGGCGCGCAAGATGTTGGCGCTGGCCCACGCGCGCGGGGTGAATTACTTCGACAACTCCGAGACCTACAACAACGGCGTGGCCGAGCAGGTGATGGGTGATGTGCTGGCGGAATTGCACTTCCCGCGGGACAGTTACTGCGTGTCCAGCAAGGTGTTTTTCGGTGCGGTGGAAAATCCGCTGCCGACCCAGCGCGGCTTGTCGCGCAAGCATGTGATCGAGGCTTGCCATCAGGCCCTGCAACGCCTGCGCGTGGATTACCTGGATCTGTATTTCTGCCATCGGCCGGATCCGGATACCCCGATCGTGGAAACTGTGGCCGCCATGGACACGCTGATCCGCCAAGGCAAGGTGCTGTACTGGGGCACCAGTGAGTGGCCGGCCGCGGCCATTCGCACGGCGCATGCCGTGGCTCTCGACAACCACTACTACGCGCCGGTGGTCGAGCAGCCGCAATACAACCTGCTGCATCGCGAGCGGGTCGAGGTCGAGTACGCGCCGCTGTACCCGGCATACGGCATGGGCACCACGATCTGGTCGCCGCTGGCGTCCGGCCTGCTCACCGGCAAATACAACGATGGCATTCCCGCCGATTCACGGCTGAGCCAACCGGGGTATGCATGGTTGCGCGACGAGGTACTCGGCACGGATGGCGCGCGGGTGGCCAAAGTGCGTGCGCTGCGCCCGCTGGCTGACGAACTGGGCGTGAGTCTGGCGCAGTTGGCGGTCGCCTGGTGCCTGCTCAACCCGCATGTCTCCACGGTGATGCTCGGTGCCAGCCGGCTGGAGCAGCTGGAACAAAACCTCGACGCATTGGATGTGTTGCCGAAGCTGGATGCGGCGATTGCCCAGCGTATCCGGCGCATCGTCGAAGCCTGACTTGCGCGGGCGCAATTGGCCCGCCAAAGCCGTGCGTCGGCGGTTGGTCACGGCGTCCTGAAACAGCAAGGTCGCCGTGTCCGCGTGTCCGTCGCCGGTGTCCGCGGACACCGGCGTGATCCTGCGGCAGGCGTGCAAGTAGATGAAATCGCAATTGTTTTTCGCTCACTTCTCGTTGGCACAGCGGTTGCTATCAACCGTGTGAGGCCGCGATGTGCGCGGCAGGGAATCGCCTGATGATCCGCGACACCTCCGCTACTGACCGTCCGGTCGAAGTCAAACCCAAGCGCAAACAACAACTGATCCTGCTGGGCATGGGTGTGCTCGTGGTGGTGTTGCTCGTGATATTTGCGCCGGGCATCGCCCGCCTGTTCTCGGCATCGGCTTCGGTCAGCAGCTCGCGCTTGTCCTTTGCCACGGTCGAGCGCGGGCCGTTCGTGCGTGACATTGCCGCCGAAGGCAAGGTGGTGGCTGCCGTCAGTCCAACCTTGTATGCCGCTTCCGGTGGTGCGGTAACGCTGCGCGTGCATGCCGGCGATACGGTGAAGAAAGACCAGGTCCTCGCTACCATCATCAGCCCCGAGCTGACCAACAAGCTGGCGCAGGAGCAGTCCCGGGCCGATGCCATGCAGGTTGATTACCTGCAGGCGCAGGTGGACGCACGCACCAAACGCAGCGATTTGCAGAAGGCTTACGACAACGCGCACATCGATGAGAAGAGTGCGGAAACCAATCTGGGCCGCGAGCAGAAGGCGTTCACCGCCGGGGCGGCCACCGGAGCTGCGGTCGACCAGGCCAAGGATGCGCTGGAAAAGGCGCGCATCGCCTTCGTGCACGCCAAGTCGGATTTGAATCTCAGCAACGACAGTTTGAACTTCAACATCAAGTCCAAGAAGCTGGCGCACGACAATCAGCTGCTGGTGGTGCAGGACATGCAGCGCCAGGTGGACGACCTCAGCGTGAAGTCGCCGGTGGACGGCCAGGTTGGCCAGCTGTTCATCGCCGAGCGCGCGACGGTGGCCAAGGACGCGCAGCTGCTCAGCGTGATCGACTTGTCCGCGTTGCAGGTAGAGATGCAGGTACCGGAAAGTTTCGCCCGCGATCTGGGCATCGGCATGGGCGGCGAGATCAGTGGTAACGGCCATGTCTGGAAAGGCATCGTCAGCGCGATCTCGCCGGAAGTGGTCAACGGCCAGGTCGCCGCGCGGCTGCGCTTTGCCGACGAGACACCGCGGCAGTTGCGGCAGAACCAGCGGCTTTCTGTACGCGTGCTGCTTGACAAGCGTGACGACGTGCTGACCGTGCAGCGGGGCTCATTTGTTGACGAGTCTGGCGGCAGCTATGCGTACGTCGTGCGCGACGGCATAGCCGTAAAGACGCCCATCCGCGTTGGCGCTTCCAGCATCGACAAGGTGGAGATTCTCGATGGCCTGAAGCCGGGCGACCGCATTGTGATTTCCGGTACCGATACGTTCAAGGGCGCGGCGAAAGTCGCGATCAGCAGCTGACCATTTTCCTTCGCCCCGTGGAAGCGGGCGCACCAACCACCACTACCAAGGAACCAACATGTTGAAGATGACTCACCTGTCCAAGGTCTACCGCACTGAAGTGGTGGAAACCTATGCGCTGCGCGATTTCAACATCGACGTGAAAGAGGGCGAGTTTGTCGCCGTCACCGGACCATCCGGCTCGGGCAAGACCACGTTCCTGACGATCGCCGGCCTGCTGGAAACCTTCAGCGGTGGCGAATACCACCTTGACGGCATCGAGGTGAGCAACCTCAACGACAACGCGCGCTCGAAGATCCGCAACGAGAAGATCGGCTTCATCTTCCAGGCGTTCAACCTGATCCCTGACCTCAACGTGTTCGACAACATCGAAGTGCCGTTGCGCTATCGCGGCATGAAGGCCGCCGAGCGCAAGCAGCGCATCATGGATTCGCTGGAGCGGGTCGGCCTGGCTTCGCGCGCCAGGCATTACCCGGCGGAACTCTCCGGTGGTCAGCAGCAGCGTGTGGCGATTGCGCGGGCGCTGGCCGGCTCGCCGCGCCTGTTGCTCGCCGACGAACCGACCGGCAACCTCGATACGCAAATGGCGCGCGGTGTGCTGGAGTTGCTCGAGGGCATCCATCGCGACGGCGCCACCATCGTCATGGTCACGCATGATCCGGAACTGGCCGCGCGGGCACAGCGCAATGTGCACATCATCGACGGTCAGGTGGTGGATCTGTCCGAAGAGCCGCGGTTCCACGCGGACGTCCGTGCACGCGGCGAAGTGCATTCGAGCTGATGTCAGTCATGTGCGCCCGCTGGCTGCCACTGCTGCTTGGTCTGACCCTGCTGCCACTGGCGAGCCGTGGCGAGGACCTGCTGGATGCGTACCGGCAGGCCATTGCCAATGACCCGGTACTGAGCTCTGCCAGTGCAGCGCAGCGGGTGACTGCCGAAAACGTCCCGCAGGCGCGTTCGGCCCTGCTGCCACAATTGTCGGTAGGCCTGGGGCTGGAGCAAATCCACGGCGGTAGCGGCGCTATCACCAGCTCCAACGGCAACATCGTGTCCACCGGGGCCGGCGGTCACACGCGCGAGCGCGACCTGAGCGGGATACTCCGCCAGCCGCTTGTCGACGTGGCGGCCATTGCGCGGTTGCGTGCTGCACGCGCCGGCGATGATGCAGGCGAACAGGTGTATCGCGCGGCGTTGCAGCAGCTCTATGTGCGCGTGTCCAGCGCCTACTTCAACGTGCTGGTCGCGCAGGATTCGCTGGACGTTTTCAGCTCCTACGAGGACGCCTACAAGCAGGAGTTTGAGCAGTCCAGCGTGCGCTTCAAGAATGGTCTGGCCATGGCCTCCGATGTCAGCCAGTCGCAGGCCTACTATCTGTACATCAAATCCCAGCGCATTGGCGCGCAAGTCAATCTGAAGGACGCCAGACGCGCGCTGGAACAGATCACCGGCCAGCCCACCGGCACACTGAAAAAGTTGCGTGACGACCTGCCGATGCAAGCGCCCGAACCCGCGGACCCGCAGGCGTGGGTGGACGCGGCCATGCACAGCAACCCCGTCATCCTGGCCGCGCATTACACGGTAACGGCTGACGAACACCAGGTTTCCGCAGCGCGTGCCGGGCACCTGCCCACGCTCGATGCGAACCTGCAGTATGGCAAGTTCGGTACCTGGTCCAGCGCGGTGCCCGGTGCGGCCGGGTATGGCCCCGGCGTGACCACCATCGGCCTGACCCTGACGGTGCCAATCTTCAGCGGTGGGCTGACCCAGTCCCAGGTGCGCCAGGCGATTGCCCGGCGCGACGAGGACCAGGGCACGCTGGAAAGCCGGCGCCGCCAGGCCGCGCGCGATGCCAACAATTACTACAACCTGGTGGTCGACGGCATCGAGCAGGTACAGACCTCGCGCACCTCGGTGGATGCTGCGCGCAAGGCCCTCGCGTCGATGCGTGCCGGCTACGAAATCGGCACGCAAAGTCTGACCAACGTGGTATTTGCGATCCAGACACTGGCCGCGGTGCAGAGCCAGTACAGCGTCGTGCGCCACCAGCTCGTACTCAACAAACTGCTGCTCAAACAAGCCGCCGGTTCTATCGCGCTGAATGATCTGGAGGACGTCAACAAGCTGCTGGAGTGATGGCGATTCGTGTGGAGTGATGCGTGGACCCTCTCCCCGGCTGCGCCGGGGAAGAGGGGGGTTACCCGGAAGGACGGTGCGTGTTTGGCTTGTTGGACCTGGCGATGTGGCAGCGACTTCGGTCGCGATGCTTGAACCCCACCCCGACGGTGAAGCCGGCCGGAGTGGGATTTCCACGATGGAGAGCGGTGAATGTTTGGCTATTACTTCGGACTCGGTCTGCGCAGCCTGCGGCGAAACCCCGCACTGACTGCGTTGATGGTCATGGCGATCGGTTTCGGCGTGGCGGCGTCGATGACCACGTATTCGATTTTCCGCGCCACTTCCAACAATCCCATACCGGAAAAGTCCGCACAGTTGTACGCCGTGCAGATTGCCAACTGGAAGCCGGACGACCTGGACAAGGGTGAGCCGCCGACGGCGTTGAACTACACCGACGCGATGGCTCTGATGCGCGCGCACAAGGCGCCGCGCCAGACGGCGCTGTATCCGGTGGGACCCTCGGTCATCCCGGCCGACGCCAGTCGCCTGCCGCTGCGCCAGACCACCTACGCGGTCTATGGCGACGCGTTCCCCATGTTCGACATCCCGTTTCTGTATGGCAGCGGTTGGAGCGCGCGGGAGGATCAGGCCCGGGCTGCAGTCATGGTTATCAGCCGGTCGCTCAACGACAAGCTGTTCAATGGCGCCAACAGCGTGGGCCGCGAGGTGAACCTGGATGGCCACAGCTACCGCGTCACCGGCGTCATGGACGTGTGGGATCCGCAACCGCTGTTTTTTGATGCGACCAACACCGGCGGCTTTGGTGATCCGGTGGACATGTTCATTCCGTTTACGCGTGCCGTTGACGAGGAAATGCCCACCGCCGGCAACAACAACTGCAACGCCACGCCGGCGACCGGTTGGGATGGCTGGATCCGTTCGGAGTGCATTTGGCTGGCGTACTGGGTCGAGCTGCCGACCGCCGCCCAGGCCACGGCTTACCGCCAGTTTCTGCATGGCTATGCGGCGGAGCAGCAGCGTGCCGGCCGCTTCACCTGGGCGCCCAACGTGCGTCTGCGCAATGTCACCGACTGGCTGGACTTCCAGCAGGTGGTGCCGCCGGAAAGCAAGATTTCGCTGCTGGTATCGCTGGGCTTCCTGCTGATCTGCCTGGTCAACACGGTCGGCCTGTTGCTGGCCAAGTTCATGCGGCGCGCGCCGGAGATCGGTGTGCGCCGCGCGCTGGGCGCTTCCCGCGCGAACATCTACGCGCAGTTTCTCATCGAGGCGGCCGCCGTCGGCGTGGCTGGCGGACTAGTGGGACTACTGCTGACTGGCCTGGGCGTGCTCGGGGTCGGGCTGGTGTTCGATCCGCAGATTGCGCGTCTGGCGCGGCTGGATGTGTCCCTGGTCGGGCTGACGCTGCTGGTATCCATCCTGGCCACCGTGCTCGCCGCGTTCTATCCCACCTGGCGCGCTGCGCAGGTGCAGCCGGCGTGGCAACTGAAAAGCAACTGAGGCGACCGACATGGCACATATCCAACCGATTCTCGCCGCGCTGAAACGACACAAGGCCGGCACTGTGCTGATTGCGCTGCAGATTGCGCTGACGCTGGCGATCGTGTGCAACGCCTTGTTCATCATCCAGCAGCGCGTGGCGCACGTGGTGCGCCCCAGTGGGGTGCTGGAAAGCGAACTGCTTACCGTGCAGAACCGCTGGGTGGGCGTGGAGGATGCCGCTACCACCGCGCTCACCCGTGGCGACCTGCTTGCGCTGCGGCAGCTCGCCGGCGTGGCCGATGCGAGCTACAGCAATTCATACCCGCTACGCGGTGGCGGCATGTCACTGGGGATCAAGCTTGATCCGGATGCAAAGAAATCGATGGCCCAGACGGCCATCTATTTCAGCGACGAGCATTCGCTGAACACACTGGGGACAAAGTTGATCGCCGGACGCAACTTCCGTCCCGACGAGATCACCTGGATCAACGAAAGCAGCTTCGACGCACCGGCGCAGGTGATCATCACCAAGGCCCTGGCGGAGAAGCTCTTCCCGCATGGGTCGGCGCTGGGCAAGGCGATCTATCTGCTGGACACGCCCAAGCCAAGCACGGTGGTAGGCGTGATCGACCGCCTGCAGGTGCCGTGGTCGGGCTCCTGGGCAGACAAGTTCGTGGAGAACTCGGTGCTGGTTCCCTACCAGGCCATCAGCGCCGCGGGCAGCTATCTGATCCGCAGCAAACCGGGTCAGTTGGAGTCGATCGCCAAGTCGGCGCCGGCGCTGTTGTTGAAACTCAACCGCATGCGCGTCATTCCGCCCGAACGCGGCGTACGCACGTTCGCCCAGGTGCGCCAGCGCTCCTACCAGAGCGATCGCGGCATGGCGTTGCTGATGGGCGTGATCTGCGTAGTGTTGCTGGCGATCACCGCCGCCGGCATCGTCGGCTTGACCAGCTTCTGGGTTGGCGAGCGGCGCAAGCAGATTGGCGTGCGCCGCGCGCTTGGCGCCACGCGCCGCGACATCCTGGGCTACTTCCTTACCGAGAACCTGCTGATTGGCGCCGGCGGCGTGGCGGTGGGCGCAGTGCTGGCGGTGGGCCTGAATCTGTGGATGGTGACTCAATTCGAGATGTCGCGGTTTTCGCTGGGATACGTGGCGGTCGGCGTAGTGGCGCTGTTGGCGCTGGGCCAGGCCGCGGTACTGGCGCCGGCCATGCGCGCGGCGCGCGTGTCGCCGGTGGAGGCAACGCGGTCGGTGTGAATGCTTGAGCCCTCTCCCCCACGATGAAGCTGTCGGGGGGCAAGGGAGTTTCTCGTACGGAGAACAAGACATGTTTGCCTACTACCTTGAACTGGCTGTGCGCAGCCTCAAACGCAGCCTTGGTCTCACCGCGCTGATGGTGCTGGCGGTCGGCTTTGGCGTCGCGGCGTCGATGACTACCTGGTCGGTGTTCCGCGCCGTGTCCGGCGACCCGATCCCGTGGAAATCAGCGCAGCTGTTTGTGCCGCAGATTGACAACTGGGGACCGAACGGGCGCAGCAGTGATGGCGAGCCACCGGTCGCCATGGATTACACCGATGCCATGGCCTTGATGCGTGATCACCGCGCCCGGCGGCAGTCGGCGATGTATCAGATTTCCCCGTCGATAGTGCCTGCCGACCCCGGCAAGCATCCGCTCAACGTCAGTGGTCACGCGGTTTATGGGGAGTTCTTTCCCATGCTGGATGTGCCATTCAAGTACGGCAGTGGCTGGAGCGCCAGCGATGACACGAATCGTGCGCAAATAGTGGTGATCAGCAGCAAGCTCAATCAAAAACTGTTTGGCGGCGCAAACAGCGTGGGCAAGAGCGTCAACGTCGAAGGCCGGGATTACCGTGTGGCCGGCGTGCTCGATGGCTGGAATCCGCAGCCGCGTTTTTACGACGTGGTCAACAGCGGTGGTTTTTCCAGCGGCACTGACGATGTGTTTCTGCCGTTTCAGACGGCCATTCAGGCCGGCATATCCAATGATGGCAATACCAATTGCAACGCTGTTCCCACGGAATCGGGTTTCGTCGGCCTGCAGCATTCGGCCTGCGTGTGGATTGCCTACATGGCCGAGCTGGATGACGCGGCGGCAGTGACAGCGTATCGCGAGTATCTCGATGGCTATACGCACAACCAGCAAAAGGCCGGACGCTTTGGCTGGGCGCCAAACAATCGCCTGCGGGATCTGCCGGCGTGGCTGAGTTCACAGCACGTGGTGCCCAGCGATACCCGGGTGTCATTGCTGGTGGCGCTGGGCCTGTTGCTGGTGTGCCTGGTGAATACGGTGGGGTTGTTGCTGGCGAAGTTCCTGCGGCGCAGCGGCGAGATCGGTGTGCGCCGCGCGCTGGGTGCGCCGCGCTCGGCGATCTATGCGCAGTTTCTCACTGAAGCCGGCATCGTCGGCGTGGCGGGCGGTGTGCTGGGGCTGCTGCTCACCGTGGTCGGCGTGGCCAGTGTGGGCTGGGTACTGCCCAAGGATATCGCTGACCTGGCGCGACTGGATGTGTCGCTGCTCGTGCTGACTTTGCTGGTGGCCGTGGTCGCGACGACGCTGGCCGGCCTCTATCCCACCTGGCGCGCCTCACAGGTGCAGCCAGCGTGGCAGCTCAAGAGCAATTGAGGAACGTGAACATGAAACTGCCTCCCATCCTCGCCGCATTGCGCCGGCACAAGGCCGGCGTAGTGCTCATCGCGTTGCAGATCGCCTTGACCCTGGCAATCGTGTGCAACGCCATCTTCATCATCGGCCAGCGTATCGAGCGGGTGAATCGGCCCACCGGGCTGGACGAGAGCAACTTGTTCTGGATCAGCCAGCAGTGGGTGGGCGCACCCAGCGCGGACACCGCTGATGGAGTGGAGAAACTCGATGTCATGCAGCGGGAGGATCTCGCCGCGTTGCGCAACCTGCCCGGAGTGGCTTCGGTGGTGCCAATCAATTCGCTGCCATTGCGCAATTCATCATGGACCGGGTCGGTCTCGCTCAAGCCGGGCGCCGAGGCGGGCGGTAAAGGCAATGTCCGCACCGCGTATTACTTTGCCGATGAACAGGTACTGCCCACGTTGGGTGTGCGGCTGGTCGCCGGGCGTGCGTTCAATGCCGGCGACGTACAACATCAGGGGTTTCGCGATAACCCCCCGCGTCCGGTCGTGATCATCACGCAGGCGCTGGCGGGCAAGCTGTTTCCGCAAGGCAGTGCCGTTGGCAAGGTGATTTACAGCGATGGCAGCAGCACGCCGAGCACCATCATCGGCGTGGTCGCACGGCTGCAGACACCTGCCACCGGCAGCTGGGGCAGTGACTTTGCGTGGTATTCGACGCTGGTGCCGACCCGGTTGAACGCGAACTTCGCGAACTACGCGGTGCGCACCAAGCCCGGCCAGCTGGAAACAGCAATGCGCGCGGTGACGCCGCTGTTGTACAAGGTGGACCCGCTGCGGGTGCTCGACGACGACAGCGTCAAATCGTTTTCCGATATTCGCGCCAAGGCCTACCGCGCCGATGTAGGCATGGCGGTGCTGATGGGGGTGATCTGCCTGATCCTGCTGGCCGTCACTGCCGCCGGCATCGTCGGCCTGACCAGCTTCTGGGTCGGCCAGCGCCATCGCCAGATTGGCGTGCGACGTGCGCTGGGCGCACGCAAGGTCGACATCCTGCGCTACTTCCAGATTGAGAACCTGCTGATAGCTGGTGCCGGCGTGGTCATCGGCGTGCTGCTCGCCGTGGGTTTGAACCTGTGGTTGATGAGCCACTACGAGATGACGCGCATGCCGGTGTTGTACGTGCTG
>DATCWU010000115.1:0-7365 GCA_036566165.1 Rhodanobacter sp. | reverse complement strand
GCCGGCGTGATCTTGTCGCCGAAGAACTTCAGGTTTTCGGTCCGTTCCCAGGCACGCACATTACGTTGCGCCATGAGCACGGCTCCCGCTGCCTGATAGACGCCGTTACCCGCAACGTGATCGAGGTGGTAATGGGTATTGACGAGGTAGCGCACCGGTAGGGGTGTCTTGTCGTGGATGACCTGCAATAACGCTTGTGCGGCGCGCGGATCCGCAAAACTGTCCACCACCAGCACGGCCTCGTCGCCGATGATGAAACCGGCGTTGCTGCCAACGTGACTGCCGGGTATCGCGATCGCCGCCCAGACCCCCTGGCCAACCTGGTGCAGGGTGAAGAACGGTCCCGGGCCGGCCGCGCTGGCGACGCCGCCAGTCAGGGCCAGGCCGAGCAGCAGCAACAGGCTTCGCAGGCGCAGCATGACGGCACCCCCGCATGACCGGATCAACAAATACTATGCACCATATGGTGGCTGCGTGACTGCCAGTCTGGCTAAGTCGACGTGCGTTACGATGCCGGCTCACGCCAAAATACCCTGCCATGACCGCTGTTGACCTGCCGCAAACGCCGCATCACATCGCCGTGCTGCTTCTGCAGCGGACGCCCTGGTGCGCGCGGAGGGTGGCACGGTGACGGTCCCGCAACTGCTCGCGGAACTGGCGGCAAAGCCGGCCGAAGCTTGGCTGGAGTCAGGCCGCAGATTGGCCATGGACCACGACATGGCAGGCGCGTCAGCAGTGTTGCAAGCGGCCCTTGCTCGCCATGGTGATGACAGTGAGCTGCGTCTGGCGCTGGCCGGAGTGCGCTGGCAGATGCACGATCATGTCGGTGCGCGGGAGCTGCTGGAGACGTTGCTTGCGTACCAGCCCGATCACATTGCGGCGGTGTTCACGCTGGCCCGGTTGCATATCGAACAGGGTCGCGTGCAGGCGGCGGAGGCTGTGTTTTGCGACTTGTTCGGACGATTTCGCCAGCCGCCCGACCTGGTGCTTCGTGCGGCCAGGATGCTGGCCGCAGGCGGACGCAAGCAGGGCGCTGCCGAGCTGTGCGAGGTCGCGATCGCCGTTGGTTCGGGTGATCCGTCCTTGCGCGTCTACGTGGCGGCGTTGCAGAGCCAACTCGGGGACTTCGCGCGTGCCCGCAGCCACTATGTGTTTGCGCTCGAGCATGATCTGCGGACGCTTGATGCCGGCGCCGCCTATGGTCTGGCGTCGATCCGGCGCTACGTCGATCCGGCCGACCCGGATCTGGCCCGGTTCAAGGCGCTGCTGGAGCGACCCGAGCTCACGCCAGGTGCGCGTGCCTCGGTGCTGTTTGCGCTCGGCAAGGCCTGCGACGATCTTGGTGATTACGCGCGCGCAGCGGCGCATCTGCGCGAGGCGAATGGCCTCATCGATCATCGCAACTGGTCGCGCAAGCACTGGAACCGCATGGTTGAAGCCCGCCTGGGCGGCACGCCCTTGCCGCAACGCACGCCAGCCGCTACGGAGTGCATTCCGATCTTTGTCGTTGGTGCGCCGCGCTCCGGCACGACGCTGGTGGCCGAATTGCTGGGACGCTCGCCCGAAGTGTGCAATCGCGGCGAACTGGACTGGTTGCCGCACTACGCCGGACAACTTGCGCGTGCCGGCAGACCTGATCCGGCCCTGCTGGATCGCCTGGCGGCGGCTTATCTGGCCCGGCTGCAGCAGGGCGAAGCGCGGGTGCATTGGTTTGTCGACAAGCAGCCGCTGAATTTCCTGCATGTGGATTTGATTTATGCGCTGTTCCCGCAGGCGCGTATCGTTTACTGCCGACGCAGCCATCGGGACACCGCGTTGTCGATCTGGAGCCAGCATTTCGACGCGACGGAATACCGTTTCGCGTACGATTTCGGGGATATTTCCGCGGTCCTGAGCGGTTGCGAGCGGTTGCTGGCCAAGGCTCACCACGATCCGCGCCTGCTCGAAGTGCGTTACGAGGAGCTGGTGCGGGATCCGCAGACCGTCGTCGGCGCTCTTGCCGCAGCGCTGGGCCTGGCGCCGTTTGATTGTGGCGTGCCGAATGCGGCACGTCGCGCGATCGGCACGGCCAGCGTCTGGCAAGCCCGCCAGCCGGTGTACACGCGGGCAATCGGGCGCTGGCGCGGGTACGCGGAGTTCGTCCCGGAACTGCTGCGCTTTGCGGATAACTGAAGCAGCGCCGGCCGGACCACGCGACAGTGCGCAGCCAGCGACCCGGCCGTATCGAATGCGGCATAATCGCTGGTCTGCAGACGTGCGCGCCGCCGTAGCGCGGCCAGCTTGTTTCCCCATCCCCTTGCTCATGTGAATTTCATGCTGACGCTTCAGGACGCCTACAACCTGCACCAGGCCGGCCGCTTCGATGAGGCCGAACTTGGCTATCGCGCATGGCTGGCGCAGCACGCCGACGACGCTGACGCCCTGCATCTGCTTGGCATGCTGCGCCATCAGCGCGGTGACAGCGCAGAGGCCTTGCGCCTGGTCACGCGCGCGCACGAATTGCAACCGGACAACCCGCAACTCGAACTCGGCCTTGCCACCTTGCTGCGGCACGCCGGCGATCCTGCGGCGGCCCGTCTCGCCTATGCCCGCGCCTTGGCACTGGATCCGAACCTCGGTGGCGC
Source organism: Rhodanobacter sp. (assembly GCA_036566165.1). Taxonomy (GTDB): domain Bacteria; phylum Pseudomonadota; class Gammaproteobacteria; order Xanthomonadales; family Rhodanobacteraceae; genus Rhodanobacter. The sequence continues at coordinate 4,741 of DATCWU010000115.1, read as the reverse complement.
GCATATCGGTATTGGCCAGATCGCGCTCGACAGTGGCGATACCGGGACAGCGGAAGAGCATTTCCGTACCGCCCTGCGCGCCGGCGAGGATGGCCACGCGCTGGCCGGGCTGGGCGCGATCATGCTCGCTCGTGGTCGCAGCGAGGCGGCCCTGGGCTATCTGACGCGCGCGGCGGAACTGGTGCCGGATTACGCGATGATCCAGTTCCTGCTCGGGCAGGCATTCACCCAGCGCGGGCTGTGGGCGTTTGCCGAGACCGCGCTGGGCAATGCGTTGCGCCTGCAACCGGATCTGCATGCGGCGCGCAGCTGGCTCGCCGAAGTGCTGCTCAAGGACAATCGCCCGCAGGAGGCGCTGGTGCATTACCAGGCCTTGTCGCCGGTGCCGGGTTACGCGGTGATCGTGCAGGTTGGCTTGGCCGATGTGGCGCGCATGGAGCAGCGCGACGAGCAAGCCATTGCGTATTATCGCGCGGCACTGGCGATCGAGCCCAAGCTGGCGACACCCACCCGCATGCTGGCGTGGATGCTGGCCACGCATGGCCGCAACGAGGAGGTCATCGCAGCCTACGACGCCTATCTCATGCACGTGCCGGAGGACGTGGAAATGCGCATCCTGCGCGACGACGTGCAGCGGTTGCACGCCGGAGGTGTTGGCTGAAGCGAGGGGTACGATCGCTTGACGCTGTTGCGGCGTGGGATGTTTCGGATCGCGTGCCAAGCATTTTTGCCGAGCCCGGGGCGCGCCGGCGAGCGCAGGGAAGTCCGGCCAGGTGCGGCTCAGTGCGCTGGTGGCTTCGGCGCGGACAGCATGGCCACCGCCTGCGCGAAGTTCTCCGCATAGCGCAGTGTGCCGCCGTCGGGTGCCACCCCCATGTCGCGCAGGATGCGCGCCGGTTGTGGCTGCAAGCCGGTGAAGATCACGGCGATGCCTTCGCGGCGGCAGCGGGCGAGCAGGTTGATGATGGCCGTGGCGCCGGAGGCGTCAATCAACGGTACCCGGCTCAAGCGCAGGATGAATACGCGCGGCTTGCGTCCGAACGCGCGCAACACGTCATCGATGCGGTTGGCGACAGCGAAGAACAGCGGGCCGGATACGCGATAGGCCTCGACATCCGCTGGCAAGCTCGTGTGCTCGTCCGGTGGGCGCGGGCGGTCGAAGTCGTCCTGGTCGCGCTCGACCAGTTCGACATGCGATTCCAGGGCCACGACTTCGCTCATGCGGTACATGAACAGGAACGCCGCCAGCACCACGCCAACTTGCACCGCCACCGTGAGATCGACCGTGACCGTCAGGACAAAGGTCACCAGCAGCACCAGGCGATCGCCAAGCGGTGAACGCAACAACTGACGGATGCGTTCTATCTCGCTCATGTTCCAGGCCACGATCACCAGCAGCGCGGCCATGGCCGGCAGCGGTACCTGATTGGCCAGCGGGGCGGCGATGACGACGAAAATCAGGATGAACACTGCGTGTGCCATGCCGGCGACGGGTGAGCGCGCGCCGGCACGCACGTTGGTGGCCGTGCGCACGATGGCGCCGGTGGCTGGCAGGCCGCCAATGAGTGCAGACGCGCCGTTGGCCACGCCTTGCGCCACCAGTTCACAGTTGGATCGATGCCGGCCATCGATCATGCCGTCGGACACCACCGCCGACAGCAACGATTCCACGGCACCGAGAAACGCGATCGTGAACGCGCTGGGCAGCAGCTCGTGCACGCGCGTGAGGTCGAACGCCGGCACATGCGGCAACGGCAACTCGCGCGGGATTGGGCCGAAGTGCGAGACGATGGTTTCCACCGGCAGCTTGAACAGCATCGTGGCCAGCGCGGCCACGATCACGGCAATCAGGAATCCCGGCCAGTTCGGTCGGTAACGACGCAGGATGATCAACAGTGCGAGCGTACCCAGGGCCAGACCGGTGGCCGCCGGATTGATGCTGCCAAGGTGGGTCAGGTAACTTTGCCAGCGCGCGAAAAACTCGGCCGGCAAGGTGGCGATGTCCAGCCCCAGCAGATCCTTGATCTGGCTGCTGAAGATGCTCACCGCAATGCCGGCCGTGAAGCCGGTGATGACCGGTTGCGGCATGTACCTGACCAGGGTGCCGAGACGCATCAGGCCGGCGATGATCAGCATGATCGCGGCCATCAGCGTGGCCATGACCAGTCCGTCGTAGCCGTACTTGGCAATGACGCCGAACACGACCGGGATGAAGGCCGCGGTCGGGCCGCCGATCTGCACCCGCGAACCACCCAGCAGCGAGGTCAGGAAGCCGGCGACGATTGCCGTATGCAGCCCGATGGCGGGCGACGCGCCGGACGCAATGGCCAGCGCCATCGACAATGGCAGCGCCACGATGGCGACCGTCAATCCCGCGAGCAGGTCACGGCGCAAATCACCCGGGCTGTAGCCGTGGTGCAGAATCGTGACGAGCTTGGGCACGTACAGTCGCCACAATGGCGTACGGTTGAGCATACGTGGCGAATCTGGGGCAGCGGAGCCGCGATTATGGCAGCCTTGGCGGTGCGCTTGAAACGGGGTGCGGTGCATGTCGGGTCGTGTCCGCTTCGGTACACGCAATGACCGCGGTGCTTGGCCGGGAAGTCGCATTGCCACGCGGGGTCATTTTCTTCTGCGCGCGAACGCCTGACCCGGCCCCGGTCGGAACGAATCAGGCCGAGGCCAGTCGAACTTCGTTGGGATCAGCAACGCAAGGGCGGATACGCATGAGCAAACAAACGACAACGACGAGCTGGATCGCGGCCTTGGTGGTGGTATTGGCCGTGGTGGCTGCGGGGGTGTATCTGGCGCGTCAGGCCATGCATGCAGACACGTCACCGGATACGACGGCGGCGTTGCCGAAGGCGTCAGCACCTGGCGTCAGCAGCACGGCTCGCCCAGCGATCCAGCACCCGATCGGCATGGCGCAAACCGGTCCAGCCTCCGCTTCGACCGCCGCGCTGCCGACATTGAGCGACAGCGATGCCGCGGTCGCGGCAGCGCTGGCCGCGTTGGTGGGTGGCGATCGCCTGCATGCCGTGTTGGTGCCGCGCCAGATCATCGCGCGCATCGTGGCGACGATTGACGCGTTGCCGCGCCACGACGGGCTGAGTGTCTTCACGTTGCCGGCGCACACGCCGAAGGCGGCGTTCGCCACCACCGTCGTGGACGGTAAAACCGTGATGTCAGCGCAGAATGCGGTGCGCTATGCGCCATACATGGCACTGGTGGAACACACTGACCCGCAGGCACTGGTGGCCTGGTATGCACACGCCTATCCGTTGTTCCAGGAGGCGTATCAGCAGTTGGGTTATCCGCACGGCTATTTCAACGACCGCCTGCTGGTGGTGATCGACGACTTGCTGGCCACGCCCGAGCCGACGCATCCGGCGGCGTTGCAAGTCAAGAAAAGTTATTACACCTACATCGATCCCGCGCTGGAATCGTTGTCGACCGGACAGAAACTGCTGCTGCGCGTGGGCCCCGCCAACGCGGCCGGGATCAAGGCCAGACTGCGTGAGATTCGCACCAGATTGGTTGGGCAGATGCCACCTGCGGCTCGCTCAGCCGGGGGCGTACCAAGGTGAAATAGGCATGTGTGGGCCCGAGGTTCGCAGCGAATGGCGCGCCGCGTTCCACCGCCCGCGACGCCTGATCAGCTGTCATCGCCCAGGCTCCTGGGAGCCGGCGAATCGACAAAAATCTGTCCTCACGCAACCACTTTTTCCTCGGAAGTTTCTACCGCCCAGGCTCCTAGACGCGCCCCGTCACCGGGATCAACGCGCCCGTGATCACGGATGCTTGCCTGGACAACAAAAACACGATGACGTCGGCGAGTTGCTGCGGTTTGACCCAGCGGGCAAAGTCGGCCTTGGGCATGTCGGCGCGGTTCGGCGGGGTGTCGAGGATGCTGGGCAGTACGGCGTTGACCGTGATGTCGCGCTCCTTGAGCTCTTCGGCCAGGGCCTCGGTGAAACGCATCACGCCGGATTTGGATGCGGTGTAGGCACCGACGCCAGCGCCCGCCTTCACCGCGGAATTCGCGCCAATGTTGATGATGCGGCCGCCCGCGTGCAGGTATTCCAACGCGGCCTGGCTGGCCGCCACCGCGGTGCGCAGATTGACCCGGTACAGCAAGTCCCACGTGTCCACCGTGCCGTCGGCCAGGGTCTCGTAGCGGAATGTGCCGGCAATGTTGACCAGTGCATCGAGGCCGCCGAGTGCATGGGCGGCCGCAGCCAGCGCTGCTTTTGCGGCTTGCGGGTCGGCCAGGTCCACCCCACCGAGGCAGGTCGCCTGCGCCATTCCTCCGGCTGGCGGGTCGGTGCGATCAATGGCCACGACTCGCGCGCCCGCGTCGAGTGCCGCACGTACCGTCGCGGTGCCCAAGGCGCCGAAGCCGCCGGTTATCGCGACGCGCAGGTTGTCCAATTGCATGGTGAGCTCCAGTGCGGTTGTCAGTTGGCTAGGATAAGGCCGCCTGCGGGGTTGGCGCCAACCGGGCAGGGCGGGCTGGCCCGGTTTCCAGCATGTGGCGCAAAGGCGTGGTGCCTCATGCTGGATGACGCGAGAGGTCCGCTCCGACCGGCTTGAGCCGCGTCGGCTGTGTCGACCGTGGGCGCGCCGTTGCCGCGCTTTGGCGCATGGTGATCGAACGGTTGATGATGTCGTCGGGCGCGGGAACCTTGCGTTGCGGGCCGGCGAACCGACGGTCCCGGTTGCACGCGGCTGGGCGGCACCC
>DATCWU010000077.1:0-24621 GCA_036566165.1 Rhodanobacter sp. | reverse complement strand
ATGCGCCCGTAGCTCAGCTGGATAGAGTACTGCCCTCCGAAGGCAGGGGTCGTGGGTTCGAATCCCGCCGGGCGCACCAAACCCATCACTTGTGCGGAAGTCAAGGCTGAGCGGAGGCACTCTGCCGCTGACCAAGAGGCGTGGAGACTCGCCGTACAACACACCTTTCAGTGTAGGGTCCCCGCCTCGATCGCGCTGGTGGCGCGATCCGGCTTCTGCACCATATCCGGAGCGGTAGCCTGGTCCAACGGCGTGCCGAAGAGTGCGGACTTCGGCACTCAGAACACGTTGTCTTGGTCTTGGAATGTCTTGTCCCTGGCAGACACCCTCGGTTCCGACACATGTTCGCCCTCGCAGTGGCGCTCGGACGCAACCGTGGTCCCGTTCATATGAGCCCGCTGGCCGACGCGTCGTCTCGCTCACGTGCAGCCGTGCCGGTCCGCTCGGTTGTCGTGATCGCGATACCTTGGGGCCCGCAGTTGATCGCGTGCGCACGAAAGCTTTCCCGGCAGCGTACGTGTTCATGGCCGTGCACTTGGCACATTTTTGGTTGCCTCTCGCTGTCGATTGTAACCTTTTGAATTTATGCAAGAAGCTATTGAATGAAAACGCGATTTATAAAGCGGCGACGGCGGTGAAACTGAGGCCCTCGGAAAGGTTGCGCGCGTGTGGTGGCTCGACTAAGGTCAGTGATCTCGACTCATGACGCGCCGGTAATCTTCCGGGCCGAATGAACAGTCGGAGCGCGATGCGGGTTGGTTCCGGCGCAATGACGCCGAGCAGCGGCGGGAGATCAATGTCATGTTTCTTGAAAATTGCTGGTATATGGCAGCGTGGGACTACGAGCTGATCGATCACAAGCTTCTTGGCCGCAGATTGCTCAACAAGGCCGTGGTGCTGTATCGCGGTGACAGCGGCAAGATTGTTGCGCTGGAAGATCAGTGTGCGCACCGCGGGGCGCGGCTTTCCGATGGTCGCCGCGAGGGTGATTGCTTGCGCTGCATGTATCACGGACTCAAGTACGACGCCACGGGGAAATGTATCGAGATTCCGGGCCAGGAGCGCATTCCGCCCAATCTCAAGGTCAGACCATACCCGCTGGTCGAGAAGCAGCATATTGCGTGGATCTGGATGGGCGATCCGGCCAAGGCAGATGAATCCACAATTCCTGACTTCCCTTATCTTGCCGATCCGAAATGGACGGGCAAGCCGGGTTACCTGCATTATGCGGCGAACTATCTTTTGGTGGTCGACAATCTGTGCGATGTAACACATATGGCTTGGGTGCATACCCACACCTTGTGTGGCACCGAGAAATACGCTTACCAATCCAGTATCACGCCGCTTGATCGTTATGACCGTGGTGTACGCGGGACACGTTGGCATTTGAATGCACCACTGGCCCCGTTTGTGCGCAAAGTTGTCGAAAGTGATGACCCGGTCGATCGCTGGAACTCCAGCCAGATGCAGATTCCCGGGGTCTTTTTCCTCGAGAGCGGATTTGCCCCGGTCGGTTCCGAGGCTGCGCAGAACCGCGACAAGGAGGCCTGCAAGCAAGTACCGGGCGTCAACTGGTTTGAAAATATCCAGGTGATGACGCCAGAGACGGAGAGCACAAGTCATTTCTTCTTCGATTACATGCATCAATTCGGGCCCGAACGCAATGACATCACGTTGTCGCTCTACGACAGCATGTGGGAAGGCTTCCACGAGGATTTGCATATCATCACGCACCAGCAGGAGATTCTGGATCGCGACCCAGATTTCCAATTCCGCGCGATTGCGAATGATGGTGCGTTGTCACATTTCCGCTGGACCCTGGACAAGCTGATCAAGGAAGAGCGCAATCGCGATCAGGCCAAGGTAGCTGTTGCCTGACGCGAACACCTGCAGGATCTAGATTCGATAGACCGGCGCATGGAATTGCCCGGGTGGCGACCAGGGCCATTCCGTGTTGCATGCGAACTTCTCGCGGCTGCACGTGCTTGTGTGCGGGCTGCCAATCACGGTGTGCACAAGATGCTTGTTCTGAGAGTTGCGGATATCGTTGCCGAGGCCAAGGATATTGTCGCCATTGAGCTGCGTGGCGTTGGCGACGAGTTGTTGCCGGCGTTTACGCCGGGCGCACATCTGGAGTTCAAACTGCCAAATGGACTCGTGCGACATTATTCGCTGAGCAACGACAATCGTGAGCGCGATCGATATGTCGTCGCGGTGCTGCGCGTTCCGGATAGTCGTGGTGGCTCGTTGTGCATGCACCGCGATCTTGCCGTAGGGGATCGGTTGACGGTCTCCTTGCACAACAACTTTGAACTCGATCTGGGCAAGAGGGCTTACGTGTTCATTGCTGGTGGCATCGGCATTACCCCGATCATGGCGATGGTGCGATGGTGCGTGGCCCACGAGCGCCCGTGGCGGCTTGTCTACACCACGCGAAACCGTGCCCGCACCGCATTTTACGAACCCTTGCGGCAGTTCGACAACGGTCGAATCACCTGGCATTTCGACGAGGAGAACAACGGTCAGTACCTGGACATGGGTGCCGTGCTTGACGCCGTGACGGATGGCGAAGAGGTTTACTGTTGCGGTCCCCGGCCTTTGATGAATGGCGTGCGCGCGGCCGCTTCGGAACGATTGGGCCGGGTGGTTAAGTTTGAATCGTTCGTCGCACCCAACAGTGAACTGGCGGGTGGAGAGGATGATGTGGCCGCGTCGGTAACCGCCGAGGATTCGGCGGACACGGTGTTCCAGGTCATTCTCAAGCATAGCGGCATGACGCTGGATGTCCCGGCCGGCAAGAGCGTGCTTGAGGTACTGGAAGACGCGGGCTTCAGTGTGCCGTTTTCATGCCGTGAGGGGCAATGCGGCACGTGCATGCAGCGGGTGCTTGATGGCATTCCCGATCATCGCGACTACGTACTCTCCGATGCGGAGCGCGCGGCGAATGACTGCATGCAGATCTGTGTATCGCGCGCGCTGACGCCCACCCTCACGCTGGATTTGTAGCGCCTGCCCACTGGTTCGCGGGCGTCGGCCACATTCATGCAGCACTTTGCCGCGGGGTCTTTTTGCTGCTGCGCACACAGGCAACAATTTGCTCGCTGGTGTGCATGGGTGACCGGTTTTTGCGTCGTTTTCGGACTTGGTTTCGCCTTCCGGATCAGTATGCTGGATGGCATTGGCTGCATGGGAGAAAGTGCATGGCTGTTGCAACAGATCGCCCGGAACTGAGCCTGATTCGCGAGCACATGATTGTGAACGGACGTGCTGTGACCGAAGGTGTGGGCAGGGTTCCCGTGCATGATCCAGCCACCGGCGAGGTGATTGCGCAACAGGTGGAGGCGGGTCCGGAACATGTGGATGCCGCCGTACGCGCGGCCCGCGCCGCATTCAATACGCCTGAGTGGCACAACTTGTTGCCTGCGGCGCGGCAGCGGCTGCTGCTGGCATTGGCAGATCGCGTGGATGCCGAAGCGGATTTGCTGGCACGGCTGGAGACGCTCAGCAACGGTCGTCCGTTGGGTGCTTCGCGCATGCTCGCGGGCGCCGGAGGCCAGTGGCTGCGGTACATGGCAGGCTTGGCGACCACGATCACCGGTGACGTGCTCAACCTGTCCATTCCGTACCCGCCCGGCGTTGATTACCACGCCTACACCCGTGCCGAACCGGTCGGTGTGGTGGCGGCGATCGTGCCATGGAATTTTCCGTTGTTGATGGCGATCTGGAAGCTTGCACCGGCCCTCGCGGCGGGCTGCACGGTGGTGCTGAAGCCTGCGGAGGAAACCCCGCTCACGGCCATTCGCCTGGCCGAGCTCGCCCTCGAAGCCGGCTTTCCGCCTGGTGTCGTCAATGTCATTACCGGGCGGGGCGAGGTGACCGGCGAGGCTTTGATCTCGCACCCGGACATCGACAAGATCACGTTTACCGGCTCCACCCCGGTCGGGCGCCACATCGGTCAGGTGGCGATGGACGGGGTGAAGCGAGTGTCGCTGGAATTGGGTGGCAAAACGCCCATGGTTATTCTGGATGATTGCGATCCGGACATGGCGATCCAGGGTGTGCTTCACGGCAGCTTTTTCAATCAAGGTGAAGTGTGCACGGCGGGCTCGCGGATCTATATCCAGGACAGCATTTACGACCGCGTCGTCGAAGGGATTGGCGCGGCGGTTGGTGCCATGAAGGTAGGTTCGGGCTTCGATGCTGACACACAGATCGGTCCCATGGTGTCGGCGCGTCATCGTGATCGCGTTGCCGGTTATGTGTCGGCCGGCAAGCAGGAAGGCGCACGCGTGGTTACCGGCGGGACGACTTCCACAGGGCCGGGATATTTCGTGCAGCCCACGGTGTTTGCGGATGTAAAGGCGGATGCGCGCATTGCCCGTGAGGAGATTTTCGGTCCGGTGGTGGCAGTGGCGCGGTTTCGCACCGAGGCGGAGGCCATACAACTGGCCAATGACTCGCCGTACGGGCTTGCCGCCAGCATCTGGAGCAATGACCTCAATCGTGTGAATCGACTGGTGCCTCGCATCAAGGCCGGAACGGTCTGGGTCAACACGCACAACATCGTGGATCCGAACATGCCCTTTGGTGGCTACAAGCAGTCGGGATTCGGACGAGAACACGGGCGCAACGCGATTCACGCATTTCTGGAAACCAAGTCGGTGTGCATTGCATACCCGACTGCATCGTAGGTATTGCGCGTCAGAGGTTGTGGCGGCGCGGTTCGATACGGTCCTTTTCTGGGTTGGGGAATTGAGGGGAAAACGTTATGACTAGATTCGGAGTCAATTCCGTCGCTCGCACGCGTCCGGTGTTGCCATTGGTCGTTGCGATTGTGATGGCGCTGGGAACCGCGCAAGCGATGGAGGTTGATTTGAACTCGGCGACCCCGCGTGCAGCCGACACGACTCAAGCCGCTCAGCCTGCCGATCCGGCGCAGACCGCTGCGGACCAGACGGCAAGTGCACCAGAGGCCGCTGCCCCTGCGCCAACCGATGAAGTAAAGACGCTGCAGGGCGTTTCCGTGACCGGCACGCGTATTCCGCAACCATCGCTGACCGGCTCGGCAGCGTTGCAGGCGATCAGCGCCAATGAAATACAGCTCCAGGGCGTCGTCAACGTCGATCAATTGTTGAGCAACGTGCCGTCAGCCGCGACGCTTTCGAGTTCCAACACCGACAGTGAAAACAGTGCCTCCACCGTTGGCCTGCGCGGTTTCGGGGCCAATCGCACGTTGGTACTGATCAACGGCACTCGCCTTGTTCCTGGTGATCCGGCCGCGTTCAACACCGCGGCAACCGACATCAACGGGGCCAACCTCAATTTCATTCCGACCGCGCTGGTGGATCGCGTTGAAGTGTTGACTGGCGGGGCCTCGGCGATCTACGGCTCAGACGCGATCTCCGGTGTGGTGAACTTCATCATGAAGCAGGATTTCGAGGGCTTCTCCTTTGACGCTCAGGGGACGCAGAGCGGCCATGGTGATGGCACCACTTACAGTCCCACTGTGCTGTGGGGAGCGAATTCCGCCGACGGTAAAGGCAACGTCACGCTATACGCCAGCTATACGCAGCAATCCGTGGTGCCTCTTGTGTCACGCAAGTTCAGTAGCTGTCCGTTTCTGCCGGACGAGAGCGGCACTGGGCGTGAGTGCTTCGGGGCCAGCTCCATCAAGGAGGGAAATTTTACCAGCCTGGATCGGCCGTTTGGCGACAACAACGTCATGGTTGATCCGAATGACACGCATACTTTCGTGCCCTATGACGGACACGTTTACAACTTCGATTTAGAGGCATATCTCGTACGTCCGGCCCGACGCTACAACTTCGGCGGTTTCGCCCATCACAAGGTCAACGATCATTTTGAAGTGTATGGCAGCGCGATGTTCATGCGGGACAAGAACCGGGCTCGCTCCAATGCACCACAGTTGAACTTCGCCCAAGTGGATATCAACTGCAGCAATCCGTTCTTGTCGGATCAGCAGCGCAACTATTTGTGCATCAATCCAGGACAGACTCAGGCAAGCACCCTGATTGGTCGACGCTTTGCAGAAATGGGGCCGCGCAACATCGAGTCCAACAATACCGAATACCGCGTCCAGCTCGGTTTGCGGGGCGAGATAACCGATGGCTGGAAATACGATATATCAGCGCAGCGCAGCGAAAACTCCACTACCCAGAAATACCTGAACTTCACGTCTCTGGCACGCTCGCGCCAGGCACTACAGGTGACCACTGATGGCAGTGGCAACCCGGTTTGCATTGATCCATCGGGTGGCTGCGTGCCGCTGAACTTGTTCGACACCCTGGCAATTTCTCCTGAGGCAGCCAACTTCATTCGCGCCGATGGTCTGGAAGACGCCACGACCGCCGAGCAGGTAGCCACGGCATCCGTCACCGGGGATCTGGGACGCTACAACCTGCGCCTTCCGTGGGCGAAAGATGGCGTACAGTTTGCCGGCGGCGTTGAGTATCGTCGCAATAGCCTGGACTTCCTCCCCGATGCGGGTATCCGCGCTGGCGACACCACGAATGAGGGAGGAGCGGTCCCCGCGGTGAATGGACGGTTCAACGTCAGTGACGCGTTTGCCGAGTTGCAGGTACCGGTTATCCAGGATCGGCCGCTTATCCAGGATTTGACCCTCGACGGCGCTTATCGGTTTTCCAAGTACAGAATCGCAACGCGTGAAAGTCAGCTCGATACGCACACTTACAAGCTTGGTGTGCGGTATGCGCCCGACAACAATATTGCGCTGCGTGCGAGCTGGAACCGCTCGGTACGTGCACCGGATATCCAGGAACTATTCTTTCCTGCCACCGTGACGGTGCAGCAAGCTGCCGACCCCTGCGCGGGAGCCATTCCGAACGCAACCCTGGAGGATTGCCAGAACACCGGTGTCACCCCGGCGGAATATGGCAATATCGCGCAATGTGCGTCGCAGCAGTGCAACGTACGCATCGGCGGCAACTTGAACCTGAAGCCGGAAGAATCCATTACGCGTCAGCTTGGTTTGGTCCTGACGCCGCGGTTCCTCAAGGGCTTCACCGGCACCGTTGATTACTACGATATTGTCCTGACTGGCGCGATCGGGGCCATTCCGCCATTGGCCGTGCTTGGTTCGTGCCTGCGCAACGGTGAGTTCTGCGACAAGATTCAGCGCGGCAACAATGGGATCTTGTTTGGTGATCCCACCCAGGCTTTCATCGACGCCACTGACGTCAATACAGGTTTTCTGCGCTCGCGTGGGCTCGATGTGAACCTCAATTATGATCGTTATCTCTCAGATCTGGGCTTGGGCGACAATGGCCGCGTGACCTTGAACTTGAACGGCACCTACGTCTCTGATTTCCAGCACAAGGACACTCCCACTTCGCCGCAGTACAACTGCGCCGCGCTGTTTGGTCCGGTGTGCGGCGTGCCAAGTCCGCGCTGGCGTCACCAGTCGCGGTTGACCTGGGAAAATCCGATGGGGGTGATGCCGGGGTTCGCCGCATCGCTGCAATGGCGTTACATCGGAAAAACCTCGCTGGACTTCAACCACACAGACAACTCCCAACTCAATCCGACCGGCTCATCGTTCGATGGTGTCGACGCCAAGATACCCGGCATAAGCTACTTTGACTTGGCGGCGACCTACCAACTGCCGTTCCAGAACCAGGACGTGAGCTTGCGTTTCGGCGTGAACAACGTGACCGACAGAAATCCGCCAGTGATTACGCTGGTCGGACTCCCGCTCACGACCGTCTTCGCTCCGCCCAGCAACACTTTTGCCAGCTTGTATGACACTTTGGGCCGAGTGTTTTTCGTGGGTGTTCATGCCAATTTCGAGTGAGGTGGGAAGCAGCGCGCCTGCCGTGCGGGTTTTGGGGACGCGAATCGTGGGCAAGGACGCTTCAGCGGTCGATGGACTGCCTTGTCCGCTTTCGCCGCGCGGAGATGCCGCCGCGGTTGGTGCGCGCCGCGGCCAGGGTCGATTTGCGGGGGTGTTGACAATGCTCCTGGCTGAGCGATGTCACTGATTGTCGGGTACGCTGAAGTGAATACTGTGTCGGGGTGCTTCGGTAACAACCGGTTACTATCCCAGTACGTGTCATGGAGGCCGTCTCGTGGCTTTACCTGATGCCTCGACCGATGCAGCAGCCAGCGCGGCCGTGCGTGTCTCGGGTTTCGTTGTCTTCATGAAGTCGGCGGGCGATGGATGTGTCCCGATAGGGATGTGATTGCATCCATTATCAACACGTCGGGATCGTGGTTATGTCCATGGCGGATGAATCGGGTCAACCCGGCATTATGTATGTTCGTGACGTCGGGTTTCGCCACAATATCAAACCGAGTGGCATGTGGTCCGTTGGAGACAATATAACCACAGGCGATGGAGGATGGCTGAACTATGTTGAAGATAGCGGCGAAAATCCGACGGGAGGTGGGACGCTTGCCCATGCCGTGGCTTTGGGCGGCATGGGTCGTGGCAATCCCGGCGCTTGCGTGGGCAAGCGGTCCGCAAACGGACAGCCGGCCTGCGGCTGAACTCGCTTCCGATAACGCTCCGCGTGTGTTGCAGTCGATCGAGGTGGAGCCGGCGAATCGGTTGTTCGTCATGGACTCGAACTTTCATCATCTTACCGATAGCCGGGTGAACGTTTTCGACAAGCGAAATGGCAAGTTCCTTGGTTTTGTGCCGACTTCGTTCAACGGCCAAATGACGGTCTCCAAGGACGGCACCAAGATTTACGATGTCACGACCTATTTTTCCAGAGTCCCCCGCGGCGAGCGCACCGATGTCGTCGAGATCTACAACATCGACAACCTGACATTCGAGAAGGAAATCGAGATTCCCGCAAAACGTGCCAGCGCGTTGAACTACGACGGTATCGTGCGGATGACGGGTGATGGGCAATTTTTACTGGTGCAAAACGCTAACCCAGGCATTTCCATTACCGTAGTCGACCTTGAGCAACAGAAATTTGTCGGCGAGATCACGGCGACGGCTGGTTGCTGGGGCATCATTCCGTTGCCGGATACCCCGCGCAGCTTTGCGACCATATGCGGCGAAGGCTCACTGTTGAGCCTGACGTTGGGTGACGACGGCAAGGTCAGCGAACAAAAACGTAGTGCACCGATGTTCTCGGTCAAGGATGATCCCGTCTTCATTTCGCCGGGGGTAACCCGCGATGGACTGATATTCATTTCCTTCCACGGAAATGTCTACACTGCTGCGCTCAACCGCAAGGACATGTCGTCCACGTTCGCGCCGGCCTGGTCATTGCTGCAGTCGGAAAAGGACAAATCCGAGGGTTGGGTGCCGGGCGGCTACAACCTTCTGGATGTGGATGCGCGCAGCAACCGCCTGTATGTCTTCATGCACCCGAAGGGCCATGAGGGTTCGCACAAGAATCCGGCCAAAGAGTTGTGGGTGTATGACCTCGATACGAAGAAGCGCGTGGCGCGGATTCCCGGCCTCGACGCGCTGTCGATGTCCATCATCCAGGGGCCCAGGCCGGAACTGGTAACGATCGATGGGGGCAACGTGCACATCTACGACATCTCGGCAGCGACACCGAAGCTTGTGCGCACTATCGAGAATGCCGCTGAGGCAGCATTGCAGGTGATGGGCGGTGTCCGCGGCAGGACGAACCGATGAACGCCTCGGTCATCGTCAATGCAGCGGTGGCTGCTTTGGCTGCAATCATCTGGCTCGGGGCGCTGGACAAGCTCAGGCATTTTGCCGATTTTCACGCTGCGGTCGAGGCTTATCGGTTGCTGCCGGGTAGATTCGTCCGGGTGTTTGCCGTGCTCTTTGTGTGTGTCGAAATGGTTGCGGGCACCCTTTTGTTGTTTGCGGCGGGGCGTATGCCGGGCGCCGCCGTGGCGGTCCTGCTTGTGGGCCTTGCATCTGCGGCAGTCGCTGTCAATCTTCTACGCGGCTACACGGACATCGATTGTGGTTGCGGTGGCTTGTCACGTTTTTCACCCGGGCTTTCGTGGTGGATGGTGATACGTAATGCCGGGTTGTTGCTGCTGGCGGTGGTGGTGATGCTGGGAGCGGGCCAGTCGGTGGCCAGCATGAGGGGGCTGGACAAGGTGACGTTTTTTGGCCTGGCGATCACGCTGATTGGCTTGTATTACCTGGCCAACCAGCTGATAGATTTGCACTTGCGTGTACAGAAATTGAGGAGTCAGACATGACGGCTTTGGTCCTCTCCAATGTGGTGTTGTGGATTGTGGTGGTGGCGCTGATGCTGGTGATTCTGGCGTTGGCGCGGCAAGTCGGGATTCTCTACGAGCGCATTGCTCCCATGGGTGCGCTGGCGGTGCAAAGCGGACCGGCCGTGGGCGATAGCGCACCGCATTTCGAGCTTGACGACATTCGCGGACGGCCACAGCGCATCGGTTATGGTGGCGTGCACAGTCAGCTCCTGTTTTTCCTCTCTCCGCGCTGCCCGGTATGCAAGAAATTGTTGCCGATTCTCAAGTCGGTGGCACATACCGAACGCGCTTGGCTGGATATCGTGTTTGCCAGCGATGGTGAAATGCCGGAACACTTGGCATTCTGTCGAAAGTCGCATCTGGAGGCCTTTCCTTATGTCCTGTCCACGAAAGTCGGGATGGCGTTCCAAGTGAGCAAACTGCCCTATGCGGTGCTTGTCGACGAGCGTGGATTCGTCCGGGCCAAGGGCCTGGTAAATTCGCGTGAGCAGCTGGAAAGCCTGTTCACCGCCAAGGAATTGAATGTCGGCTCGGCCCAGGAATGGCTGGAGCAGCAAGACGCGAAATTCGATGTCGCGCCGGGTCCGCAGGAGGGCGAGAGCCATGCGCTGGGTTGACAGGTTCGGTGAACGGTTGGCGCGCCACGTCACCTACAGTTCATCGCGGCGCAGCGTGCTGGCCAGGATCGGCAAAGTGCTGGTCGGAGCGGCTTTCATCATGCCGGTGTTGCCCATTGCGCGGGCGGCCCCGCCGCGAGCTGAAGGTGACGGCGACGGGTTGAGCGATCATCCGACCGAGAAGCAACTGTCCTCATGCGACTACTGGCGCTATTGCGGCGTGGACGGCTTCCTGTGCCACTGTTGTGGGGGCACCGCCGAGAGTTGTCCACCGGGGACGCAGTACTCGCAGGTTTCGTGGGTGGGTACCTGCCATAACCCCAACGACGGCAGGGAATACATGATGAGCTACCACGACTGTTGCGGACGTACCGCGTGCGATCGCTGCAGTTGCGGCGAGCAGCGTGGCGAGCGGCCCGGGTACGAATTCTTCCGGCACAACGACGTCAACTGGTGCATGGGCAACCGTGAGATGGTGTATCACTGCACGGTTTCGCGCATGCTGGGGGCGGCCAACGCCTGAACATGCCCGGGGGTGTCACGCGGTGAGCGGCAGGCGGTGGGTAGCATTGGCGAGTACGGTTGCGCTGGCGTCGGCGACAGCCGGATGGCTGGTGTCATCGGCAGCGGCCATGGGTGCACAGCCACCGGCGCCGTCGCTTGATGCAACACTGGCCAAGCTGCGTGGCAGTACCGTGGCGCACAAGGATTATCTGCTTAATTGCGCCGGTTGCCATGGCCTTGATGGTGCCGGCGTGCCAAGGCAGGGGGTCCCCGACTTTCGCCATTCCGCGGGCGTGTTTACGCGTACCACCAGTGCCCGTGAATACTTGATCCGCGTACCAGGGTCTTCGGGCTCGGTGCTCACTGACGAGGAACTTGCCGGCGTCCTGAACTGGATCGTGGCCGAGTTTGGCGGGGATGCTGTCGGCCCGGATTTTCGTCCCTTCACGACCAGCGAAGTGGGCAGCGTACGACCGCACTCCTACATTGACCCGGCTGTGGCGCGCGAGTGGGTGGCGGAAGAGTTGCGCGGAAAAGGCCTGAGTGTCGCGCCTTATCACTTTGGCAAGCATCCTGGGTTTGGTACGCAGGCGGCCGGAGGTCAGTAGCTGCTGTTGGCCGGTGTCTGCGCCTGTGTGTGAAGCCGCTGCTGACACGCGTCAGGCAGGGTTGGACAAGGCATCCTGGCTGGCGATGCCAGGTCTTCCGGATTGCCACACCGGTCCCGAACCGGCGACGTCGTGGATCTGTGAGCGGGATGTTTGTCGCGCGTCGGCGCGGCAGGCCGACTGCGGCCGGATCGCACAAGGCGGTTCATCGCGGTTCATTTGTGCGTTGGAGCCGCGGCCGCTGATGGCATCTGGGTAATGTAGTCGGCGAGAGCGCTCACGTCTGCGGCGCTCAGTTGTTTGGCTATCCGCGGCATGACTTGCGCGCGCGCGGACTCGCCCCAGGTCGTGCCGGCCTGCCACGCGCCGAGGACGTTGCGCAGGTATTCCGGTTGCTGGCCTGCCAGGCGCGGCGCCGTACCGGGAATGCCTTGGCCATCTGCACCGTGGCAAGCGGTACACGCGGGCACGCGATGTTCGGGATTGCCGTCGTGGAACAGCTTGCTGCCGAGGGCACTGGCTGCCGTACTCACGGTTACCGGCTCGAACTTCTGACTGGCGAAGTGTGCCGCGATATCACGCATGTCTTGAGGCGACAGCGTTGAGGCCATGCCCAGCATGATCTGGTTGGCACGTCGACCGTCCTTGAATGCCTGCAGTTGTGCGGCGATGTATTCGGCATTTTGTGCGGCAAGCGTTGGAAATTGCGGGCTGCTGGAATTGCCATCGAGTCCGTGACAGGCGGCACATGCAAACGCCTTTTGCGCACCGGCATCGGCATTGCCGTGCGCAGGGGTTGTCGCGTAACTGGCAGACGATCCGCCAATCAGCAGCGAACCCAAGAGTACCGCACGGTGAAACTGCATCCTTCCTCTCCTTGAGTTGTCAGCGCCCGACGTTGCGGGTACGCCGCAAAATTATGGTGATGGCGACACGGCGCGCCAATGCGGTGCGGGTGAGCAGGATCCCTGGTGGTACGTCGGTCCGCGGCCCACAGCTTGCCGGCAACGCCCCCATCGTGGCGGCGCCGGCCGTGCGTGGCGACGCTTCGCCTTCGGCGTGAAACTGATGTTCCGCAAGCATAAGCGTGGGCACCACCAGGTAACTTGCTAACATGTTAGCATCTGCTCAACACTATGCCACGAGCGTCAGGTGCGTTACGCGGCGAAGCGTGCCGGCGGTTTTGGTGGCACGTGGCGTCGCGACTTGATTACGTCGCGCACATCAAGCGTCAGTTACGTCAAGAGGTGATCCGCCATGCGGTCCATGTCATTGGCAGAACAACCGGCAATCAGCCACCAGGCTGCGTGGCAACGTGCCATGAGCGAGAATTTTGTCCCGTGCACGACGCGGGTGCCCGACAACTTCCGCGGTACCGTGACGCACAGTCGCTTGGGCAGTCTGGATCTTCATTGGGTGTCGGCTTCGCGTCATCGTGCCGATCGCACCGGCACGGATCTCGGCGCTCGTGGCGTGGGATGCATCTTGCTCAACGTGGTCACGGAGGGCTCCGTGTGCGTGAGCCAGGATGGGCGCCAGGCGCTATTGCGCCAAGGTGATTTCGCCATTCATGATGCGGCGCGTCCCTATTCGCTGGTTTTTGACACGGCGTTTGCGCAAGTCATCTTCTGCCTGCCGCGATCGTTGCTGCGCCAGCGCATGGGTTGTTTCAACCACTACACCGCAGTGCGTGTTCCGGGTGACCTGCAGATTGGCCAGGTGGCTTCCCATTTCATGGTGAATGTCGCGCGCTTGCATTGGGGGGAACCGGCAAGCCCCGAGGCGCAACGTCTCTCGTTGCAGGTGATTGATCTAGTGGCGCTGGCACTTTCCATGCGGCGCGATACGCCGTTGCGCGAGTCGTCGTCAACCCATCGATCCGCGTTGCTGTATCGGGCCAAGGCGTTTGTCGAGGCGCATTTGTCCGCGGAACTCAACCCGGCCATGGTCGCGGCCGCGCTCGGCTGTTCGGCGCGCTACGTCAACAACCTGTTTGCCGATGAGGAAACGACGCTCGGCCGGTACGTCATGGAACGCCGTCTGGGCCAGTGTCGGCTGGATCTGGCGCGTGGCTCCGATCATCGCCAGATTGGTGAAATTGCGTACGCCTGGGGCTTTGCCAGCCTCAGTCACTTTTCCCGCAGTTTCAAGGAGCGCTTTGACCTCAGTCCGAGTGAATACCGGGCGCAGCAGGCGGCCTGCGTAACGCCCACCGGTAAGTCGTTGCCGTCATCTGGCCGTGTCGGCTCTGTCGTTCAGCGCGTGGCTTCGGCTTCGATCCCGGCCAGCAGCCCATCCACGGCGTGGTAGGTTTCAGCGAGCAGGCGTGGGCCGACGCGCCTCTCCAGCTCGACATAGGCGGCTTGCAGATCGCTGGCGATGCTGCTGACCAGTTTGCGGCTACGTGCCGTCAGCGCTACGCGGACGCGCCGCTGGTCATGGGCAAGCCGAGTTTTGCTGACCCAGTCCTTGGCCTCCATGCGTGCCAACACGCCTGCCATGCTTGGCGTCGAGATGGTGCACAGATCGGCAATGTGGCGCGATTCGAGTGGCCCGTGCTCGTTTAGCGCGCGGATGACGCGCCATTGCTGCTCGGTCAACCCGTGAGCGGTAAGAATGGGCCGGAAGCGCAGCATCAGCTTTTCGCGGGCACGCAGCAGCAACATGGGCAAATTGCGGTAGGGCAAGGCCTCGGGCGGCACATCGCCACGGTTTGCGGGCACACGGGAGGGCTGGGTCAGATGGCTCGGCGCGGCAGGCATGAAGTTTCCTTTGGCGGTGAGGTGCGTGTGCAATGCTGCGGTGGATGCGTGCCGCCAAAGGCGGCTTCGGCCTCGATCACGTCGCTGTTGCCGATCTGCTTGACGTGCGTAACGCGGCGCGGAACAATACTAACATGTTAGCAAGTTGCTGAGTGCTATCCATGTTCATGCTTGCCGATCATCAATTTCATGTGGAAGGCGAAGCGTTGCCGCGCGATACCGACGCGGCCACGCTGCGGACGCTGCTGGGTGCCGGCATACGCTTTCGTACGCCGGTATCGGGCGCGGTATATGGCACGTTGCTGAATGATCGCGATGCACTGGAGGCCATGGGTGCGGCGCTTGCGCAGCCGCCGTACCAGGCGCCACCGAAGGCGCCGATCCTGTACTTGCGACCCCGCAATACCTGGTCTGGTCACCGTGCGCGCGTGGCCGTGCCGGATGCGGAACCCGGCGTCGTCGTGGGCGGTGCGCTGGGTATCGTCATCGGGCGTCCTGCCGTGCACGTTGCCGTGGCCGAAGCCATGGATGTCGTCGCCGGATATACAGCGCTTGGGGATTTGTGTATTCCGCACGAAAGCGTCTATCGGCCGGCGGTGCCCCTGCGCGCCCGCGATGGCTTCTGCGTGATCGGGCCGGCATTGGTAGCCAAGCGCTTCCTTGCCAACCCGGATGCAGTGCGGATTGCCATCACGATCAACGAGCAGCCGACATTCGTGACAACGACTGCGGCTTGCATACGTGGGGTGGCGCAACTGCTTGCGGACGTGACCGAGTTCATGACGCTGCTGCCGGGCGATGTGCTGATGCTTGGTGTGCCCCATGGTGCGCCCGTTGCGCATGCTGGGGATACGGTGCAAGTGCACATTGCCGATTGGGAGCCGTTGACGTTTTCGCTGCACGCAGAGGATGCCGTTGCCGCAGAGGGTCGGTCATGAAACGTGCACGTGTTGCTTACGCTGGAGCCATTCATGTCGCTTATCCGGATGCGCGCGGGGTGCGCCTTGCCGACGGGCGAATTTGTCGTGAGGACGAAGTCGTGTGGTTGCCGCCGATTGCGGTCGGCACGTTGTTCGCGCTCGGCCTCAATTACGCGGAACATGCCAAGGAGTTGAGCTTCGCTAAACAGAAGCAGCCGTTGGTATTCATGAAAGGCCCCAATGCGTTCATCGGTCATCGTGGGGTGACACGCCGTCCGGATGACGTGGTCAACATGCATTACGAGTGCGAGTTGGCTGTGGTCATCGGTCGTCCAACCAAGGCCGTTGCGGTGGCCGACGCCATGCAACATGTAGCCGGCTTCACCATTGCGAACGATTACACCATCCGGGATTACCTCGAGAATTATTATCGGCCGAACTTGCGTACCAAGAATCGCGACGGGGCGACCGTACTGGGGCCATGGTTCGTGGATGCGCAAGATGTACCCGACTATGACGCCCTGGAGCTCAGGACCTGCGTCAACGGCCAGGAAACCCAGCATGGCAACACGCGTGACATGGTCACCAAGGTGCCCGAACTGGTTGCTTACCTGAGCAGTTTCATGACCCTGGCACCTGGCGATGTCATCCTGACAGGTACGCCGAAGGGCGTCGTCAACGTCAACGTCGGCGATGAAATCACGTGCGAGATCGGCCAACTTGGCCGGCTCGTCAACACCATTGCCAGTGACGCGGACTTCGGGCGGTACTGAATATGGAGGTTTTGTGATGCGCATCGATCATCTCGTCAACGGCAAGGCGGTGGCCGGTGACAACTACTTTGAAACCATCAACCCGGCTACTCAGGAGGTTTTGGCCGAGGTGGCATGCGGTGGTGCGAAGGAAGTGGATATGGCGGTCCGTGCCGCAAAACAGGCCTTGCCTGCCTGGGCCGGGCGTCCCGCGAAGGAGCGGGCGACGCTGTTGCGCAAGCTTGCCGAGCTGATCGACCGGCACGTGCCGGAACTGGCGGAAACCGAAAGCCGGGATACCGGGCAAGTGATTGCGCAGACGCGGAACGCACTGGTGCCGCGTGCGGCCTACAACTTCGAATACTTTGCGGAACTATGCACGCGCGTCAATGGCCATTCCTACCCCAACGAGACCCACCTCAACTACACCCTGTATCACCCGGTTGGCGTTTGTGCGTTGATTTCCCCGTGGAACGTGCCATTCATGACGGCAACGTGGAAGACCGCGCCGTGCCTGGCCTTCGGCAATACCGCGGTACTCAAGATGAGCGAGCTGTCACCGCTGACGGCATCGCGCCTGGGCGAACTGGCGCTGGAAGCGGGCATTCCGCCGGGGGTATTCAACGTCGTCCACGGCTATGGCAGTGAGGCCGGCGAGGCACTCATCTCACACCCGGATGTGCGCGCCATCTCGTTCACCGGTTCCACGGTGACTGGCAATCACATCGTCAAGACGGCCGGGCTGAAGAAGTTTTCCATGGAGCTTGGCGGCAAGTCACCATTCGTAATCTTTGCTGATGCCGACTTCGAGCGCGCGTTGGACGCCGCTGTGTTCATGATTTTCTCCAACAATGGTGAGCGTTGCACGGCTGGTTCACGCATTCTGGTCGAGCGCTCCATTTACCCGAAGTTCGCTGCGCGCTTCGTCGAGCGAGCGAAGAAGTTGGCAGAAAAAGTTGGCGATCCACTGAACCACGACACCATCATCGGGCCAATGATCAGCAAGGGCCATCTGGCCAAGGTGCGCAGCTACATCGAGCTCGGGCCCAAAGAGGGTGCAACGCTGGCTTGTGGTGGGCTGGATGCGCCGGAACTACCAGCTGCATTGCGCCAGGGCAATTATGTCGTGCCGACGGTGTTTCTCGACGTTGACAATCGCATGCGCATTGCCCAGGAGGAAATCTTCGGGCCAGTCGCCTGCGTCATTCCGTTCGACGACGAGGCCGAAGCCATTCGCCTGGCCAACGACGCGGCTTACGGGCTTTCCAGTTACGTGTGGACCGAAAGCACCGGGCGGGCATTGCGCGTGGCCGCGGCGGTTGAGGCCGGCATGTGCTTTGTCAACAGCCAGAATGTGCGCGACTTGCGCCAGCCCTTTGGCGGTACCAAGGCATCGGGTACCGGGCGCGAAGGCGGCACCTGGAGTTACGAGGTGTTCCTCGAACCCAAGAATGTGGCGGTTTCGCTGGGTTCGCACCGTATCCCGCGCTGGGGCGTGTGAGGGCGGTGTCGCCACGACCAAGTTTTGACTCAACCGGAGGACGTCATGGGCAAGCTGGCCTTGGCGGCAAAGATCACACACGTGCCATCGATGTATCTGTCTGAGTTCGAGGGCCCGAATCAGGGCTGTCGGCAGGCAGCCATTGACGGCCACATCGAGATCGGCCGACGGTGCCGTGAGCTCGGGGTCGACACCTTTGTCGTGTTCGACGTGCACTGGCTGGTCAACAGCGAATATCACATCAATTGCGCGCCGGCCTTCAAAGCTGTGTACACCAGCAATGAGTTACCGCACTTCATCAAGAACCTGCCCTATGAATATGCGGGCAACACCGAACTCGGGCACGCGATCGCGGCAGCCGCCAATGCCGCCGGAGTGAAAGCGCGCGCGCACAGCGACACCAGCCTCGATCTGGAATACGGCACGCTGGTGCCGATGCGTTACATGAACGCGGATCGCCACTTCAAGGTGGTCTCCATCGCCGGCTGGTGCGCCTGGCACGACCTGCAGACCAGCGCCCGCTTCGGTCGCGCCGTGCGTGAGGCGATCGAAAAGCACTGCGACGGCACGGTTGCCATTCTCGCCAGCGGATCGCTGAGTCATCATTTTGCCGATAACGGCACGGCACCCGAGTTCATGCACAAGGTGTGGGATCCGTTCCTCGAAGAAGTGGATCGGCACGTGGTGTCGATGTGGGAACAAGGTCGCTGGGAGGCGTTCTGCCGCATGCTGCCGATGTACAACAAAAAGTGCTGGGGCGAAGGCGGCATGCACGACACCGCCATGTTGCTCGGGGCGCTGGGTTGGGATCGCTACACCGGCAAGGCGGAGGTCGTGACGCCTTACTTCGGCAGTTCCGGCACCGGGCAGATCAACGCGATTTTACCGATCGAACCATTGCCCGCAGAAGACGGAGAGTCTCATGCCACACCTGAGCGTTGAATACAGCGCCAATCTCGAGGCCGACGGCCGTATCGATGCCCTGTGCCGGGAGCTGGCCCTGTGCGTGGACGCACAGCGCGACGGTGAATGCAAGGTGTTTCCAACTGGCGGCATCCGCGTGCGGGCGCTGTGCTGTGAGCATTACTGCATAGCCGACGGCACGCTGGATGCGGCCTTCGTGCACGCCCACCTGAAAATCGGGCTAGGCCGCAGCGAAGCCGTGCGCCGCGCCACCGGGGACGCCTTGCTGGAAGTCCTCAAGGCGCACTTCGCCGACGTGTTTGCGCAACAAGGGCTGGCCTTGTCCGTCGAGATCAACGAATTCAACGAGCTCGGTACGTGGAAGCACAACAACCTTCACGCGCGCCTCAAGGCCAGACAGAAGCAGGCATCGTGATGGATCACGGGTTGATGCAGCAATTGGCGGCAAAACTCGACCACGCCGAGCAAACGCGCACGCAGCTACGGCATTTTTCGACGGCGTATCCGGAGATGACCATCGCCGACGGCTACGGAATCCAGCGCGAATGGGTGAAGCTCAAGCTGGCTGCGGGGCACGTCATCAAGGGCCGCAAGATTGGCCTCACCTCGCGCGCGATGCAGCAATCCTCGCAGATCAGCGAACCCGATTACGCGCCGCTGCTGGACAGCTTTTTCTTCGAGCCGGGTGATATTCCCATCGATCGCTTCATCGCGCCGCGGCTGGAAGTGGAGCTGGCTTTCATTCTCAATCGGCCGCTTGAAGGACCCGGCGTGACGCTTTACGACGTCCTCGATGCCACCGCGTACGTGACACCAGCCGTCGAGATCATTGATGCACGCATCGAGCAGTTTGATCGCGATACCAAGGCGCCGCGCAAGGTGTACGACACCATATCCGACTTCGCTGCATGCGCCGGCATTGTCACCGGCGGGCGCCCCGTGCGCCCGCTGGATCTCGACTTGCGCTGGGCGGGCGCACTTCTGTACCAAAACGGCGCCATCGAACGTACCGGGCTGGCCGCCGCCGTACTGGGCCACCCGGCCACCGGTGTGGCGTGGCTCGCCAACAAGATCGCGCCATACGGCGAACATCTCAATGCGAACGACGTCATCCTCGCCGGCTCGTTCACCAGCCCGGTCTACGTGCACGCGGGTGACACGTTCCACGTGGATTACGGCACGCTGGGTGGCATTGCCCTGCACTTCGTCTGAGAGCGCCACCCATCCCACTTTTTGGAGAGGTACATGAAGCTTCCCGAAAATTCCTTCAAACGGGCGCTGGCCCAGGGGCAGCCACAATTTGGCTTGTGGGCGGCGTTGGCCGACCCGTATGTTGCCGAAGTCCTGGCTACTGCCGGCTTTGACTGGTTGCTGATCGACATCGAGCACGCGCCGAATGATTTGCGCAGTACCTTGGGCCAATTGCAGGCGGTGGCGCCTTATGCGACGCATCCTGTCGTGCGTCCGGTCAGGAGTGAGCGGGCGCTCATCAAGCGCTTGCTCGACATTGGTGCGCAGACCTTGCTGGTACCCATGATCGACACCGCCGAGCAGGCGGCCGAAGTGGTGGCGGCGACCCGTTATCCCCCACACGGCGTCCGTGGCGTCGGCAGCTCGCTGGCGCGCGCTTCACGCTGGAACCATGTCCCCGATTACCTGACGACCGCCGCGTCCGAGCTATGTGTGCTGGTCCAAGTGGAAACCGTGACCGGACTGGCCAATCTCGAAGCAATTGTGCACGTGGACGGCGTGGACGGCGTCTTTTTCGGGCCTTCGGATTTGAGCGCATCCATGGGCCTGCTGGGCAAGGCGGGTGATCCTGCCGTTCGCGATGCCGTGCTTGGTGGCATTCGCATCGTTTGCGCGGCGCACAAGGCCGCTGGCGTACTGACTACCGATAGAACTCTGGCGCGCGCCTACCTCGACGCCGGGGCGTTGTTTGTGGCCGTGGGTACGGACATCGGCATTCTGGGTGCCGCCGCGGCCGAGCTGAAACAGGCTTTTGTCGGCGTTGCCGGCGCGGCAGTGGGTCGGTAACCGTCCGGGCGGGGTTTGGCGCTCGTGGGTCCGTGCGCCGGTAGTGAGGCCAGCGGACGGTAAAGTGGTCCGGCACTGTCGTCGGACGGCGCCGGGCGGGATGCGTGCCGGACTGAATACGAGGTGAGGCGCACCATGATTGATTCGTACTTGCTGCAACATTTTTCCGGCTACATCGATGGGCAATGGGTTGGGGCCGACGCCAACGAAACGATGGCGGTCGTCAACCCCGCGACCGGGGAAGCACTGGCGCGCGTGCCGAACATGGGCGCCGCCGAAACCCGGCGCGCCGTCGCGGCCGGCAACGCGGCGCGGGGTCAAGTCCCGGACGTGATGGCCCGGCGGCGCTGGATGGAAAGCATCCGCGATGCCCTGCGCGCTGAAAAGCACGAGATCGGGCGTATTTTGTGCCTTGAGCACGGCAAGCCGTGGCGCGAAGCGGAGGCTGAGGTCGACTACGCGGCCAGCTTCTTCGATTATGTCGCATCGGCCATGGTCGATGTGCTCGCGCCGGAAGTGTTGCCTGGCAAAGTCAAGGACTGCACCTGGACCGTCTACAAGCGCCCGATCGGGGTCGTCGGGCTGATCACGCCGTGGAATTTTCCCATCGCGATGATCGCGAAAAAGCTTGCGCCTGCGCTTGCTGCCGGCTGCCCGTGCATCGTCAAACCGGCGGGACAGACGCCTTTGACGATGATTGCCCTGTTCCAAGTCATGCTGGATCGGCTTGCGCTTCCCGACGGGATGGTCAACCTGGTCATGGGCGATGCCAAGCGCATCGGCGGCGTGCTCATGGACGCCGCTGACGTGCCGATGATTTCGTTCACCGGGTCGACAGCGGTCGGGCGGATGTTGATGCAGCAAGCGGCTCGGCACATCAAGAAGCTGAGCCTGGAGTTGGGCGGTAACGCGCCGTTCATCGTGTGCGATGATGCCGATCTGGACGCGGCGGCCGCTGGCCTCGTGGCCAACAAGTTTCGCGGCGCAGGGCAAACCTGTGTGTGCGCCAACCGGGTGTATGTGCAGGCCGGCGTCCATGCCGCGTTTGCCCGGAAGGTCGTCGATCGCGTGAGGGCGCTCAAGGTCGGCAATGGCCTGCAGGCGGACACCGATATCGGCCCGCTGATCGACGTGGCCGGGTTCGACAAAGTCAAGGAGCAACTGGTGGATGCCCTCGCCAGGGGCGCACACATGCTGACGGGCAAGCGCCCCGAGGAACTCGACGCTGAGCAGAGCCTGTTCTTTCCTCCAACCATTCTCACCGGCGTCACGCCAGACATGCAGTGCTGCCGCTATGAGACCTTTGGTCCGCTGATCCCGCTCCTTCGTTTCGATACCGATGCGCAAGTACTGGCCGCCGCCAACGACACCGAATACGGCTTGGCCGCCTACGTTTTCGGCGCGGACAAGGCGCGCGCGCAGCGGCTCATCGCCGGTTTGCACTTTGGGCACTGCGGCTACAACACGGGCACCGGTCCGGCCGCCCCAATGCCCTTTGGCGGCATGGTGAGTTCGGGTCTCGGGCGCGAGGGTGGTCGCGAGGGACTCCTCGAGTATGTCGAGCTGCAGACCGTTCCGGAGGGTTCTTGACCCTGCGGCTTCCTCACGGACCCGTCTCTTCAATCAGTGACAGCACGGCCGTCGGAATTCGCCGTACGTTGGTAGCGTCGGTGACAACCGCGACAATGCGCTGCGGAAACCATGAATGACTTGTGCAAAGGGGGCTGGTCTACAGCGGCTCGTGGAAAAACCGCGAGGCGGGCGAATTGACCATCCTGAGCTGGGTCGACTGGCTCACCCATCGACGACTGACGGGGCCGATCGGGATATACCGCCGGCGGAAGCCGAAGCGCTTGCTGTCACACCAGGGCCACGCTTCCCGAAACAGCGTGACCCAGATCCGACAATCTCGGAGATACTCGGGGCGACTCAGCGTTCCTGTGATTTGCGCGTTGCAGTACCCATGCGCGGAGGTGTTCTCCTTCGTCCATCTCGGCCTGGCCAGAGGGTACGTCAGTACCTGTTGATTGAATGATCGGCCGCGTGGAGTGCCTGTTTGATGAGGCGCGTGCGCACGTGGCCGTAGCGCACCGACGTGTATACGTCTTCGATCACCGTCCGCGTATGTGGCGAGATTTTTTCGTCTTGCATGGCGTCTTCAAGCGTGGTCTTGATGTGTGCCTCGCCGCGTTCGACGCTATCGGCTACCGCTGTACTGTCAGCTGCGCTGACGCTGATACGCAGGTCCGCGAACAGGCGATGGCTCGATGCGATTACCGCGGGCTCGTCCTCTGGCTGCCCGCCGAGCAGGCGCACGCACTGCTGCAGCATCGAAGCCGCTGTGCGACGTTCACCGGAACGCGCCCGGAACAACGAATTCAACTCTCCGCTTCGCGCATCCTTGGCCGCTTCGGCGTAGCCGTTGGCACTGTCCAGGGTGGTTTCGATCAGGCTGTTGAGCGTCTCGATGTCGTGCTCGTTATTCATCCGCTGCTCCCATGAGCGATCCTCATGCCAACCTTCCAGTTGCGCAGAGGAATCGCATCAACCTATTGAGCGGCAATACGCGTGATGACCACGCCACGGAATCGGTGATGCGAGATGCACGCGTTCGTGATCGGCCAACCTCGCCTGGATTTACGCCGCGCCGCCATGCATCCACCTGTTGCGTCATGCATGGCTCGATTGACGGGTCTGCGGGACGTCAGGTTGGCAAGCGCGCTGACCTGGATTGCGCCTCCGCTGAAGCTGCCATCGGCAGCGACGCGGGACCGGGTCTCCAGCCGCCCTCGATTGTCTGGTCTGGGTATCCGGCCCCCGTGAAGGGCTCGTTGCTGGAAACCGCCCAAGGTTGATCCCGCCGAGGCAGCGGCGATTCCCGATATCAGCGCTGCCAGGTTGCAGGGCGTGGTACCGGAACCGCGGGGTCCAGAGCGTTCGCCTGCCCGTTCATGGCAGAGCGCGATTGTTGGCCGGGGAGTTCGAATCCGAGGCGATGATACTGGACTGAACAGCGCCGAGGTTGCAGTGGATTGAGGCGGTTGCGGCGCTGGGTCCGCGTCGTGCGGAAACAGCACCAGAGTAGTAACTGAGAAGACCACCAAGTGAATCGGGAGCCAATGCCGGGTCTGTTTCGGCTTCTGAGGCAGCCGGGCAGGCAGGGGTCCGTGGGCGTGGTGGTCAAAGTGAAAGACCGATCTTTCATTTTGAATTAGCGCGCGCGTGTGAAATCCCCGTCGACGCCATAAGTGCTTGATTTAAATACCGAACACCATTTGGCATGCGAATTGCCAAGTAACTCCTGTTCGATACATGAGCCATGCCTGCTGCACCGCAGCGTGGATGGTGCACCGCACAACCCGGAAAGTCAAGCATGACCCAGCGAGTGAAAATCATCATTCCGATTCCCATGGGCGCTGATGGCGTTGCCGCCCGGGCATCACAGCTGCCGCGGCGGATGGTGTTGCCGGGCTTCGAGCCCGAATTCGTGGCCGTCGCGAAAGGCGCAGCCCTTGGGGACAGCGCGTATGACGCTCTGCTGATGGACTTTTCTGTGGTCGAAGCGGGGCTCCGCGCGCAGGAGGAGGGTTATGCCGCCGTGTGCATTGACACGGTCAGTGACTCGGGCCTGGATGCCTTGCGTTCGCGATTGGATATCCCGGTGATTGCCCCGGGCGCCGCGGCGTTTCACGTCGCCTGCATGCTCGGCAAGAAATTCACCGTCCTGACGATGTGGGACGAGTGGTTCGCGCTCTACCAGAAGACCTTGACCGCGTACCACCTCTGGCCG
>DATCWU010000073.1:0-1256 GCA_036566165.1 Rhodanobacter sp. | reverse complement strand
CAGCTGGCCGGACTCCAGCGTCAGAACAACCGACGTATCGCTCAGCAGGGGCCAGAACAGGTTTTCCTGATAGTTGCGTGACATGGTGGCCACGCTGCCGATGCGCAGGCGCGTGACGCCTTCACTGTGCCCTTGCAGCCGTCCCAGCATCTCCTGGCCCAGACCGAAGATGTTCTCGGCATAGGCCAGCACCAGATGACCCGTCTCCGTCAGCACCAGGCGCCGGCCTTCGCGCGTGAACAGCGCATCGCCGAGGCGCTCCTCCAACTGCCGGATTTGCGCCGACAGTGACGACTGTGAGGTATGCAACTCCTGCGCGGCACGCGTCAGATGACCCAGCCGCGCAATGCGCCAAAAGTAGAACAGGTGATGGAAGTTCAGTTGCTCGAGTTGCACTGTTCTGTTTTATGGATGAATTCGTTCGAATCAATGTATTTTACAGAACACTTGGCGCACAGCAACATGGCGGCCGCTTATCCCCGAGAATTTCCGTGCCTGCCATTCCTGTTTTTACGCCCTTGGTTCCCGCCGTGCTTATGGCGGTGGGCCTGCTGCTCCTGTGTTGGCCCCGAGCTCCCCGCCGGCCATGGCGCATCTTCATGCCGCTCTGCACGCTCGCACTTGTCGCAAGCCTGCCCGGCGTGTGGCCCGGTGCGCAGCCGCCGCAGTGGTCGCCCTGGCTTGTGCTAACGCCTCTGGGCGGCCTCCTTGCCGCCCTGGTGCAATTGCTGGGAACTGTGATCGGCGCATTCTCCGCGCGTTATCTCGAAGGAGAAGCCGGGCAACGACGCTATGCCGCGGCCCTGACCGGCGTTCTCGCCGCGGTGCACCTGCTGCTGCTCGCCGACCACTGGCTGGTGCTGATCGCGGCCTGGGCGCTGATAGGCATCGCCCTGCAACACTTGCTGTGCTTCTACCATGACCGCCCGTTCGCACGTCTGGCAGCACACAAGAAGCGCCTGGCCGACCGCTTGGCCGACGGCCTGTTGTTGGCGGCAGCGCTGCTGGCATGGCACGAGGTGGGCAGCGGTTCGCTTAATGATCTCGCCGCCCACGTGGCTGCGCAGGGTGCCAGCCCCGCGCTGCAGGGCAGCGCCCTGTGCGTCGCGCTGGCCGTCATCCTGCGCACGGCATTGCTGCCGGTGCACGGCTGGCTGATCCAGGTCATGGAAGCCCCCACCCCCGTCTCCGCACTGCTGCACGCCGGCGTCGTAAACCTGGGCGGGTTCGTGCTGATCCGCTTTGCCACGCTGCTG
>DATCWU010000072.1:0-3403 GCA_036566165.1 Rhodanobacter sp. | reverse complement strand
CGACAGCCACAACGCACCGCCAATCATGCACAGGTTGAGAATGACCGGCGTCAGCGCTGGCAACGCGAAGCGGTGGAAACTGTTCAGCGCTCCGCCGCACAGTGCGGTCAGCGAGACAAACAGGAGGAACGGAAACGTCAGCCGCAGCAGGTCGACGGTCAGGCCAAACTTCTCCGGCTCGGCCAGTGCCCCCGGTGAAAACAGTACGGTGACCTGTGGCGCGAACAAGATGCCCAGCGCGGTGACCAGCAGCAACACCCCACCGAGCGTGCCCGACGCCTGCGCCATCAGCACCTTGAGTTCGGCGTGGCTGCGGGTCTCCTTGACCTGCGTGAACACCGGCACGAAGGCGGTGGAAAACGAGCCTTCGGCAAACAATCGGCGCAGGAAATTGGGCACCCGAAACGCCACCCAGAACGCATCCGTCGCGCCGCTCGCGCCAAACGCGGCGTTGATCGACATGTCCCGCACCAGCCCCAGCACGCGCGAGATCAAGGTCATCGCACTGAACGACAGCAGGCCGCGGAACATGCTCGGAGATTTCATGCGGCGCTGATTACCTTGCGTTGACTGGAAACGGATGGTGCGCACGCATGCGCGCCGCTGGCGCCACATGCGCACCCGCCCTTCCCATTTTGGCGGTTGCGTGGATGCATCCGGCTGCATAGTTTGACAGCCAACCGCCCCATCGTGACAAACAACCCGCCCGTCGCCCCGACACGGTAAGGACATCGTGTGGGCAACGGCGGGCAGTCCCCGCCTGCATACCGCACTGCCCCCGGCGCTTCCGCGTGCCCGGGGCACACGAAGCCTTGGGCGACATCTCCGGCCAAGCCACGACCGGCAATTGACGCACTGCCGGATCAACCGCATAATTGGCGTCTTTTTCCACCCCACAACACTGCATTCCGGAGTTCTATCTTGGCCAACATCAAGTCCGCGAAGAAGCGCGTGCGCCAGTCCGAACAGCGCCGCCTGCGCAATATCAGCGCCCGCTCCATGGTTCGTACTGCCTTGCGCAAGGTCGTCAAAGCCATTGAAGCGAAGGACAAGGCTGGCGCCATCGCCGCGTTTGCCGTCGCCCAGCCCGTCATGGATCGTTATGCCGCCCGCGGCCTGATCCACAAGAACAAGGCTGCCCGCCACAAGAGCCGTCTCAACGCGAAGATCCACGAGCTGGCGTAAGTCGGCTGCTGAATTCGGTTGCACACAAGAGCCGGCGCAAGTCGGCTTTTTCGTGGGCGTCGGCGCGCCAGGCCACTACCAACCCGGACTCGACAACACGCGACTGCTTGTGCAACCAGCCTGCCACGGACTCGCACCCTGCACACTGTACCGGCCAGCCGTCCTGGACACTCATGCACGGACCGGCTTTGAACAGGAGCTCATCGATACGCGAGCAGCTCCAGTGGCAGCCCACATCGCAGCGAACGACAAACCGCTTCCCATCCTCGTCCAACACCGGTCGAAAGCAGCGAAACGCCACCCCGACGTTTATGATGGGACTCTTTGCGGAGCATTCCCGATGGCCGACTCTGTCTTGTCCGAACGCCGTGGCAATACGTTATGGCTTACGCTGAATCGCCCGCAGGTGCACAACGCCTTTGACGACGCGCTGATCGCCACCCTCACGGCTGCGCTGGAAGCAGCCGACGCGGATCCGCAAGTGCGCAGCGTGGTGCTGACCGCCAACGGCAGTTGCTTCTCCGCCGGCGCCGACATGAACTGGATGCGCTCGATGGTTGGCGCCACCGAGCAGCAGAACCGCGACGATTCGCTGCGTCTGGCCCGGCTGATGCGTACGCTGCAGTTCTTGTCCAAGCCGACAGTCGCGCGCGTGAACGGTTCCGCCTACGGCGGTGGCGTCGGCTTGGTCGCTTGTTGTGACATTGCCGTGGGCGTGGGCACCGCCAAATTTTCGCTGTCGGAAGTGAAACTGGGGCTGGTACCGGCGGTGATCTCGCCATACGTCATTGCCGCCATCGGCGTACGCCAGGCCCGCCGCCTGTTCATCACCGGCGAAGTGTTTGACGGCGACCAGGCAGCGCGCATCGGCCTGCTGCACTCCGCGGTGCCGCTGGCGGAACTGGACGCAGCGGTGGAGCGCATCGAGCATCTGTTGCACAAGGTGGCGCCGCATGCCCAGCGCGAGGCCAAACAACTGGCGTTGCGGGTGGGCGGTATCGAGCGAGCCCAGGTCGAAAGCGTGGACACCGCCAACGCGGAACTCATTGCGCGGCTGCGCGTGTCCGAGGAAGGCCAGCACGGCCTGGCCGCGTTTCTGGACAAGCGCCCACCGCGCTGGGTCGCCAGGAGTTGAGGCGGCACGGCCACGGCGTTCACCGCGCCCACGCTTGACCATGCTGCGCCCCACCACGGCCAGCATGGCGCGATCTGTTAATTTGAGAGGGTTGGCAACGCCACCCAGAGTGAAGGTCCCTGCATGTTTGAACGCGTACTGATAGCCAACCGGGGCGAGATCGCCTGCCGCGTGATCCGCACCTGCCGGCGCATGGGCATCCACACCATTGCGGTGTATTCGGAAGCGGATGCGAACGCGCAGCACGTGCGCCTGGCCGATGAGGCCTGGCCGATCGGTGGTTCGCCACCTGGGGATTCCTATCTGCGCGGTGACGTCATCCTGCAGGTCGCCAAAGATTCCGGCGCGCAGGCCATTCATCCGGGCTACGGCTTTCTGTCGGAAAACGCCGGCTTCGCGCGCGCCTGTACCGATGCCGGAATCACCTTCATCGGTCCGCGTCCGGAAAGTATCGAGACGATGGGTTCCAAGGCCGCCGCCAAGGCGCTGATGGAGCACCACGCCGTGCCGCTGGTGCCCGGCTACCACGGCGACAACCAGGACGCCGCGTGGCTTGCCGAGCAAGCCGCGAAAACCGGCTTCCCGCTGATGCTCAAACCGGCGGCAGGCGGTGGCGGCAAGGGCATGCGCATCGTGCGCGAGGCCAGCGAATTTGCCAACGCGCTGGCTTCCGCACAACGCGAGGCAACCAGTTCGTTTGGCGACGCGCGCATGATCCTGGAGCGCTACGTCGAGCACCCGCGGCATATCGAATTTCAGGTATTCGGTGACACCTTCGGCAACGTGATTCACTTGAACGAGCGCGAGTGTTCGTCCCAGCGTCGCTATCAGAAAGTCCTGGAAGAAACGCCCTCGCCGGTGCTTGACGCGACGCGACGCGACGCAATGGGCGCCGCGGCAGTGGCGGCAGCCAAGGCGGTGCACTACGTCGGCGCCGGCACGGTGGAATTCATCGTTGCGCGGCAGGCTGACGGTAGTCCGGGCGAGTTCTTTTTCATGGAGATGAACACGCGCCTGCAAGTCGAGCATCCGGTGACCGAGATGACGCTCGGGCTGGACCTGGTCGAATGGCAACTGCGGGTA
>DATCWU010000064.1:0-1131 GCA_036566165.1 Rhodanobacter sp. | reverse complement strand
CACCCGCCACTGCCGCTCCCGCCGTTTCCGCTTGTTTTTCCCAGCCCTGGCCAAGCCGAACGCGTGCCCCGATCTGGTGGCCCGGGGCAGCAATGCAGCTGCCGCCCTTGTGTCGGAGCGAGGGTGCGAGCCGTTCGGAGCAGGCGATCAGCAGGCGCTTGCCTGAAGTCGCCTCTGCCGTCTGTTATGAAGTCAGGCTACCGCGCGAAATGCCGAGGCGAATTCCCGCGGCGCAATGGCGACTGCAGCGCCCATGTTTGCCGGTTCTGCCGGCGGCATCGAGTCTGGCCCGGCGAGCGGGCTTGGCGACCGCTGATCGGCGTTGGTGGGTAACGACTTCACTGCGCCGTCCGCATAGGCCTGCGGCGGCTGATACAGCGTATACAGCGAGCGCTCTTCGCGGGCAAAGCTGTCGCTCAGCACGCCTTTGATCTGCGCCAGTTCATCGAGAAACGCTGCCCGGTTTTCCTCAGTGATGCCGGCATCGGTGTAATGCGTGATGAAAAGTGTGGCCTTGCGGGAGATGCCACTCGTTTCGCGGCGCACGTCGCGTGTCAATTCCAGACCTTCGGGGTCAGCCTTCAGGCAGCAACTCAGGTACGTGTACAAGCGCAGGTTCTTCTCCAGCAAGTGCTCGTTGAGCAACAGCCTGAACTTGTGCACGCATTTCTTCGTCTCGTCGAATTTCGACGCCCGCGCCGTTTCCCCGGCCCTGGTGGACAGGTCCAGCAGGGTGTTGTGGTGGTTCCGCAAGCGCCCGATGAGTC
Organism: Rhodanobacter sp.; assembly: GCA_036566165.1. Lineage (GTDB taxonomy): Bacteria > Pseudomonadota > Gammaproteobacteria > Xanthomonadales > Rhodanobacteraceae > Rhodanobacter. Next base: position 364 of record DATCWU010000064.1, on the reverse strand, counting down.
CGCCGTCGTAGTGAAGTTGCGTGCCGGGCGCCACCTGCTGCTCGACGAGCTTCTGCCCGAACGTCACTTCGCGCGCTTCTTTCTGGTTTTTCCTGCCGAAGAAATTCATGAGTTGCTGTCCTTGGTCTGTCATGCCCATCGCTGGCACGGGTAACCGAAGCAGAATGTGTGCCAGTTCACAAAAATGCGTACGAATACCGGTACCCGGGGTGCGCTTGCGTGCGCTCCGGGGCGAGTTCTTGCAGACCGGAAGATGCCCGCGCGTGGCCGCCGTGACGCGGGCGCGGCGGCCGTGGCCCCCTGTAGATTGCCGCCGCGGCCGCAGGCCCGGGGGCCACGCCGGCGTGATCGTCGGCGCCGCACT
>DATCWU010000053.1:0-2134 GCA_036566165.1 Rhodanobacter sp. | reverse complement strand
CATTACTGCGCGCTGGTGCGTACTGATTCCCTGTCTCAACGAAGCGGCCGCCATTGAATCGGTGATCAGGTCGGTGCTCGCGCTTGGCGCACCCGTGATCGTGGTCGACGACGGCTCGGACGACCGCACACCGGAGATCGTAGCCAGCTTACCGGTGACGTTATTGCGTCACGCTGCGCGCCGTGGCAAGGGCGAGGCGCTGCGCCGCGGCTTTCGCGAAGCCCGGCGACAGGGTTACACGGCCGTACTGACCATGGACGGCGACGGCCAGCACCTCGCCAAGGACATCCCGCACCTGGTCGCCGCAGCCGCTCGCTACCCAGGCCACATCGTGATTGGTGCGCGCCTGCTCAACCGCGAGCAACAGCCCAAAAGCCGGCGCCGCGCCAATGCGGTCGCCGACTGGGGCATCTCCTGGGGCTGCGCGCAACCGGTAGTCGACACCCAAAGCGGCCAGCGCTGGTACCCCTCTGCCGCGCTCGATCTGATGGACCTGGCGCCGGAAGATTTCGTGTTTGAAGCCGCCCTGCTGATCACCGCCTCCCGCGAGAAAGCCATCGGCATCGTTTCCGTACCCATCGCCTCACGCTATCACTCGGAATTTCGCGCCAGTCACCTCAGCCCGGTACGCGATGTCACCCGCATCACGTTGTATACGATCGGCCGCATCCTGCACTACGGCGACCTCATTGCCAGCTACCGGCGATCGCGCGGCATACCGGTGGTGATTGATGACGACGGCGCGCTTGTGGAGGGCGCGGCGACCGCCCCGACCACGTGAGCGCAGCGCGTTGTACACGTGACGGGCTGCTGCGCGGTCACCCCATGCCACCGTTGATGCCGATCACTTGGCCATTGATATAGCCGGCCACGTCACTGCACAGAAACGCCACCAGCGCAGCCACTTCCTCCGGCGTACCGGCACGCTGCGCCGGCACCACGTCACGAATGCGCTCCGGTGGAAATGCGGCGTCGGCCATGCGTCCCGCGATCACGCCGGGCGCGACCACATTGACGGTGACGCCACGCGAAGCCATCTCGCGTGCCAGTGACTTGCTGGCGCCGACCAGCGCCGCCTTGGCCGCGGCGTAATTGGTCTGACCGCGGTTGCCGAGCCGCGCCGCGACCGAGCCGATCGACACGATGCGACCAAAACGCGCGCGCGCCATAGGCAGCAACAACGGTTGGGTCACGTTGAAAAAGCCCCGCAGGGAAACGTCGATCACCCGCTGCCATTGCTCGGCACGCATGCCCGCCAGCGGTGCGTCGTCGTGGATGCCGGCGTTGTTCACCACCGCGTGGATACTGCCTGCGGCCAGCAAGCCGTCCAGCGCCGAGCGCGTCGCGTCCGCATCGGTCACATCGAACGCGATGGCCTGCGCACTGCCACCGCTGGCGCGGATCGCCGCCACAACCGCCTCGGCGCGGTTCAGGCTCTGATTGCCATGCACGATGACGTGATAACCGCCGGCTGCCAGCGCGCGACAAATGGCACTGCCCAGATCACCACTGCCACCAGTGACCAGGGCGCGACGTAGCGGCGGCGATGCGGACATGACGACCTCGACGAATCAGTGCGCGGGATGAATGATGGCGGCACGCCCGCTGGTCAGCAGGCGACCACGATGCTCGACGTGGAAGGCATATTGTGCACTGCCACTGTCGGCGTACAGGCATTGCGCGTGGACGTCCAGATTGCCGTCCAGTTGATCGACATATTCCTCGAACAATTGCACATCACGCAGGCTGACGAGCAGGCCCGGGCGCCGCGCGGCCGCCCCTTGCGCGCGCGCCAGCAGCGCGCCATGCACCGCCATCGCCTGCGCGCCGTATTCGGCCAGGTGGATCGCGTGCAAACCCTGCGCGCCGCGCAACGGATTATCGACGCGCGCGTGGCTGGCGCTGAGCGCGTGGATGCTGCGCGCGTCCCAGGCCAGCACGGCGTCAAGCAGGCACATCGCGCCGGCATGCGGAATCAGGTGCGCCCAGTCAGTTTTCGGCAACATGGCCATGCGGCGCCATCAGGATCGACAGACAAAAATGGAACGCCACGCCCAGGCTCACCGTCAGCCCGATGGCGCGCAATACCGGAATGGTTGCCCACGCCAGCATGCCGAACACCAGCAACGCGGAC
>DATCWU010000020.1:0-5513 GCA_036566165.1 Rhodanobacter sp. | reverse complement strand
CACCCGCCTGTATGGCGCGATGTGGACCATGCTTGGCGGCACGTTCATCAATGCCGGCATCGCTGCCGGGATTGGCGCCATCGCCACCGGCTGGACCGACGGCATGGAATATCTGGAGATCCCATGGCAGATCGGCATTTTCATCTTCGCCGGTTTTGCACTGATCATCCTGTCGGCGCTCTACACACTCGCCAACCGACGGGTCGAGCACCTGTACGTCAGCGTGTGGTACCTGGTTTCGGCGCTGCTGTGGATCGCGCTGCTCTATCTGGTGGCCAAGCTACCGGGCGTGCATACCGGCGTACAGCAGGCCACCACCAACTGGTGGTACGGCCACACCGTCCTCGGTCTATGGCTCACGCCGGTCAGCCTCGGCGCGATCTATTACTTCCTGCCCAAGATCATCGGTCGGCCGATACGCTCGTATAACGTGTCGCTGCTCGGCTTCTGGACGCTGGCATTCTTCTACGGGCAGGTCGGCGGCCACCATTTGATCGGCGGCCCCGTTCCGGGCTGGCTGATCACGCTATCGATCGTACAGAGCGTGATGATGGTGATCCCGGTGATCGCCTTTACGATCAATCAGGGCGGCACGCTGTGGGGACGCATGTATCTGGCGCGTTACTCGCCCACCTTGCGCTTCATGATGCTCGGCGGCCTGATGTACATGGCGTCGTCGCTACAGGGTTCGCTCGAGGCGTTACGCAGCGTGAATGACGTCACCCACTTCACTCACTTCACGGTCGCGCACGCGCATCTGGGTGTGTACGCGTTCGTGAGTCTCGTGCTCTTCGGTTCGATCTATTTCATGTTGCCCCGGGTACTGAGCTGGGAGTGGCCGTATCCGAAGCTGATCACGCTGCACTTCTGGCTGGTCACAATCGGCATCGCAATCTATTTCGTCTTCCTGACCATCGGCGGCTGGCTGCAAGGTACCGCAATGCTCGACGCCACACGGCCATTCCTGGATTCGGTGCGCGTCACCCTCCCCTATCTCGAAGGACGAAGCATCGGGGGCGCGCTGATGACGCTAGGCCATATCGTGTTCGTCGGCCATTTCTTCGCGATGGCGCTGCGCTTCGGGCCTCGCCGCACCGGCGCCGCGCTGTTCTGGCAATCGAAATTGGAGCCCGCGCTTGGAAAATGAACTCAAACTCGCGGCCGGCGCGGTCGTCGCGCTGGCCGTCGCCGCTTCGGCGCTCGTTGTGATGCCCTATATCCAGGTGCGCGATATCAAGCCGGCAGCGGCACTGAAGCCTTATACCAGCGCGCAATTGCGCGGTCGCCAGGTCTATATTTCCAACGGCTGCATGTACTGCCACACACAACAGCCGCGAGATCGCAACATGGGACCGGATGCCGAACGCGGTTGGGGGCGCGCTTCGGTGCCCGGCGATTACTACTACGACAAGCCGCATTTGCTCGGCAGCATGCGTACCGGCCCTGATTTATTCAACATCGGCGTGCGCCAGCCGAGCAAAGATTGGAACCTGGGCCACCTCTATCAGCCACGTGCTTACGTACGCGGCTCGATCATGCCGGCCTATCCTTTTCTGTTCACCGTCAAAAGGGCTACAGACGTCGAGCAAGGCGATCAGGTTGTTGCGCTTCCTCCCGGCACCATCGAGTCGGACCAGGCTGTGGTCGCAAAGCAGGAAGCGCTGGATTTGGTGACCTACCTACAGGGGCTGGACCATACCTACCCGGTTCTTCCTGCTGAGCCCAAACCCTAGCCGCGCGAGATCGATCCCATGTCCAACCTACCAGAACCTTCTCACTCGGCTCAGCAACGCGAGCACTCCGAACCCTCTGAAAGCCTCCGCCCCGTGCCGCTGGTTGTCGTCATTGTCACCCTTGCGATGGTGATCATCGGCGCGGGCTATATTCTGCTGTCCGATCCTTTCGGCGCTTCGGAACTTGGCGACCAGCGCACACTGGCCGACCTTCGTCCCGCTGTGGCGCAGACCGGCAAGAGCGTCGATGGCAAGCAACTGTTCAACGCGCAATGTGTGACCTGCCACCAGGCAACCGGACAGGGACTGCCAGGTGTGTTCCCGCCGCTCGACGGTTCGGAATGGGTGAACGGCGACGAGCGAATTGTGGCGAACATTCTGCTGCATGGCATCAACGGCGAACTCGCGGTGGCAGGTACGACCTATAAGGGCATGATGCCGGCGTTCGGCCATCTCGGAAACGAACAACTTGCGGCGGTGGCAAGCTATGTGCGCTCCGCCTGGTCAAACAAAGGCGAACCACTGAAGGCCGAGCTTTTCGCTCAGGAACGCAGCGCAACTCCGCGCACTACGCCATTTACGAACGCTGCGGAACTCGAGGCACTGGGCCACAAGCCTTGAGTGCGCGGACACAGCAACCAGGCAGCGCTCATGTCGCTGCCGCAGCGATGACCCGGGCGGGTTAGCACTGTGCTGCGCACCGTACTGGCGAGTGCATTTTTTGCTGCCCTCTCGTACGCAAGCGCGCACGCGCTGACACACGACTTCCAGGTCTGGACCGCGGAAGGCGCGCGTCGTCTTGAGGTTGCGCTGAACCCGGTAAGCCCACCGGCAGCGGAATTGTCCGCGCCGTGGGCGCCCAGTCAAAGGCTGGACCACATCCTGGCCGACGGCCACGCTGCAACGATCGTCGACTTCATCTACACCCGTTGCACGACCGTTTGCCTTTCGCTCGGTAACACGTTCCAGCAATTGCAGGCGGCCATCGTCTCCGCAAATCCGTCCGCCGTGAATCCACCGGTGCGACTGCTATCGATCAGCTTCGATCCGATACACGATGACCCACAGGCGCTCGGGCAATACGCCGCTCGACTGCATGCCGATCCGCGTGTGTGGCGTTTTGCCGGCCCGCGCAATGCGCATGACCTGGCGCAACTGCTAAAACCTTATGAAGTCGTCGTCATTCCCGATGGACTCGGCGGCTTTGAGCACAACGCGGCCCTATTGGTGGTCGACCCGACGGGCCGTCTCGTTCGCATTTTCGATTATGCAGAAGCCGATCTCGCGCTCGCTTACGCGCGCTCGATCGCCGCGGAATCGAACGCGCGATGAAGGTGCCGCGTTTGGGTGCGCGCGCGCAGAGTTGGGTCGGGTTCGGATTGCTGACGATACTGATACTGACTCCGCTGCACGCCGCGCTCGAATCGTCGATGAGCCGGCACATGCTGATTCAATATCCGGCGCTGATGCTCAGCGGCGCGTTGCTGTCCGCGGCCGTGCCAGGCGTTCTGCGACGCCGGCTCGCGCCATGGAACGCGCTCGGCCTAAGCGGCTTCGTGGCAGTTGCGCTATGTCTCGCTGTGTTGATGATCCCGCGCGTGCTCGATCTGGCACTGGACGACCCCGGCGTCGAGGCCGGAAAGATTCTCGCGCTGATCGTGGCTGGTGCGTTGCTGAGGCATTCGTGGCGAATCGGCGGCCTGTTGATTCAGGCTTTCTTTCTAGGTTACACGCTGCCGATGATGGGGGTCGTCGGCTCGCTGTATGAAAGCGCTCCGGCGCGGCTATGCAACGCTTATCTGCTCGACGACCAGCAGAACCTCGGTCAGGGACTGATCTGGCTCAGCGTCGCCATCGCACTGATCTGGCTGGCGCGTGCCGGGCGCTGCCTGATGGCACGGCCGTAAATCAGGAATTAACTAGCTTAGTGCGCACGAACAACTGCCCATGGTGGATGCCGGGGACATGGTCATGCGGCTCATTGCTGAGCAATGGCTGGCGCTGTACCTGGGTCCGCCCGCGCGGTCAGAGCCTGGGCAGGCGCCGATTGCAGCAATGCCTCCAACCGCTCGATGCGGTGTCGGTGCGGTGTGGTGATGGCATAAAAATGTTCATGCAACTGCGGGCATTGTCCGACCGTGCAGAGCAGCCCGTTGCGCAATTCGTCCTGCACCACCACCTCGGGTAGCACCGCAAGCCAGCCGCTGTCGCGCGCGATCAACCGCAGCATTGCCATGTCGTCCACTTCGGCGCGCACCTGGGGCTTGACCTCGGCCGCCATGCACAGCGCGTCGAACTGGGAGCGCACAGCGTGGCGCGGCCCCGGAAGGGCGATGTCCAGTCCATCCAGATCCTGCGGCACCCGCAGGTGCTTGCCGCGCCAGCGCTGCGCCGGACCGATCAGGGAGATGGGCTGACTGCCGAGGAACCGGCTGTGCAAGGGACGCCGGGGATCGGCTGCCACGGGTTCGTTGGCCAATATCAGATCCAGTTGGTGCTCGCCCAGACGTTCGAGCAAGTGCTCCAACTGGCCGGACTCCAGCGTCAGGGCAACCGACGTATCGCTCAGCAGAGGCCAGAACAGGTTTTCCTGATAGTTGCGTGACATGGTGGCCACGCTGCCGATGCGCAGGCGCGTGACGCCTTCACTGTGCCCTTGCAGCCGTCCCAGCATCTCCTGGCCCAGACCGAAGATGTTCTCGGCATAAGCCAGCACCAGATGACCCGTCTCCGTCAGCACCAGGCGTCGGCCTTCGCGCGTGAACAACGCATCGCCCAGGCGCTCCTCCAACTGCCGGATTTGCGCCGACAGCGACGACTGTGAGGTGTGCAACTCCTGCGCGGCGCGCGTCAGATGACCCAGCCGCGCAATGCGCCAGAAGTAGAACAGGTGATGGAAGTTCAGTTGCTCGAGTTGCACTGTTCTGTTTTATGGATTGATTCGTTCGGATCAATGTATTTTACAGAACACTTGGCGCGCAGCAACATGGCGGCCGCTTATTCCCGAGAGTTTCCGTGCCTGCCATTCCTCTTTTTACGCCCTTGATCCCCGCCGCGCTTATGGCGGTGGGCCTGCTCCTCCTGTGTTGGCCCCGCGCTCCCCACCGGCCATGGCGCATCTTCATGCCGCTCTGCACGCTCGCCTTCGTCGCAAGCCTGCCCGGCATGTGGCCCGGCGCGCAGTCGCCGCAGTGGTCACCCTGGCTGGTGCTAACGCCTCTGGGCGGCCTCCTTGCCGCCCTGGTGCAATTGCTGGGGACTGTGATCGGCGCATTCTCCGCGCGTTATCTCGAAGGAGAAGCCGGGCAACGACGCTATGCCGCGGCCCTGACCGGCGTTCTCGTCGCAGTGCACCTGCTGCTGCTCGCCGACCACTGGCTGGTGCTGATCGCGGCCTGGGCGCTGATCGGCATCGCCCTGCAACACTTGCTGTGCTTCTATCATGACCGCCCGTTCGCCCGTCTGGCAGCGCACAAGAAGCGCCTGGCCGACCGACTGGCCGACGGTCTGTTGTTGGCGGCAGCGCTGCTGGCATGGCACGAGGTGGGCAGCGGTTCGCTGAATGATCTCGCCGCCCACGTGGCTGCGCAGGGCGCCAGCTCCGCGCTGCAGGGCAGCGCCCTGTGCGTCGCGCTGGCTGTCATCCTGCGCACGGCATTGCTGCCGGTGCACGGCTGGCTGATCCAGGTCATGGAAGCCCCCACCCCCGTCTCCGCACTGCTGCACGCCGGCGTCGTAAACCTGGGCGGGTTCGTGCTGATCCGCTTTGCCACGCTGCTG
>DATCWU010000258.1:0-13730 GCA_036566165.1 Rhodanobacter sp. | reverse complement strand
ATCGATCAACGCCTTCGTGTCCTGTCATCACCCGGCCGAAGCACACCAAGTGCCGTTCCTTATCTGCGACACCTGTTCCAGTGCGCAGGAAGTGTGCGACGAGCGGGTTGCCGACTTGATCGAAGCCCAGGCCAAGGCACTCGGTTTTCGCGCGCAGGGCCAGACCCTTGAAGTGCACGGCACCTGCAAAAACTGCCTCAAGGACGCCAGCGCCTGACGGTCACGCGTCCGCCGGGTGACGGCTTTTTGTCGAAAACGGCCGGATGGCGGGGTTTCGCGCCCGCTTGTCAGCGGGTTGCCAGCCTCGCAGCACCGTGGCAGCGCCATGATCCCGTCGCGCCCCGATGGCATTCGTGGTCTGGTGTTTTGGGATGTTATAAAGTAACATCCGCACCACCGGGCGGCATCTCGCTGCCTGCGCACTACGGGTGCAGGTCATGGCTTTCGAACACAAATCCGGTGGCTGGCAAGTGGCGGACCGCGTGGGCGCGATTGCCTCATTCCTGTGCGCCGTGCATTGCGCGGTGCTGCCGTTCGTGCTGGCCTTGCTGCCGTTTGTCGGCCTGGGGTTCCTCGCCGATCACCGGTTTGAGCGCATTTTTGTGTTGTTTGCGTGTGGCTTGGCAACACTGGCGTTGGGGCGCGGCTTTCGCCGTAATCAGGAGCCGCTGCCGCTGCTCCTTGCTGCGCCGGGGATAGCCTTGCTGGTGCTTGGCGTCGTGTATCTGGAAGGCCATTCCATCATCGTTCACAGCGTTCTGGTGACGTGCGGCGGCCTGTTGCTTGCCGCTGCCCATTTCGTCAACTTGCGCAGCGACCGGCACCTGCATGGCGGGCCTGCAGGCGCCGCGCGGTGTGCACACTGAGCAATTCACGCGCAGTGATTGTGTAACGTGGGCTGCAGTTTCTAGCATGCGCCGGTGAACACCACTTCTACCCCCACGCATGCCCACACCGGGCATGGTCACGTTGGCGACGGCCGCAAGGGCAGACTGCTGCTGGCCTTCGTGCTGACTGCCGGGATGATGGTGGTCGAAGCGTTTGGTGGGGTCTGGTCCGGTTCGCTGGCGCTGCTGGCGGATGCCGGGCACATGCTGGTCGATGCCATGGCACTGCTCCTGGCGTTCATGGGTGCGTGGCTGGCGACGCGCCCGGCGGATGCCCGCCGCAGTTATGGTTACGGCCGCATGGAGGTGTTGGCGGGTTTTGTCAATGCCATGACGCAGTTGCTGCTGGTGGTGTGGATCATCTACGAGGCGCTGACCCGCCTGCTGCATCCGCACGCGATTTTGTCCGGCACGATGCTGGTGATCGCGACCATCGGCTTGCTGGTGAACATGCTGGTATTGCGCCTGTTGCGTGGCCACGCGCACGACGACGTCAATATGGCTGGCGCCGCCTTGCATGTGCTGGGGGATCTGCTTGGTTCGGTGGCGGCGATTGCCGCTGCGCTGGCGATTCGCGGGTTTGGCTGGTTGTGGGCTGATCCGGTGCTGTCCATGCTGGTGGCGTTGTTGATCCTCAACAGTGCATGGCGACTGCTGCGACGCTCCACGCATATCCTGCTCGAAGGCGTGCCCGATGGCATGGATAGCGGCGAGGTGGAACAGGTCTTGCGTGGTGCCGATCCGTGCATTCTTGGAATTCACCACCTGCATGTATGGCAGCTTGCGTCCGGGTCGCGCATGGCGACCTTGCATGTCGAGCTGCACGAAGACGCGGATGCGGGGCGGGCGATGCAGCTTGTCCACCAGATCCTCCGCGAGCGTTTTGCCATTCAGCACGTCACGGTGCAGGTGGACCCGGCTGACTGTCCTGACCAGCACCAGGGCTGTGGCGAGCACGGCCTGCCGTGAGCGTGGCGCTTTCGGTGTGCGCTGTTATCATCGAAGGCCATTCGTTTCACAGATCAAGGAGTTCCCATGGGTAAGGGTGATCGCAAGACGCGTCGCGGCAAGACTTATCGCGGCAGCTACGGCAATACTCGCGCTCACGCCGCGGTGCCGGCCGTGGTCGGCACCAAGTCGACGGTGAGCCGGCCAGCCGCGACCAGGCCGGTTGCCGCCAAGTCGGCAGCGACCCGCGCTACGGCAGCGGCGAAGAAGCCGGCGGCGAAGAAACCCGCCGCGAAGAAAAAGCCGGGTTGATCGCCGATCGCATGCTGCAACTAGAGCCCCGCTTCGCGGGGCTTTTTGTTGGCCGGCGGACGGCATGCGGCACGACTGGACGTGGCGTTGCGCACCGGGGCAAGCCGACCAGGCCTGGGCCGCCACAGCCGGCGCGATCCAGGATGTGCACTACAAGCTGTCGCGCTGGTGTTTCTGCAACCTCTGTGCGACCTCAGCCGTTGGCCGGAGCCAAGTAGCCTCCATGGCATGACCTGCCAGCGGCGGCATCGGGAACGGTGGAGCAGAATTCGACCCCGATACATCATGGATCCTGCTCTGGTGCGCGTTGACCAGTGCTGGCGACGGACGGTTTTTCTGCAGCGCGGTTCAGTTGTGCGTGGCGGCCTGTGCCAGAATGCTCAGCGTGTGCGTCACGACGACGCCATGGTTGCGGTGATCGAGGTATGAGATGGCAAAGCTGAGGTGGTTGACAGTGAGTGCGGGCGCTTTGGCGCTGGCGTTTGGTGCTGTGCAGGCGCAAACCGCGACGTCCGCAGCCGCCGCTGCGGTGGCACCGGTCGCCTCGGCGGCGAGTCAGGCAGTCTCGCCGGCGGCGCAGAAGATGGTGCGCGAGGCGATTGCCAAATTGTCGGCCAAGGTGCAGGTCGATGCGATCGAAGTGGCGCCGCTACCGGGGTTTTACCAGGTGATTGCGTCTGGTCAGCTGCTTTACATCAGCAGCGACGGTCGCTACCTGCTCAATGGTGATTTACTGGATTTGACGGCCAAGCGCAACGTGAGCGACGCGGCGTGGGCCAGGTTTCGCCAGCGCGAACTGGCGCAGGTACCAGCGTCGGCGCGCATCGTGTATGCGCCGAAGAATCCGCGGTACACGGTCAGTGTGTTCACCGACGTCAATTGCAGTTTCTGCCGTGCGTTGCACAAACACATCGCGGCGCTCAACGCCGCGGGCATCGCGGTGGAATATCTGGCCTGGCCGCGCGAGGGCGTAACCACAACCGCGGGCCGGCCGACACCGACCTACACGGAGATGGTTTCGGTGTGGTGTGCGCAAGACCGCAAGGCGGCATTTGTTGCGGCGACCGAGGATCGCGTGAAGTCTGCGACATGCACGAACCCGGTGAAGGACCAGTTCGACCTTGGCGTGAAGCTTGGTGTCAACGGCACGCCCAGCATCATCGGGCCCGACGGCCGGGTGCTGGGTGGCTACCTTACGCCCGAGCAGTTGCTGGCGGCGCTGCGCCAGGGTAGTTGAGACGGGGATCGTGCGGCGCGCGCGGCGGAGCGCCGCGACGACGCTGATGCGGTATTGCAGCATCGGTTAGAATTGGCGTTTTCGTCGGACGGCGCCGTTCCCGCATGATCGCACTCGACGGGCAAAGCGCCCTTTCACCATTTCGCTTCGATCGCCTCGAAGCGCGCCTGGATGCGCTGTATCCCGGGGTGCGCGTACAGGCGGCGTGGTTTGTCTATTTTCTGGATGCCGACGTGGCGCCCGCCGGTGAGCTGCATGCGCGCCTGCTCCGCGTGCTGGAAGCAAAGGATGCGCCGCCGCAGCCGGCTACGTTGTGGGTGGTGCCGCGACTGGGCACGATCTCGCCGTGGTCGAGCAAGGCCACCGACATTCTGCATGGCGCCGGGATTGAAGTGCGTCGCATCGAGCGCGGCGTCGCGTGGCAGCTGGCCGGTTTGCCAGGTGTTGGCACACGCGAGCACGCGCTGATCGTGAACGCCCTGCACGATGCGATGACGCAGTCCGTGCTGGCACGCCTGGAGGATGCGCAAGGTTTGTTTCTGGCTGGCGCACCTGGGGATCTGCTGCATATCGCGCTGGGTGGTGATCCGCATGCGGCGCTGGCCGCGGCGAATGGGCGCCTGGGTCTGGCGCTGGCCGCTGATGAGATTGAGTATCTCGCCGCACGCTATGCCGAACTGGGTCGCGACCCGACGGATGCCGAGTTGTTCATGTTTGCGCAGGCGAACTCCGAGCACTGCCGGCACAAGGTGTTCAACGCCACCTGGACCGTCGACAGGGCGACGCAGGAACAAACCCTGTTTGGCATGATCAAGCACACCCATCAGCAGGCGCCGGCGCATACCTTGTCGGCGTATTCGGACAATGCAGCGGTGATCGAAGGCAGCGTGGGGCAGCGCTTTTTTGCCGACCCGGCCGATGATGTGTGGCGTGGCCACGCCGAGCGCATTGATTTTGCGATCAAGGTGGAAACGCATAATCACCCCACGGCGATTGCGCCGTGGCCGGGCGCGGCGACCGGTGCCGGCGGCGAGATTCGCGACGAAGGCGCTACTGGCCGCGGTGGCAAACCGAAGGCCGGACTGACCGGGTTTTCGGTGTCCGATTTGCGCATTCCCGGCCATCCGCAGCCGTGGGAAGTGGAGCGACCGCTGCCGCCAAGGGTGGCCAGTGCGTTCGAGATCATGCGCGACGGGCCGCTCGGTGCGGCGGCATTCAACAACGAGTTTGGCCGCCCGTGTCTGGGCGGCTATTTCCGCAGCTATGAGCACGAAACCGGCGAGCCGGGCCTGCGTCGTGGTTACGACAAGCCGATCATGCTGGCCGGCGGTTTGGCCAACTTGCGCGCGAGCCTGGTGCTGAAACACAAGGTGCAGCCCGGCAATGCGGTGATCGTGCTTGGCGGGCCGGCGATGTTGATCGGGCTGGGCGGCGGCGCGGCGTCGTCGGTGGCATCGGGCGCGTCCAGTGTCGAGCTGGATTTTGCCTCGGTGCAACGCGACAACGCGGAGATGGAGCGGCGTTGTCAGCAAGTCATCGATGCCTGCTGCGCACGCGGCGAGCAGACGCCGATTGTCAGCATCCACGATGTCGGTGCTGGCGGCTTGTCCAACGCCATTCCCGAACTGCTCAACGATGCCGGCGTGGGCGGCGTGATCGATCTGGCGAAGATTCCATGCGACGACCCGTCACTTTCGCCGATGCAGGTGTGGAGCAACGAGGCGCAGGAGCGCTACGTGCTGGCGATCGGTGCCGATGACCTGGCCGGGTTTGAGGCGTTGTGCCAGCGCGAACGCTGTCCCTACGCGGTGGTCGGCCACGCCACGGTCGAGCGCCGGCTGGTGCTGACCGATCCGCGACGCCAGCTGACGGTGATCGACCTGCCCATGGATGTGTTGTTCGGCAAGCCGCCAAAGATGCATCGCGACACCAGGCGCATCCCGCCACGCGTGGACCTGCTGCCGGACTTGGCCGGCATCGGCATGGACGAGGCACTGTTGCGCGTATTGCGGTTGCCCGGCGTCGGCAGCAAGAGTTTTCTGATCACCATCGGCGATCGTACCGTCGGCGGCTTGAATCATCGCGATCCGATGGTTGGCCCATGGCAAGTGCCAGTGGCTGATTGCGCGGTTACCCTGGCCGATTTTGCCGGTTATGCGGGTGAAGCAATGGCGCTGGCCGAACGCGCGCCGGTGGCGTTGCTGGGCAGTGCGGATGCCGCGCGGTTGGCGGTGGGCGAGGCGATCACCAATCTCGCGGCGGCACCGATTGCGCAGCTTGGCGACATTCGGTTGTCGGCGAACTGGATGGCTGCGGTCAATCACCCCGGCGAGGACGCGGCGTTGTTTGATGCGGTCAAGGCAATCGGCATGGAGTTGTGTCCGGCGCTGGATATTTCCATACCGGTGGGCAAGGACTCGCTGTCCATGCGAACCGTGTGGCACGACGGCGAGCGGGAGCAACGCACGGTGTCGCCGGTGTCGCTGGTGATCACCGGATTCGCCCGTGTCAGTGATGTACGACGCACGCTGACGCCGCAGCTGCGCCTGGATCGCGGCAAGTCGGATTTGTGGCTGATTGACCTGGGTGGCGGACGTGATCGCCTGGGCGGCTCGGCATTGACGCAAGTGTTCAACCGCGCCGGCGGCCTGCCGCCGGATCTGGAGGACGCCGAGCGCCTCAAGGGATTGTTTGCGCTGGTGCAGGAAGCGAATGCGGGCGATCTGCTGCTGGCGTATCACGATCGCTCCGACGGCGGCGTCATCACCACCTTGCTGGAGATGGCGTTTGCCGGGCATTGCGGGCTGGAAATTCATCTGGATGGCTGGGCCGAGGCCACGTTGCGCGCGTTGTTCAATGAGGAATTGGGCGCGGTGTTGCAGGTGGCCGAGGCGCAGCGCGAGACATTCGCCGCACTCCTGGGCAAACATGGTCTGACCGAGTGCAGTCACCTGATCGGCCGGCCAAAGGAAAAGCTGGGGATCAAGCTGTTTCTTGGCGATGACCCCATGTTCAAGTGGAACTGGCGCGTGCTGTTTGCCGCATGGAATGAAACCAGTCATGCCATGCAGCGCCTGCGCGACAACCCGCTGACGGCGGACGCCGAGCTGGAATGGCGGCTGGACGATGCCGACCCGGGCATCACGCCCAAGCTTACGTTCGATCCGGCGGACGATGTCGCCACGGCGTTGATCCGCGGCGGCAGGCGCCCACGCCTGGCCGTGTTGCGCGAGCAGGGCGTCAACGGCCAGGTGGAAATGTCGGCTGCGTTCACGCGCGCCGGTTTCGACGCGGTCGACGTGCATATGTCCGATTTGCTCAGCGGCCGCTTCAAGTTGGCGGATTTTCGCGGCTTTGCCGCCTGCGGCGGATTTTCCTACGGCGACGTGCTTGGTGCCGGGCGCGGCTGGGCCACGTCGATCCTGTACAACCCGATGCTGCGCGAGCAGTTTGCCGCGTTCTTTGCCGACCCCGCGAAGTTTGCGCTGGGGGTGTGCAATGGCTGCCAGATGATGGCGCAGATCAAGGAGATCATTCCCGGCGCCCAGCACTGGCCGAAGTTCCTGCACAACGCGTCGGAGCAGTACGAGTCACGCCTGGTCACGCTGGAAGTGCTTGATTCGCCCAGCATCCTGTTCCGGGGCATGGCCGGTTCGCACCTCCCGGTGGCCGTGGCGCACGGGGAGGGGCGCGTGAGTTTTCCACAGACGTGCAGCCCGTCGAAGGCGTCCGCTGCCGTGCGCTTTGTCGACAACCGCGGCAAGCCGACGGAAAAGTTCCCGCTGAACACCAATGGCTCGCCGGGCGGGCTGGCCGGGTTCACGGCCGCCGAAGGTCGCGTGACGATCATGATGCCGCACCCGGAGCGCGTGTTTCGCAGCGTGCAGATGAGCTGGCACCCGCAAACCTGGGGCGAGGATTCGCCGTGGATGCGCATGTTCCGCAATGCACGCGTGTGGTGCGGCTGAGGCGCCGTTGATGACGAGGACAGGCTAAGGTCGTGAACCTGCAGCAGCTGCCGCCATGGAACGTTGTGTTGTCGCTGACGGCATGGTTGGTAGGCTTGGCGCTGTTGCCGTGGTGGCTTGGCCTGTCGCTGCTGCTGGCGCTGGTGGTGCTGCTGCTGTCGGGCCTGCGCCTGGCTGGCAGTTACGCGGTCAGCATGCGCAATGGCTTGCGCTGGGGCCTGCCGGGGGTGCTGTTTGCGCTGCAGCGCGCGCTTGGCGGTGACGCGCTGGCGTGGGGCGTGGCGCTGCTGGGCATGCTCGCCGGCTATATGTTGATCGTTGGCCTGGAGCTGTGGCTCGATCGCGATATCCCACACATGCTGGATCCCGCCGTCGATCCCGCGCTGGATGCTGCGGCGGCAGTCGATGCGGAAACGGAATGGCCGGCGCGGGTGATGTCTTCGGCCATGGGGCCACCAGCCGAAATCATCACGCTGGAGGCACCGCTGTGGCAGACCACCGTTGCCGACATGCCTGACCCGTGGGGCCATCAGGTGCAATATCACGGCGCGGGGTACCGGTTTGCCGGTGATCGGCGCATTGAAGAGGTCGCTGCCTGCGCGTGTTTCAGTCCGGACGGCCGCTGGTTTGCTGCGCACCTGCAACACGCGCGCGGGGTCTTGCTGTGGGATCGCCGGCGTGATCGCGTGCATCGTTTGCGCGGTTGGCAACTCGCCGGCTGGTATCGCGAGCAACCCTGGCTGCAGCGTGATGCAGATGCCGCGCCGTGCACGTTGCAATATGTTCTGGGTGAGGATGAAGAGGAAATCAATGCTGCCGAGTAAGTAGTACCCCGCTATTCTTGTGCCCCGTATCACCACCTTGCCGTGGCCATGCCTGTGTCGCCGTTCAATCCCGTTGTCCCCCAGCTGAGTGTCATCGTGGTTGCCGCCGACAGCGGTGCCAGCCTGCGTGATTGCGTGCGCGCCGTACTCGCGTGGTCGGTGCCGCTGGAGTTGTTGCTGATCGATAACGGCTCCAGTGACGGCGTGCCGCAAGCGCTGGATCGGGCCTTGAGCGCTGACCCGCGATTGCGGCTGATCTACAACTACGCCAATCTCGGGTTCGGCCCGGCGGTGAATCGTGCGGCTGCGCAAGCGCGCAGCGACCGGTTGCTGATCCTCAATCCCGATTGCGTGCTGGAGCAAGCCGGTGTGCAACGCCTGCTCGACATTCTCGCCAGCGAACCGCATGCCGGGTTGCTGGGTGCGGTGGTCTGCGGCGCCGATGGTGTGCCTGATCCGGCATCGCTGCGGCGTGATCCGCTGTTGCACCGCACACTGAACAGTTTGCGTGGCAAGGCCACCGACGGCGTCAACGTGGCCGGGCCGCTACCCGATCATGTCGTCGCTGCCGAGGCAGTGTCCGGCGCGCTCATGTTCCTGCCGCGCGCCGTGTTCGAGCGCATGAACGGTTTTGATGAGACGTACTTTCTGCACTTTGAGGATCTGGACCTGTGCCGACGCGTGCGCGATGCCGGCTATCGGGTGCTGTTGGCCGGTGACGTGCGGGTGCTGCATGGCAAGGGCGGCTCCAGTGCACATCGCCCGGTGTTTGTCAGCCGGCACAAACACCGGGGCATGTGGCGCTGGTTTCGCAAGTTCGATCCGGCCGCGCGTCGGCCGTGGCTCGCCGGCCTGGTCTGGGTCGGCATCTGGCTGCATTTCCTGTGGCAGATTCCCGGACAGGTATGGCGACTGTACCTGCGCAAGGGTGCCCGGAGCGGTGGGGAGCGCAACGATGTGTAACGTGCGGGTGGCGCGGCTGCCACCGCGGACTGGATAGCGCCGCCGTTGGTGCGCACACAGGGTCGTGTTGGTGCACCAGTTCTCATGCCCAGCGCGCGCCCCGGTTTGCGCGTTGTGTGTTTGCAGCATCCCATTCTCGATCAGCCATGACCACGCCCCGCCGCCTCACCACACTTGCCACCTTTGGCCTGATCGTCATGACGGCGGTGTGGGGCTCGACGTTTGTGTTGATCAAGGACGTGCTCGGGCGCATGGCGGTCGCCGACTTCCTCGCCGTGCGTTTCGTGATCGCCGCCGTGGTGATGCTGGCACTGTTTGCGCGGCCGGTGTTGCGGCTGGGGCGCGTGCAGGTTGTGCAGGGTCTGGCGCTGGGCGGGATCTACGGTATCGGCCAGTTGCTGCAGACATGGGGGTTGGCGTTGATCGCGCCCAGCGTCAGCGGTTTTGTGACCGGCATGTATGTGGTGTTCACGCCGATCCTGGCGACCGTGCTGCTGCACCAACGTGTGCGCGCGGTGGTCTGGCTGGCGGTGGCACTGGCCACCATCGGCCTGGGGCTGCTGTCGCTCCGGGGTGTGTCGGTTGACCTGGGCGTGTGGCTGACGCTTGCCTCGGCGGCGGTGTACGCCTTGCATGTCGTCGGGCTCGGGCAGTGGTCGCGCCCCGGCGAGGCGCTCGGCCTGTCGGCGCTGCAGATGGTGGCCATCGCCCTGGTGTGCCTGTTGGCCACGGCACCGCATGGGCCGATGCTGCCGCCGGATCGCAACGCCTGGCTGGCGGTGTTGTACATGGCCCTGATTGCCGGCGCCGGGGCGATGCTGATGCAGACCTGGGCGCAATCCCATCTATCGGCCACCCGCGCCGCCATCGTAATGACCACCGAGCCGGTATTCGCGGCTGCGTTTGCCGTCGCGTTGGGCAGCGATGTGCTGACTTGGCGCATGCTCGCGGGCGGCGCGCTGGTGCTCGCGGCCATGTATCTGGTGGAGCTGGCGCCACGCCGTGATGAGGCGGTGAGCGAAGTGCTTGGCACGACCCCGACCGAGGCGGTGCACCACGAGGTGTAGGCGCAGGTGACGGAGCCTTGCAGCCGACCGCGATGCGCTGTTGTAACCCGACCGGACGCGCCGCTGCACCGTCCCCCTGATG
The DNA here is from genome assembly GCA_036566165.1 of Rhodanobacter sp. Taxonomy (GTDB): domain Bacteria; phylum Pseudomonadota; class Gammaproteobacteria; order Xanthomonadales; family Rhodanobacteraceae; genus Rhodanobacter. The sequence continues at coordinate 3,442 of DATCWU010000258.1, read as the reverse complement.
CTGGCGCACAGCCGTCCCGGTGTGGGCATGGATGACCGTGCGCCGGGCCCACTGGATTGTCGGCGCTGTCGGGCCCGATGCTGTCGGCATGGCCTGCGTCCCGCGTACACTGTCGGTACCCATCCCGTGCAGGATTTCGTCATGCGTATCCCGTCCCGCTTCGGCTTGCTTGGTCTTACCCTCATCGCCACGCTCCCGGTGCTGGCTGCCGGCAGCGGCCAGTTCAAGGATCTGTTGAACAAGGCGAAACAGGCCACCCATGCGTCCACCAGTGCGTCGCAACTCGGTGCCAACGCCTCGGACAGCGACATTGCAGCCGGGCTCAGGGAGGCGTTGGCCAAAGGCACCACGAATGCCATCAACAGCCTTGGTCGCGAGGGTGGCTTCTTCAACAACCGCAAGGTGCGCATTCCGCTGCCGGGCAAGCTGGAGCAGGTCGGCAAGCTGGCGCGTCAGCTGGGGCAGGGGGCGAAGGTCGATGCTTTCGAGTTGAGCATGAACCGCGCTGCGGAGAAGGCCGTGCCGCAGGTGGCAGACATCTTTGGCGATGCGATTCGCAAGATGACCTTGAACGATGCGCGCGGCATTCTCACCGGTGGCAATCACGCGGCTACGGAGTTTTTCCGCCGCGTCGCCGGTGATGCCTTGACCGCACGCATCCACCCGATTGTGGCCAAAGCCACGGACAGCGTCGGGGCGACGCAAAAGTACAAGGCACTCACCGCCGGCAATGGTGGCGGACTCGGCGGCGCCTTGGGCTCGCTCGGTGCGCTGGGCGGTGGTCATGACGCGGGCAAGGGTGGCAGCGCGCTGGACCTGGATGACTACGTCACGCGCAAGACACTCGACGGCCTGTTCACGGTGATTGGCGAACAGGAGCAATCCATCCGCACCAATCCGGCTGCGCGCGGTACCGATCTGTTGAAAAAGGTGTTTGGCGGCCACTGAAGCTGTGGCGCCGGCACCTACGGATGCATGTGGTGTTACGTTGGCGGGCGGTTGTCGTGCGGCGCTGCCGCCCATGATTGCCCACGCTGCCGCTCCAGCGCAGGCCGGCGGCACGCGCAGCTCCTGACTGACGCTGAAATGATGGCAGCACGCTGCGCTTGCTCCAGCCTGGCCGTCGTTTGTACTTGCAGCGTGTGGGAGAGTGTTCGCACAACCTTGCATTCACGTTGCGCTGACCACAATAAATCCCGGTTGTGCAGACTGATGAGGCGACCATGATTCGTGAAATTCTGAAGATGGGCGATCCGCGCTTGCTGCGCATCGCGCCGCCGGTGAGCAAGGCCATGTTGGGCAGCGCGGAACTGCACGCACTCATTGCCGACATGTTCGAAACCATGGCAGCCGCGGACGGGGTTGGTCTCGCGGCGCCGCAAATTGGCGTGGACCTGCAGCTGGTGGTGTTCGGCTTTGACAGCAGCGAACGTTATCCGGATGCCGATGCCGTCCCGCGCACGGTGTTGCTCAATCCCGTGGTTACCCCGTTGTCGAGGGACATGGAAGAAGGCTGGGAAGGCTGCCTCTCCGTGCCCGGTCTGCGCGGTGCCGTCAGCCGTTACAGCTTGATCCGCTACGATGGCATGGATCCACAGGGTGCGCCCATCGAGCGCACGGCTGAAGGCTTTCACGCGCGCGTGGTGCAACACGAATGTGATCACCTGATCGGTCGCCTGTACCCGTCACGAATCACCGACTTCAGCCAGTTCGGCTACACCGATGTGTTGTTTCCCGGCGAACCGCCGGTGGAGGCGTGACCGTGCGTGCGCTGTGGCATGACACTCTGCTGGCTGAAAGTGATGACACGCTGGTGGTGGAAGGCAATCATTACTTCCCGGAAAACTCGCTGCGCTATCAGTATTTCTTTCCCAGCACCCATCACAGCACTTGCCCATGGAAAGGCGAAGCCCACTACATGCACATCAAGGTGGATGGCGAAGTGAATGCCAATGCCGCCTGGTATTACCCGACGCCATTGCCGGCCGCCGAACAGATCGCCGGTCGGGTCGCGTTCTGGCATGGGGTCGTGGTAGCGGATTGACTGGCGCAAGTTGGGTGGCCTTGGATGGCCTTGAGAGCAAGAGCTTTCGTGCGCCTGCGGCGCCCGAGGTACTTCTCTTTTGCTTGTCCAAAAGAGAAGTACCCAAGAGAAAACGACACCCCGCTTGGCGCTTCCCGGGCATCCTTGCCCGGCAAGTCCGTGAGTCGGGGCCGGGCTTTTCGACAACACATCCCTGTGCTGACGAAAAGGAGTCGACCTCCTGTCGACTCCCGCTGAGCGGCCTGTCGTCCCCGCCTCACCGCCGCACAGGGGCCCCGGGTAGAGCAGCGGGCCATCCTGGCCCGCACTATTCAGAAGAGCCAGAGCAGGGCCTAATGGCAACGTGCCTTAATTGCCTCTGAGCGCGCCCGGGTGATCCGGGAAACACAGACGCACCCTCACCGGAAGCGACTCTTTCGGCACGGTCTACCGAAAGCTTGCGCAATGATCCATGCTTAGCTCAATCACAGGAATGTGGAGGGGATCATGGGAATCTTCAGCCGCGGCGCTCCTATGCCGTTTATGACAGAGAAAGCGCGGCGCGACCGTAACACGGACGAACTAATAGGCATCTGCCGGGGAATTCTGGCAGATGGTGGCATCAATATTTCTGAAGCGTATTTCCTGCTGGATTGGCTTGAGCGTCACAGGGAATCCCTGGGTGTGTTTCCGTTTGATGTACTACATCGGCGCGTCAGCGATGCGTTGACCAATGGCGTGTTGGACAGCGATGAGGAACGTGACCTGCTTGAAGCCCTCACCGGCACCGTAGGTGGGGAATCGGCGACACCTGGCAGTTCAGCAAGCCTATCCACCGCGCTTCCGTTTGATGACCCACTACCACCAGTAACCTATTCTGAGAGTGTGTTTGTGGTTACCGGTACCTTCGAGTACGGATCTCGCAAAGTAGTCGTCGAAGCCATCCAGTCGCACGGCGGCATCGTAAGGGCAGCGGTGTCGAAAACGGTGCGGTTCTTGATCGTGGGTGAGATCGGATCAAGGGATTGGAAGCACTCTTCGTTCGGTAGAAAGATTGAGGAGGCAGTGGCGCTACGCTCGGCAGGGGTTGGGCTGTGTGTGCTGCCTGAGCGCTACTGGCGAACATCGCTGCAAGGATAGATAGTCAGTAGGACACGCCATGAAGACACAGACGCCATCCTTCGGGGTGGCGTCTTTTTTTGTGCCTGCGATTTGCCGGACACATGCCGGACACAAGAAAAAGCCCACCGGGTGAGAGCGGGCTAAGTCTTTGATTTAATGGTGGCCGGGGACGGAATCGAACCGCCGACACGGGGATTTTCAATCCCCTGCTCTACCAACTGAGCTACCCGGCCAAGGCTGCGCAACCGCTTGGGTTGCAGATGCGACGTGAGCCGCGCATTAAAGCGAATGCGCGAC
>DATCWU010000011.1:0-7119 GCA_036566165.1 Rhodanobacter sp. | reverse complement strand
GCAAGCGCTGGCGCGCGCAGTGGATCTGCCGCTGCTCGCCGCCGGCGATGTGCACATGCATGTGCGGCGTCGGCTGGCGTTGCAGCACACGCTGACGGCGATCCGCCATCGTGTGCCGCTTGCCGCAGCTGGCGCGCTGATTTTTCGCAACGGCGAGCGCCATCTGCGCCGCCGTCAGGCGCTGGCGGCGATCTATCCGGCACCGCTGCTGCAATCCAGCGTGGATGTTGCCGCGTGCTGCCAGTTCACCCTGGATGAGTTGCGCTATCGCTATCCGCGCGAACTGGTACCCGCGGGGTACAGCGCCAGCGACTGGTTGCGTCAGCTCACGGCGGAAGGCATGCGCTGGCGCTGGCCGGACGGGGTGCCGCAGGACGTGAGCGAGCAGATTGAACACGAGTTGGCGTTGATTGCGGAGTTGCAGTACGAGCCGTATTTCCTGACCGTGCATGACATCGTGCGCTTTGCGCGCAGCCAGCACATTCTGTGTCAGGGCCGTGGCTCGGCCGCCAATTCCGCCGTGTGTTTTGCGCTGGGCATCACCGAGGTCGATCCGGCGCGCATGAATCTGCTGGTCGAACGCTTCATCAGCAAGGAGCGCGCCGAGCCGCCGGACATCGACGTGGATTTCGAACACGAGCGGCGCGAGGAAGTGATCCAGTACATCTACCGCAAGTACGGTCGCGAGCGTGCCGCGCTGACCGCCACGGTCATCTGCTATCGGCACAAAAGCGCACTGCGCGATGTAGCCAAGGCGCTGGGGTTGCCGCTGGATCAAATCGATCAGCTCACCCGGATATCCATGCGTGGGGACGATGATGCCAACCTGGATACGCGCTTGCGCGAGCGTGGTTTTGATCCGCACAGTCCGCTCATTCAGCGCGTGCTGAAACTTGCCGTTGAATTGCTGGGCATGCCGCGCCATCTGTCGCAACACGTCGGCGGCTTTGTGATTGCCGACGCGCCGCTGTCCGAGCTGGTGCCGGTGGAAAACGCGGCGATGCCCGAACGCACGATCATCCAGTGGGACAAGGACGACCTGGACACGATGAAACTGCTCAAGGTGGATTGCCTGGCGCTGGGCATGCTGACCTGCGTGCATCGTTGCCTGGATCTGCTGCGTCGGCATCGTGCGCAGGATTACACGCTGGCAACGCTGCCGGCGGAAGACCCGCAGACTTACCAGATGATCCAGCGCGCCGATACCGTTGGCGTATTCCAGATCGAAAGCCGCGCGCAGATGGCCATGTCGCCGCGGCTGCGGGCGGCGAATTTTTACGACCTGGTGATCCAGGTGGCGCTGGTGCGGCCCGGCCCGATCCAGGGCGGTATGGTGCATCCCTACCTGCGCCGGCGGTGTGGCGAAGAGGTGGTCGACTATCCCTCGCCCGATCTCGAGGCCGTGCTGGAACGCACACTGGGCGTCCCGCTGTTCCAGGAGCAGGTGATGAAGCTGGCGATTGTCGCTGCCGGTTATACCGCTGGCGAGGCCGATCAGTTGCGCCGCGCCATGGCGGCGTGGAAACGTCACGGCGGCATGGAAAAGCATCGCGAGCGGATCACCCACGGCATGCTGGAACGCGGCTACAGCGCGGAGTTTGCCGCGCGCTTGTTCGAGCAGATCAAGGGTTTTGGTTCGTACGGTTTCCCCGAAAGCCACGCCGCCAGTTTTGCCGGCATCGTGTACGCCAGCTGCTGGCTGAAGTGCCACGAGCCGGCGGCGTATGCCTGTGCGCTGCTCAATTCCCAGCCGATGGGTTTTTACGCACCCAGCCAGATCGTGCAGGACGCGCAGCGCCATCACATCGAAGTACGTGCGGTCGATGTGGAACACAGCGCGTGGGATTGCACGCTGGAAGGCGATCCGCTGGTGCCACGGCAACAACCGGCCATCCGTCTGGGCCTGCGTCAGGTACGCGGCTTGAGCCAGAGCGCGGCGCAGCACCTCGTCGACGCGCGGACGGTCGCCGCGTTCGCTAACGTCGCCGACCTGTGCACGCGCGCCGGGCTTGACCATGCGCAACGTGAGGCGTTGGCCGCAGCCGGTGCGTTGCGCAACCTGGTCGGTCATCGGCATCAGGCGCACTGGGCGGTGGCCGGGGTCGAGCGGCAATTGCCGCTGTTCGGGCATGCCAGTCCGCCGGAAACTGCCGTCGCGCTGCCACCGCCATCACAGGCGCAAGACACCCTGGCTGATTACGCGCGCCTGGGCTTGAGCCTGGGCCCGCATCCCTTGCAGCAGATTCGTGCGCGTCTGCTGGCTGACCATTGCACGGATTCGCGCGCGCTGCGCCTGCGACCAGCCACCAGCCGCGTGCGCATCGCCGGCCTGGTGACCCAGCGCCAGCGCCCGCAAACCGCGAGCGGCGTCACCTTCATCACGCTGGAAGACGAGTTTGGGCCGATCAACGTGATTGTCTGGCGCCAGGTGGCCGAACGTCATCACCGTACATTTCTGGAGGCGCGCTTGCTCGGTGTCGAAGGCCGTTGGGAGCAAGCCAACGGCGTCAGCAACCTCATTGCCCATCGCCTGATCGACATGAGCGGTTTGCTCGGTGCGCTGGATGTGCGCTCGCGTGATTTCCATTGAAGGTGTCTGCTGGAAGACGTCGGCATTGCTCGCCTGCCATGGCGGGCAGACGCCTGGCGTGTTGCGCCGCCACGATATTCCGCAGGAGGCATTCGATCGCGCATTGCGCGTGCAAGGCCTGCGCGGCGTGAGCGAGGTGAAGGCGGCACACCTCGAACCGAACGAGATCACCGTGATCAAGTACACCACGCAGGCATGATCGACAGGGCGCCAGCGCCGGGCCTCCTAGTCGACCAGATTGTGACTTTCGGTGGTGCCGATCAGTTCGGGGCGCTTCGGCGTCCGTTGCTGGCGTTTCAGCAGCGGATGCAGGAATACCGCGCCAAGGATGATCACCACGCCGATATAGAACGTGCCGGTCAATTCGCGCTGTTCGCCCAGCAGCACGATGGCCAGCATGATCGCGTAGACCGGTTCCAGGTTGGTCACCATCTGTGTGCCGAATGCCGTCATGTGGCGCAATGCCACCAGCGCCAGCGCAAATGGCAGCAACGTGCAGCCGAACGACAACGCTGCCAGCAGCAATGCATCGTGAGTGCTTGGCAGCACGAACGCAGATCCTGCATGCGGCAACAGCGGTGCCAGCAAGGTGAGGAATACGGTGCCGGTGCCCAGCTCGATGAAGGTTACCGTGAGTGGGTCGCCACTTTCCACAAAGCGCTTGTTGAGCGACCCGAACAGTGCGACGAATACGGCCGACAGCACACCCACTACCAGCCCCGCGTACATGCCGTGGGGCACGCCACCAACCACGATGATCACACCTGGAATCACTGCCGCGCCGATCATCAATTCGCGTGGGTCAAACTTGCGCTTGGCAATCCACGGCTCGGTAAATGCCAGGAATACCGGCGCCAGCGCGATGCAGGTGGCGCCGACCGAAGCATTGGACAGCTTGATCGCCGAGTAGAACGTCAACCAGTGCAGCGACACCAGTGCGCCAATGCCAGCGTAAGCCCAGATCAGGCGCCGCGGCATGGCGCGCAGCCCGCGCCACACCTGCGGGACCAGTGCCAGCACCGCAATCACCAGAGCCATGCGCCACCACACCAGTTGCATGGCCGGCAACGTGATCAGTTTGCCGAGGATGGCGGTGAATCCCCACAACAAGACGCAGAAATGAATCTGCAGGCGGGCACGGTTGACGGGTTGCATCAAGGGAATCGGAGAGGGGGTGAGTGCGCATTGTAGAGGTGCGCGGTCGTCCTGGCGCGGCGTCCATGGGCGAATCGGCGGCATGGCAGCGGCCGTTCCGTAGGGCGATGTCCGGCCGCGGTGGCCGTGGTGGCGATGTGGTCGATGCGAGTGCATGAACCCTCTCCCTTGGCGCAGCCGGGGGAGAGGGCAGGGTGAGAAGGTGCTCTTCGGCGAGACGACGTAAGCTCGAGCGCCCCCTCACCCCAACCCTCTCCCCCAACGGTGAAGCTGTCAGGGGAGAGGGAGACTTTCGCGATGGAGAATGGAGCTGTCCGGCCGTGCCGTTGCGGTGGCGGTGGATAGCGGTGTGGTCGCTGTGCATGCCTGAACCCTCTCCCCTGGCGCAGCCGGGGGAGAGGGCAGGGTGAGGGGGCTCTTCGGCGAGACGACGTAAGTTTGAGCGCCCCCTCACCCCAACCCTCTCCCCGACGGTGAAGCTGTCAGGGGAGAGGGAGACTTTCGCGATGGAGAATGGAAGCTGTCCAGCCGTGCCGTTGCGGTGGCCGTGGGTGGCGGTACGTTGGGCCGCTGGCGGGTCGCGTCACGCCGAGTTGGCGCGACCGTTTGCGCTCAGCGTTGCGGTGTCGCTGCGGACTTGGCCCGTGCCGCGCTCTCGGCCGGGCCGGCGGTACGCAGTTGCTCGAGTACTGCGTGGCAGGCGTTGTCCGCGTCCTTCCGGTCGTGGCTGGGCGCAATCAGCGCCAGCAGCGCCGCGGCGGGGGCGGCGACCACGGCCAGCGCTGCCGCGCCACCGCCACGTAACAGCAGCGGTCCCTTTTGCACACCAACATCCGGATTCTTCAGCGTGCCTTTCACATAGAGCGGAGAACGCAACGACAGGATGCGCAGGCCGCGCGTATGGGGCTGTATTTCCAGGTCGAGCTGTTCCGTGGCAAGGTTCACCGTGCCGTCCATGTTGACCAGCGCATCGCCGGTATCGAAGACGAACAGGCGCACGTCGAACACGCCATCTTTCGCCGCCAGGTCGGTAGCCGCGCAGTTGATCTTCACCGTCTTGTCGCCAAACAGCTTGGCCAGCACGATGTTGCCGACGTTGAGCCCGGCTGTCTCCAACAAGGTCTTGCTGATCGCGCCATCGTTCATCATCAGCTTGAAGTCACCATTGCTGCTGCCCAGCAGGGCTGCCACCGAGTTGCCGGCCGCTTGCAGCGAGGTGCTCCCATTGACCTCGCCAAAGCTGGCCTGCATGGGCTCGAAGGTGGGAAACAGCTGCTTGAGCTTGAGATGTTGCGCACTGAGCTTGAGCTCACCGTGCATCGGCGTCTTGCTGCCATCCAGCCGCAGGTTGCCAGCGGCCCTGCCGCCGGCGAGGCTGACGACCAGCGGGTCGAGGGTGAGTTTGCCTGCCTGCATTTTCACCTGCGTCGACAGCGCGTCGACCGGCAACGGTTTCTTGTAGACGATGCGCGCGGCACTGAACTTGACATCGGCATCCATGGCTTGCCAGCGGTCGGTGCGAAACTTCGACACCGGCAGCAACTTGTCGGCGGGCTGCACCGGTGCCTCCCCGCGCCGCTGTTTCGCTGCGTTGGAATCGGCGCCAATGAGCGGAGCCAGGTCGGTGAACAGCAACACGCTGGAGTTCAGCGTTCCAGTGAGTTTCGCGCGCGAGCGCTGGTCGTTCTTGTCGGCACTCACGAAATCCAGGCTGCCATCAAGTGAACTGCCACCCACGCGCCCGCGAAAACTCTTGTAGCTGTAATGGCTGACGTCGCCAAGGGTCGCCTGCAGATGACCTTCGGTTGCGTACGGGCGGGTATCGGGCAAGGTAATGCCGGTGAATTCGTACAGCTTGCTCATGCTGGAGCCGGAAAACCACAGGCGCACATCCAGCGCACCGAGATGCAAGGGGTCGGTCAGCGTGCCCACCAGGGCGATGTGGCTGTCGCCCAGACGGATATCCGCCTGTAGCGGGAACGGACGATCGGTTGCCTGCAGGGCCAGCACGCTGCCGGTCTTGCCGCGGCCGTTGGCCGCCGCGCCATGGAACGTGCCTTTGGCCGTCCAGTTGAACTGGTAGGTCGTCGCTGCGGTGACGTTACCGACCGGTTCCTTGTCCTGCTTGGCTTCGCTCGTCAGTACTTTCTTCGCTGCCGCGCCCACGGTTTTTTGCGCCTGCGCGCGCGCGTCATCGGATTGCTGCGCGACGATCTGGTCGTAGGGGATGGCTTGCTGCAAAGGCGTCACGCCAATGTCCAGCTGCGTTTGTGTCGGCGCATCGGCAAGGGTGATCTGGCCACGGTCGAGACTGATCGAACCTATCTTCAACTTCCAGGCCGATGGCTGGTCGGAGTGTGCCGGCGCAAAGGTCCATGTTGCGCGGCCGTCCTGGTCGCGTTGCAGGTGGACGGTCGGCTGCACCAGTTGTATCGATGACACGCTGATGCGATGGGCCAGCAAGGGCAATGGCGACAAGTCGAAATGCAGCGCCGCCAACTGCGCGAACTGCGGCTCCTGCGCCCACGACGGGTTGGCGATGCTGACATCGCGTGCGGTGAACCGCGGCCAAGGTACCAGCGCCTGCAGCCATCCGCCCGAGCTGTCGCGGTGCCAGTCGACGGTCAGATCGCCGTTGATGGCAAATGGCCGTCCCAGAGCTTGGCTCACGCGGTTGTTGAGCCAGGGTTTGGCCCGGTTCCAGTTGAACGTGGCGATGACGACGACCAACACCAGCAGCAGCGCAGCCAGCGCTCCAACGACCCAACTGGCTATCTTCGCATTGCGTTTCATCCATCCGTTCCCGTGCGCGACCGGTGTGCGGCTATCGGTGGGTTACTGATAGCGCAGAGGATGGCAAGGTTGCGTGGATGTCATGGAGTGACCCCGGCTTCACGGCAGACCAGGTCGTGGAGCTCGCCTGCCTGGAGGCGTCGTGATCACGCCCGGGTCAGGCGGCGACGTGTTGGCGCCGGCGTATGCGGTACACCAGCGCCGGTGGCAGATTGAACCACGCGATCCCGATGCGCACCGCTTCCAGGTCCAGTTGCTGCAGGGTAAGGCGGGGCACCGGGCAGCGCGGAGCGTAAGTGAATTGATAGAACGCGCCGTCCGCACGCAATTGGCGCTCGAATGCACCGCGCATGATGGCGGTGACTTGCGTCGCCGGGATCGAGAGCAGCGGCAGCCCGCTGACAATGGCACTGGCCAGTTCGTCGCCAAACAGCGGCGGCGTGTCGCCAAGCTGCGCCGCGTCCATGTTCAGCACCTGCAGGTGCGGGTGATGTTGCGCCAGCGTTGCGGCGAGGATGGGGTCGGCTTCAATCAGCGCCAGTCGATGCGCCGGCACGCCCTTGTCGAGCAGGGCGCGGGTG
>DATCWU010000484.1:0-6650 GCA_036566165.1 Rhodanobacter sp. | reverse complement strand
AAGCTGTTCGAGCAGGTGACCGAAGTCGCCCGGCAGGGCCTGACCGACCAGATGATGCCGCCGAAATACCTGCTGGAAAAAGTTGTGGTGCAGATTGCCAGCATCGGCAAGCCGGCCGGCATGGACAGCGTATTTGCCGAACCGTTGAAGCATTTCCCGAAGTCGGTATCGGCCGCAGACCAGCAACGCCTGCGTGAGGAAATTCTGGCGGCGATCGAGCACGATGTGCGCCCGGCGTACGCCAAGCTGGGCGGGTTTGTCGCCAAGGATTACGCGCCGCATGGCCGCAGCCAGCCGGGCGTGTGGGACTTGCCCAATGGCGAGGCGATCTACCGGTTCCTGGTCAAGGAAACCACCACCACGGACAAGACGCCAGCAGAGATTCATGCCATTGGCCTGGCCGAGGTGAAGCGCATTGAAGGGGAAATGACGGCAATTGCCAAGCAGCGCGGCTATGCGGATCTGGCCAGTTTCCGCAAGGCGCTGCAGACCGATCCGAAGATTCACCCGACCTCACGCGAGGACATACTCAAACGCTATCGCGGCTTTCTGGCGCAGATGAAACCCGAGCTGCCCAAGCTGTTCGGCCTGCTGCCCAAGACCGATGTCGTGGTCAAGCCAGTCGAGCCCTTCCGCGAGAAGGAAGCCGCCGGCGCCGAATACCGTCAGGGCACACCGGACGGTTCGCGACCGGGACAGATTTTCGTCAACACGGGTGACTTCGCCCAGCGCACGACGTTGTCCATTGAATCGACCGCGTACCACGAGGGCATTCCCGGTCACCACATGCAGATTTCCATTGCGCAGACGTTGCCGAAGTTGCCGCCGTTCCGCCAGCAGGCCGGCTACACGGCGTACATCGAGGGTTGGGCGTTGTACGCCGAACAGCTTGGTCGCGACGTGGGGTTCTACCAGGATCCGCTGTCGTACTACGGCCACTTGTCCGACGAGTTGCTGCGCGCTGACCGCCTGGTGCTGGATACCGGCGTGCACAGCAAGCATTGGACCCGCCAGCAGATGGTGGATTTCTTCCACGCGCATTCCAGCGAGGATGAGCCCAGCGTCCAGGCCGAGACGGATCGCTATATCACCTGGCCGAGTCAGGCGCTGGCGTACAAGATGGGTGAGCTGAAAATCCTCGAATTGCGCACGCGGGCGAAACAGGCATTGGGCGACAAATTCGACATCCGCGCGTTCCACGACCAGATCCTCGGTGGTGGCGCGTTGCCGCTGGACGTCCTGGAGACCCGCACCGATGCATGGATCGCGGCGGTCAAGGCTGGCACGGTGCCGGCACGGCCAGTGGCGGAGTAGACATCCCGTTGTGTGCATCCTGATCCGACCGGCGCAGAGCCTGTAAGGCGGGCACGGCCCGCCGCCCCGGCCTCGGCTCTTGCGCTGGACGAGATCCAGAAAAGCCGGTGGGCAGTGCCCGTCCCATGGAGCCAGGGCAGGTCTTCGGTACGGGTAACGTGGATGTGTTGTGGGTGCGGTGGATCGCCCGGGTAAGCCATGCATCGGTATAGTTCGATAGTCATGCCAACCATTGCCTCGGGAGCAGCATCCATGTCTGCATGTGCAAGCGAACCATGCGTACCGTCCTGATCATTGACGACAACCCTGCGGTGGGTGAAGCCCTGTCGTTGGCGTTGTCGCTCAACGAAATACGTGCGCTCACCGCGTTGACGCCCGAGCTCGGGCTGGCGGTGCTGGCGCGTGAGCGGGTCGACGTGGTGATCCAGGACATGAATTTCACCGCCGATACCACTTCCGGCAAGGAAGGCGTCGCGTTGTTCCATGCGATTCGCGAACAGCATCCGGATTTGCCGGTCGTGCTGCTCACGGCGTGGACCCATCTGGAAACGGCGGTGCAACTGGTCAAGGCGGGCGCGGCGGATTATCTGGCCAAGCCGTGGAATGACAACAAGCTGCTGGCCGTGGTGGAAAATTTGCTGGAGCTTTCCGAATCCACCCGCGAGATCACCCGGACCCGACGCGAACGCCGCCGCCGCCGTGAAGCGCTGCAGGGCAAGTACGACCTTGACGGACTGGTGTTCGCCTCCGAGGCGATGGCGCGCACGCTGGAGCTGGCCTGCCAGGTTGCACGATCGGATGTACCGGTGTTGATCAGTGGCCCGAATGGCACCGGCAAGGAGCGCATCGCGGCCATCGTGCATGCGAACTCGGCGGTGAAGAGCGGGCCCTTCGTCGCGGTGAATTGCGGCGCACTGCCGGGCGAGTTGATCGAGGCGGAGTTGTTTGGGGCGGACGCCGGCGCCTACACCGGCGCCAACAAGGCCCGGGAGGGCCGCTTCGAATTGGCCGATGGTGGCACCTTGTTCCTGGACGAGGTGGGCAACCTGCCGTTGGCGGGGCAGGTGAAATTGTTGCGCGTGCTGGAGACTGGCCAGTACGAACGCCTCGGTTCCGGGCGTACGCGCCAGGCCAAGGTGCGGGTGCTGTCTGCCACCAATGCGGACCTCAAGGCGATGATCCACGCCGGTACGTTCCGCGAGGATCTGTATTACCGGCTCAACGTGATCGAGGTGAATCTGCCCCCACTCACCGAGCGCAGCGATGACATCCTGCCGCTGGCGGAGTATTTCCTGGCCGGGCGTGCCGAGCTTGGCGATGTGGCCCGCGAGGCACTGTTGAGTTACCCGTGGCCGGGCAACGTGCGCGAGCTGAAGAATGCGATCGAGCGCGCCGCACTGTTGACCGGCTCCGGTCCGATCACGCCGGAGCTGCTGAACCTGCCACAGCACACCGTGGTGGCGCCGCGCAGCCTGGAGGAACCCAGTCGCGAAGTGGTGGAGGCGGCGTTGCGCAGTGCCGGTGGCGTGGTCAGTCGGGCCGCGCAACACCTCGGGCTGTCGCGCCAGGCGTTGTATCGACGCATGCAACGTTACGGTGTGGCGGTCTCCGATTGACGACCCGGCGCACATGGCGTGATCTGCCTTCCGCGGTGTGCCGGCGGTTAGCAGCGCGGCACGGTGGATCGTGCGGGTCGACAGGTTCCATCGAGGCGTTGAGGAGCCATTCATGTGGCAGCGCCTGAACTCGCTGCAAGGGCGGTTGACGCTGTTGTTGCTCGTCGCCGGGCTGGCGGGTGCATTGACCTATGCGGGTGTCACGCAGTGGCCGTTGCCGCAGTTGTGGCAGTGGTTGCACACCAGTCTGGCGGCTTCCGTCCGTGCGCCGGTGCAGCTGGGTGTGTATGGCAGCCTGCTCGCCAGCGTGCTGGTGCTGCTACCGCTGGCGTTCTGGTTGGCAGGTCGGGTGATGGCACCAGTCAAGCGCCTGTTGCGGGCACTGGAAAGTGCGGTGGCCAGTTACCGCGACGGCGATTTCAGCACGTCGATTGCCGTTGACCGGCGCGATGAACTGGGCCGGTTGATCCGCATGCACAACGAACTTGGGCAGACCTTGCGCGAACAACGCCAGCATCTGGTGCAGCGCGAGTTGCTGCTGGATACCGTGGTGCAAAACACGCCGGTGGCCCTGGTGTTGGTCGATGCCGTGGGCCGCGTGGCCTACGCCAATATCGCCTCGCGCCACTTGTTCAACGAAGGCAGCAGTCTGGTCGGGCTGGATTTCGCCCAGGTGCTGGCGGCCGCACCGGAAGCGCTCCAGCGAGCCGTAGTCGCCGGTGAGGATGCCTTGTTCAGCGTGGACATGGATGGCAGCGAGGAAACCTTTCACCTGTCGCAGCGCGCCTTTCGCCTGCAAGGACGGGCGCATCGGCTGCACTTGTTCCGGCGCATGACGCGGGAGCTGTCGCGACAGGAAGTGGCGACCTGGAAGCGCGTGATCCGCGTGATCAGCCACGAGCTGAACAACTCGCTGGCACCGATATCCTCGCTGGCGCATTCGGGTGCCGAACTGGCCCGGCGCGGTGATCTGCTGCGCCTGCCCGGCGTGTTTGCCACCATTGGCGAGCGCGCTCAGCATCTGCACGGTTTCATCGCCGGTTATGCGAGCTTTGCGAAGCTGCCCACGCCACAGCTGGCGGTGGTGGCGTGGGAGCCGTTCCTGCAGGCGCTGGCGCTGCAGTGCCAGTTTCGTCTGCTCGTTCCGCTGCCGGCGCGCGCCGGCTATTTTGATGCGGCTCAGGTTGAGCAGGTGCTGATCAACCTGATCAAGAACGCGCATGAGTCGGGCAGTGCAGCGGACGAAGTGACGCTGACGATCGCTGAACGCAGCGATACGTGGCGCATCGAGGTGGCCGATCGCGGGCCAGGCATGACGGAAACCGTGCTCAAGCAGGCGCTGCTGCCGTTTTATTCCACCAAGCGCTCCGGCACCGGCCTGGGCTTGGCGCTGGCGCGCGAAATCAGCGAAGCGCACGGCGGGCGCATTGCGCTGGCCAATCGCGATGCCGGCGGACTGCGCGTCACGTTGCTGTTGCCGGCGTCGCATCCGTAAGCACGGAAACTACGGTTGGTCCGGTTTGGTGGACAGCCCCGAGAAGTCCGCGCTGGCAGTCCGGTCGAGCTTCTTGCGTGGCGCGAGCAAGGGCTCGCCGATGACCTGGAACCACACGTTCTCGGCGATGTTGGTAGCGTGATCGCCGATGCGTTCGATGTTCTTGGCCATGAACAGCAGGTGCGTGCACGGCGTGATGTTGCGCGGGTCTTCCATCATGTAGGTCAGCAGTTGCCGGAAATAGCCGGTGTAGGCGTTGTCCAGTACCGCGTCGTTTTTCCACACCGCATGCGCGCGTTCGGTGTCGCGATCGCGATACGCGGCAAGGACATCGCGCACCCCGGTGGCGGCCAGGGTCGACAGGTGCTTGAGGCCGCCGACCGGCCCGACCGGCGCCACCATCGACAAGGGGATCGAGCGCTTGGCGACGTTGGCTGCGTAGTCGCCGATGCGTTCGATGTCGGCGGCGATGCGCAGCGCGGCGAAGACGTTGCGCAGATCGCCGGCCATCGGCGCGCGCAGCGCCAGCAGGCGTACCACATCGTGGCTGATGTCCTGCTCCATCTGGTCGATCGCGTCGTCGTTGTCCACCACGCGCTGCGCCATGCGCTCGTCGCGCCGCTCGACCGCGTCGATCGCGGCTTCCAGCTGCGTCACTGACAACTCGCCCATGCGCACGATTTCGCCGGTGAGCCGGGTCAGCTCGCTGTCGTAGCTCTTGATGATGTGGTCGGTGCCAGTATTCATGGTGGGGTCCTGGGTGCTCAGCCGAAGCGTCCGGTGATGTAATCCTCGGTCTGTTGCTTGCCCGGCTTGGTGAAGATTTTTTCGGTCCGGTCAAACTCGATCAGCTCGCCGAGGTACATGAAGGCGGTGAGGTCGGAGACGCGGGCGGCCTGCTGCATGTTGTGAGTGACGATGACGATGGTGAACTGGCTTTTCAACTCCTCGACCAATTGCTCGATGCGGCTGGTGGCGATCGGGTCCAGCGCGGAAGTCGGTTCGTCCAGCAGCAGTACCTCGGGCCGCAGCGCGATCGCGCGCGCGATGCACAGGCGCTGTTGCTGACCGCCGGAAAGGCCAAGCGCGTTCTGCTTGAGTTTGTCCTTCACCTCGTTCCACAACGCGGCGCTGCGCAAGGCCTGCTCGACGCGATTGGCCATGTCGGCCCTGGACAGTTTTTCATGATGGCGGATGCCGTAGGCGATGTTCTCGAAGATCGTCATCGGGAACGGTACCGGTTTCTGGAACACCATGCCGACCTTGCTGCGCAGGCGGTTCAACGAGTAGTGCGGATCGAGGATGTTCTCGCCATCCAGCAGCACCTCGCCGCGTGCCTCGAGCTTGGGGTAGATCGCGTAAATGCGGTTGAAAATGCGCAGCAGGGTGGATTTGCCGCAGCCGGACGGGCCGATGATCGCGGTGACTTGCCGCTCCGGAATGTCCATGCCGATGCCTTTCAGGGCCTGGAAACCGGCGTAGTAGAAATGCACATCCCGCGCGGTTATTTTCGGCTTGGACAGTGGCGCAGTGACGGTCGACGCGGCAGGCACCGGACGGGCGGAATCAGTCATGGGTCACCTTGGTGCGGGAAAGGAGCAGGCGCGAAGCGAGGCTCAGCAGCAACACGAACATGGTCAGCACAAACGCCCCGGCCCAGGCCAGCGCATGCATCGCGTCGCCCGGATCGTTCGCATACTGGTAGATGATCTGCGGCAAGCTGGACATCTTGTCCATCGGGTTGAACACCGTGTAGTTGTTGCCGAAGGCGGTGAACAGCAACGGGGCGGTCTCGCCGCTGATGCGCGCCAGTGCCAGCAGCACGCCAGTGATGATGCCCGAGCGCGCGGCGCGGATCAGGATCTGCAAGGTCAGTTTCCACTGCGGCACGCCCAGCGACAACGCGGCCTCGCGCAACGTGGACGGCACCAGCCGCAGCATCTCGTCGGTGGTGCGCACGATGACGGGCAGCGCGATCAGCGCCAGCGCCACGCCGCCGGCGAAACCGGAAAATGTAGTGGAGCCATGCGTCAGCGCGGTGCTCGGCAGCACGATGATGGTGTACACGAACAAGCCCAGCACGATTGACGGCGCCGACAGCAAGATGTCGTTGAGGAAGCGGATCACTTCCCCGAGCCTGGTGTGGTCTGCGTACTCGGCCAGCCAGGTGCCGGCCAGCACGCCGATCGGGGTGGCGATGCCGATGCCGATGAAGTTGATGATCA
>DATCWU010000443.1:0-3552 GCA_036566165.1 Rhodanobacter sp. | reverse complement strand
CGCCACTTTCGGGGCGAGGAAATCCGCCGCGCTGAGCTTTTCGATGCCAAACGAGCCCGGATCGTCCGCATCCGGCGGCGACACGGCTGAAACAGGTGCGTCATCGTCCAGCAATGCCCAATTGGCTGGAGCCCTCACCGGTGCGGCAATGTGCGGTTTGGCGCCTGACGCGTCAGCGACCGCGGCAGCAGACGGGTCCGGCGACGATGGCACATCCAGCGGGAAGTCATATGGCTCGGCAGCGGGCTTGTCTTCCGCTTCCGCGGTCAATGCCAGGGTCGCTGTGTCCAACCCGCTGCGGGAATGATCCGGTTCATCGCCTGTCGCGGACAACAGGCCTTCGCCCGCTGCGGCGTCGGCGTCGGACAACTCCGCCGAGGCCAGCAGCGCCTCCAGTTCGGCGGACAGACTCTCGGATTCGCTGTTGGTGCGCTGAACATGCTCCAACGCAGCGTCGCTTTTCGCCATGTCGGGTAGTGGGGGCGGCGTTTGCACCATGCGCACCGGCCTATCTGCAGCCGCCACGGCGGCAATCGCAGCTACCTCCATTGGCGCGCGCTCGCCGCTGTCGGCGCTCTCGACGTCGGTCGGGACTTCCAGCTCGCGTGCGTCGGCGGGGCGTGGCGGATCAATATCGCCCGCCTGCAACACCTTGACGGCAAGATGACGCGCCCAACGATCACGATCCCAACCGGCAAGCCCACGCGTGGCCTGCGCATCATTGAAGACCACGCGCGGGTGATCACCGTCAATCAAACTGTACAACTGATCCAATGCATCCGTGGCCGCGTCGTCAAGGCTGACAACCACGACATCCGCGCCAATTTCGTGCAGACGCTGCTCACTCAAGCTGGCAACGCCGCCCTCGTGCACGATCTGTGCACCATGTTCCTGCAAGACATCCCGCAGCCGGGCACCCAATTCGACATCGTCAAACAGCAGCGCAACCGCGGGGGCCGCGTCAGTCATGGTTGGGCTCCAGCGCACGTTGCTCCAGCACCTCACCAATCTGGGCGAGCAGGTCCGCTTCCTGATACGGCTTGCCGAGGTAACGATCCACACCAATATCGAAGGCACGCTGGCGATGTTTGTCGCCGGTGCGCGAGGTGATCATGATGATCGGCACGTCACGCAAACGCGGGTCGGCCTTCATCAAGGTGGCCAACTCGTACCCATCCATGCGCGGCATTTCGATATCCAGCAACATCAATTCGGGTACGCGCTCATGCAACTTCTCCAGCGCGTCGACACCGTCTTTTGCCGTGCTCACCTCATACTCGTGGCGTTCCAGCACGCGGCCGGTGACCTTGCGCATGGTGATCGAGTCATCCACAACCATCACCAGCGGACGCACCAGCACTTCCTCGACGAGCGGCGCCTGCACGGCGCTCAAGCCTTCTGCCAGCCGCAACTGTCGGCGGGTGATGCCATGCCGTACCAATGGCGCCAAATCGAGAATGACCAGTACCGAACCATCGCCCATGATCGTGGCGCCAAGCAGACCGGGCACCGAACTGATTTGCGGGCCTACCGACTTGACCACGATCTCGCGCGAACCAAGCACGGCATCGATGCGAATCGCGGCACGCAAATCGCCGGCGCGGGTCAGCAGCAATGGCGGTTGTTCGCCTTCGACCGGCATGCCTGGCGGCAAGCCCAGCAGTTCGGCGAGGTCGTGAATGCCAAACTCCTCGGAGCCATAACTGAATGACGGCTCGTCGGCAGCCAGCATGGCGCTCAGGTCTTCCGGATCGACGCGCGCCACACCCTGCACGGAGGTCATCGGGATCGCAAACGTGGCTTCACCGATACGGACCAGGATGGCCTGGGTCACCGCCAACGTGAATGGCAGGCGCAGGATGAAGGTGGTGCCCTTGCCGGGTTCCGACTCAATCGACAACGACCCGCCAAGTTGCTTGATTTCGTTGGCAACGACGTCCATGCCAACACCGCGACCAGCCAGCTGGGTGACCTTGCCCGCCGTCGAAAAACCAGTCTGGGTGATCAGTGACAGCAACTGGTTGTCGGTGGGCTTGATGTTCGCGGGCAACAGGCCGCGCTCGATACCGCGCTTGCGGATCGCCACACGATCCAGCCCGCGACCGTCGTCACTGACGCGAATCACCACTTCGGTGGCCTCGCGCGCCACTTGAATGTGCACCGAACCTTCTGCCGGCTTGCCGGCCTTGCGGCGCTCAGCCGGGGTCTCGATACCATGGGCAATCGCGTTGCGCAACATGTGCTCGAATGGCGCCTTGATGCGGTCGAGCAGGTTGCGATCCATTTCACCATGCGCACCGTCGACA
This sequence comes from Rhodanobacter sp., assembly GCA_036566165.1. Taxonomy (GTDB): domain Bacteria; phylum Pseudomonadota; class Gammaproteobacteria; order Xanthomonadales; family Rhodanobacteraceae; genus Rhodanobacter. The sequence goes on along the minus strand of DATCWU010000443.1, from coordinate 1,246 downwards.
TACAGCTGCGCACTCTTGGCTTGCTCGCGCGCCGCCTGGCGCAAGGTACGGCGCAGGTTTGGCACCATCGTGTCAAACGGCAACATGCGCGTGCGCAGCAGACCATCCTGCAGCTCGGTACTGACTCGCGACTGCTGCACCAGCAAAGTCTCGGCCTGACGCGTCAATTCGTCCAGCGTGCCTTGAATGGACACCAGGTCGGAAACCGACTCCGCCAAGGCGCGGGAGTACTGCTGCAACTGGGAATAACGGTCGAGCTCGAGCGGATCAAATGTAGTCAGCCCGGCTTCGCGGTGTTCGCGTTGGAAGCGCGCAATGATCTGCGCCTCGGTCTCGATTTCCAGCATGCGCAACTGGCTGCGCAAGCGTGAGACAGTCTGTTCCAGTTCAACCAGGTTGTAGCGATAACCCGCCACCTGCTGTTCCAGCCGTGAGCGATAGATCGCCACTTCGCCAGCGTGGCTGACAAGGTTGTCGAGCAAATCGGCGCGGACGCGAATTTGTTCCTGCGCCGGCACCGCCTCTCCATGCTCCTCGGGCAGCAGTGCCGGGAGTTCTGCCGACGATGTGCTCACCGGCGCAGACGGCACGGCAATCGGCGCCGGTTTTGCGGCGGGCATGACGGCCGAAGCCAAAACGGCATCGGCGGCAAAGGTCTTTTCGCCCGCCAGGCCCAGCAAGTGGTCAATCATCGCCTGCGGATAGACCGTGGCTTCACCCCGGGCCACTTTTTGCACCAACGCATTCAACTGGTCAAAGCTGGCCTCCAGCGTGGTAATCAGCGACCCGGCTTGCGCCTTGCCGCCCACCCGTTTCTCCAGCAGCGTCTCGACCGCATGTGCGAGATCACCAACCTGCATCAGTCCGGCGATGCGCGCACCGCCCTTGAGCGTATGCAGATCACGCCGCAGTTCGCTGACGTGGCTGGTTTCTTCCGGCTGTGCATGCCACAACGCCAGCACGTCGTCTGCGTGATCGAGCAACTCACGCGCTTCGTCAAGGAATACCTCCAGCAGGTCGGCGTCGACCAATCCCACTGCTGTCGCCCCAGCCATTGCCCCTTGTTCCGTTGCGGCCTGTTCCGTTGCGGCCTGTTCTGCTGCGGCCTGCTCCGCTGCAGCCTGCTCCGCTGCAGCCTGCTCTGCTGCAGCCTGTTCTGCTGCAGCCTGTTCTGCTGCAGCCTGCTCCGCTGCAGCCTGTTCCGCTGCAGCCTGTTCCGCTGCAGCCTGTTCCGCTGCAGCCTGTT
>DATCWU010000406.1:0-1388 GCA_036566165.1 Rhodanobacter sp. | reverse complement strand
TTCCTCTGTGGCGGGGCAGTGCGTGCGAACGAGCTGGGCGTGTTCGAGACTGCCGGTAACATCGCCCACATCATTCGGCTTCCCAATCGCCGCGGTAAACGCCAGCGCCTGGGCCGAAATCAGCGGCGTTACGTGTATCGGTGACCAACCCCGGGGCGATGCAGGTCGGGCTTGCGTGCAGTGCACGGTCAGCGCGGGCATCACGTGGCGTCAGACGTTTGCCGGGCGCGCACCCGCGAACGCCCCATGGCATGCAAGGATTGCGTACACCGTGTTCACCAGACGTGATGGGTAGCGGAGGCCATTGTCACTACCCGGTCAGGCACGCCTTGGCCCATCCGGGCTTTCCTTCAACAGCCCCAACCGCAGCAAGCTTTCGGCGGTGGCGACGATGGCTTCCTCGTTCGCCCGTGGCGCCCAACCAAGCACGCGCCGGGCCTTTTCGCTGGTGGCGTTTTTCGGGTTGCCGAGTTCGGGAATGATTTGTTTGATCGACGGGTCGCGCAATGCGGCGAGGTGCACCAGCCAGTTCGGCACTTTACCGGGTTGGTTGTGGATCGCGTGCCACCGCTCCGGCAATCCACGCGTTGAAGCCAGTGGATCCGCCATACGGCGCCGGCCGGCATCCCTTCTGCGCATTACCACGCAATCATCGGGGCGGCAATGACTGGTTCGTTACGTGCCGACGCGCATGCTTGCCACTTCATGCACAGGAGCGAACCATGGAAATCATCCACAATGCACAGCCATCCGTCGCTGGGTCGGACGAATGCCCTGAGGAGACGTCCATGAGCACCCAAGCCTATGGTGCCTACGCTGCCAACCAGCCGCTGCAAGCCATCGCCATTGAGCGTCGTGCGCCCGGTCCGCAGGATGTGCAGATCGATATCGCCTATTGCGGTGTGTGTCACTCCGACCTGCATACCGTGCGTTCGGAATGGAGTGGCACGCTGTTTCCCTGTGTGCCCGGGCATGAGATCGTCGGTCACGTCAGCGCGGTGGGCAGTGAGGCGACCGGCTTCAAGGTCGGCGAGACCGTAGGCGTGGGTTGCATGGTGGGCAGTTGCCAGCATTGCCCGTCCTGTGCCGAAGGGCTGGAGCAGTATTGCGAGCACGGTTTCGTCGGCACTTACAACGGCCAGACGCCGGATGCCCCGGGGCACACGCTGGGCGGTTACTCGCAGCGCATCGTGGTGGATCGGAAATTCGTGCTGAAGATTCGCCACCCGGAGGCGCAACTGGCGGCAGTCGCGCCGCTGTTGTGCGCCGGCATCACCACGTATTCGCCGCTGCGGCACTGGCATGCCGCTCCGGGCCGGAAGGTCGGCGTGGTTGGTATTGGTGGTCTCGGCCACATGGGCGTGAAGATCGCCCACGCGCTGGGCGCG
>DATCWU010000396.1:0-5293 GCA_036566165.1 Rhodanobacter sp. | reverse complement strand
CTGCCAGCGATATGGAGTTGTCGCAGCGCGCGGTACGCGCGATCGCGCAGATCATGGACAGCCCGGCCGGCGCGCTGTTCATGCGCGGCGACGCCGACGAATTCGTGCCGGAAGCGCGCTGGAACATGCCGACGCCAGCCGGCCTGAGGTTTCCGGCCGGCATGCCGGCGTTCGGGCTCATGCGCACGCGCCGGTGGATTTATGACTTGAGCGAACCACCGCCGCTGGGCGACGAAAAACTGCGGGCGCCGGCCGAATTGACTGACCTGCCGCGCGCCTGGCTGCTGGTGCCACTGGTGCTGGAAGACCGGCTCGTCGGCTTCGTGGTACTGGCGCAAGCGCGCGCGCGCCGCGCGTTCGACTGGGAGGACATTGATTTGCTCCGGGCGGCCGGCAGTCAGGTAGCCGGCATCATGGCGCAGGCGGCCGATGCCCGGCGCCTTGCCGAGGCGCGCCAGTTTGAAGGCTTCAACCGACTCACCGCGTTCCTGATGCACGACCTCAAGAACCTCGCAGCCCAGCAATCGTTGCTGCTGCAGAACGCCGAACGCCACAAGCACAACCCGGCATTCGTGGACGATATGCTCGCGACCGTGGCAAATTCAGTGCAGCGCATCTCGCGCCTGCTCGAGCAATTGCGCGGCGACGTGGCGCCGGCCAAACACGGTCGCGTGTCGCTGGCGGCGGTGCTCGACAAGGCGCTCGACGAGTGCCGCGCGCAGTCGCCGCGACCGGAGTACTTGCCGGTTGCGGACGACCTGTGGGTGCAGACAGATACCGAACAACTGGCCACCGTGCTCGGTCACGTGATCCGCAACGCCCAGGATGCAGCGCAGGCCCATGGTCATGTCATGCTGAGAGTCAAGCGCGAATCCGGACACGCCACCATTGAAATCGAGGACGATGGAGCAGGCATGGATGAGGACTTCATCCGCAATCAGCTGTTCAAGCCATTTTTCACCACCAAGGCCAGCAAGGGCATGGGCATCGGCGCCTATCAGGCTCGCGCGTACGTGCGTTCGCTGGGTGGAACGATGCGTGTGAACAGCACCCCGGGCCAAGGCAGCGTATTCACGATTCAATTGCCGCTGGCCGAGCCCGCCGGGGCTGCCATAGTGGCTGACAAGCCGCGGACCGCGCCATGAGTCAGAAACAACGCTGCCTGTTGATCGTCGAGGACGATGTCGGCCTGCAGCGCCAGCTGCGCTGGAGCTTCGAGGATTACGACGTGGTCATGGCCGGTGATCGGCCGACCGCGCTCGCCCTGCTGCGCCGCCACGAGCCGGCGGTGGTGCTGCAGGATCTGGGCTTGCCCCCGGACGCCACCGGCACCGCCGAGGGCTTCGCCACGATCGCGGAAATCCTGCAGGACGCACCGCACACCAAGATCGTCGTGGTCACCGGCAACGGCGACCGTGACAACGCGGTCAAGTCCATCGGTTGCGGCGCCTACGATTTCTGCTCCAAGCCCCTGGAGTTGGAAGTTCTGCGCCTGATCGTGGATCGCGCATTTCGGGTGCATGAACTGGAGGCCGAGAACCGCAAGCTCAGAAGCCAGTCGACCACGGTGCTCGAAGGCATCATTGGCAGCAGTGAAGCCATGCTCGATGCCTACCGGCTGATAGAGAAGGTCAGCCCTTCCAACGCCACCGTCCTGCTGCTCGGCGAGACCGGCACCGGCAAGGAGGTATTCGCGCGTGCGGTGCACCGCCTGAGCACGCGGTGCGATGGGCCGTTCGTGGCAATCAACTGCGCTGCCATTCCTGAAACCCTGCTGGAAGCCGAGCTGTTTGGCCACGAAAAAGGCGCCTACACCGGTGCGCACAAGCAGACCAAGGGGAAGATCGAACTGGCGGTCAACGGCACCCTGCTGCTTGACGAGATCGGCGACATGCCGTTTGCGCTACAGGCCAAGCTGCTGCGGTTTTTAGAGGAGCGGGTGGTCGAGCGCATCGGTGGACGCGAACTGATTCCGGTGGATGTGCGCATCATCTGCGCGACGCATCAGGACCTGCCGGCGCTGATCAGTGCGGGGCGCTTCCGCGAGGATTTGTTTTACCGCGTCAGCGAAGTGACCATCCGGCTTCCGCCGCTGCGTGAACGTGCCGGTGACATAGTGCCCCTGGCACGGCATTTTCTCGAGCGGGCGGCCAGCCGCCACGGCCGCGCGGTCCATGGTTTTACCGCCAAGGCACTCAAGGCCATCGAGGCGTGTCCGTGGCGCGGCAATGTGCGCGAGTTGGAGAACGCAGTCAACAGCGCAGTCATCATGGCGGACGGGAAGCAAATCGAGCTGGAGGAGTTGCACCTTGGGGCGGCCGGCAATGATATTCTGGACTTGCGCAAAGTACGAAATGACGCTGAAAAACGCGCGATCCAGCGAGCCCTGACCCAAGCCGGTGGCAATCTTTCGAATGTCGCGGGCTTGCTCGGGATCAGCCGTCCGACGCTCTATGATCTTCTGGACAAGCATGGCTTGAAAAAGCCTACCGATACAGATTGACCCGCGCGTGGCGCGTGGCGAACTGAGGGTAAAGATATGCGCTTGATCAAGTTGAACACGCGAATCGTTCATTACGGCTTGGCGTTGCTGTGCGCCACCTTGTTGCTGAGCGGCTGCGGCCTCACCAGTAGACATGGCAGCGTCGATGCCGGCATCAAATACCAGGCCAAGGGAGAGTATCGCGCGGCCTACATAGAGGCCAAGAAGGTCCTGCAGCGCGACAGCAAGAACGGCGAGGCCTGGCTGCTGCTCGGGCAAGCCTCGCTGATGCTCGGCAATCCAAAGGACGCCCTGAGCGAACTGCAAAACGCCGAGGCGAACGGGGTGCCGATAGAACGTTGGGCGGTACCCATGGGACGGGCGCTGCTGGCGACACAACAATACGACAAGTTGCTTGCAACCCTGACTCCCGGCAAGCCCTACGAGTCCAAGGTCAAAGCACGTGTAGCTGTGCTGCGGGGTGACGCCTATCGCGGGCTCAAGAAGTTCGATCAGGCTCGGCAAGCGTACACAGCCGTGTTGCCGGCGGACCCGAAGAACCCGGGCGCGCTGGTGGGGCTGGCCCAGCTGGCGGCCGCCGCCAACGATCCGGATTCCGCCCGCAACTATGTGCAACAGGCATTGGCCGCCGCACCGGACAATCCGCAGGTCTGGGTCGCGAAGGGTGATCTGGCGTTCGCCGGCGCCGATTTCGCCGGCGCCGAAGCGGATTACCAGAAGGTGATGGGCTTCAAGAACCCTGACTGGTTGCCGCAAGAGCGCTTCTATGCGTTGACCCGGCTGGCCAATGCACAGGCGCAACAAAACCAGTTCGACAAGGCGCTGGCCACCATCCAGACGCTGGAAAAAATGTCGCCGCAGGAACCGTATCTGCACTATCTGCACGCCATGGTGCTGTACAAGCAGGGACATCTGGACGCTGCGATTTCCGAGCTTCAGCAGGTGCTCCAGGTGTCACCGGATAACGTCCGGGCACAACTGCTCATGGGCGCAGTCAACTACGCGCAAGGCAACTACGGCCAAGCGGAAATGTATCTCAGCAATGCCATGGGCATGGATCAGAAAAATGTCGATGTCCGCAAGTTGCTGGCGCTCACGCTCTACCGCGAAGGACGTTCGCGCCAGGCGTTGGATACACTTCGACCGGCCACGCCGGGCACACCGTCCGACACCGAGCTGCTGGCGCTGTTGCAGAGAGCCGCCACCGCAGGTGCCGGTTCATCAGGGGCGGTAGCCACCGCAACCAGTGCAAGCAGTCCAACCGATACCCAGTTTGCACGCGCCGGCAACGCCCTTGCCGGCGGAAATGAAGCGGAAGCGCTCCGCCTGCTGGGGGAAATTCCCGCGGGCAATGCCTCCACCGAGGCGCGCCGCAACAGCCTGCTGGTCATGACCTATGTGCGCGAGCAGCGCCCGGCCGAGGCAGTCAAGGTCGCGGCCGCATATGCGTCCAGCAATCCGCGCAACAGCGCCGCGCACCTGCTGTACGGGACCGCGCTGGTCGCCGCCGGTCAGCACCCCGAAGCACGCGCCCAGTACTCCGAGGCCCTGAAACTGGACCCGGAAAATCTTGCCGCGCTCCTTAGCCTGGGCGGCCTGGATTCACTGGAAGGCCATCACGAAGCTGCTGCCAGCAGCTACGCAACGGTGTTGAAAAAGGACCCGCGCAACGCGGCGGCGATGACCGCGCTCGGTCAGCTCGCCGTGCTGCAGGGTGACAGGGCGGAAGCCGCCAAGCGATTCAAGCAGGCCATCGACGCGGCACCGAAGTCCACCGCCGCGTATATCGCACTGGTGGTGCTGTACGGCGAAAGCGGCAAATTCGACGAAGCCGTGAGCACGGCCAAACAGCTGGTGGCTGCCAGCCCCGACAACCCGGCGGCGCTCAATGCCCTCGGGGCGGCGGAACTCAATGCCGGCCGTCACGGCGAAGCGTTGAAACCGCTGCAGCAAGCCGTGAACCTGGCGCCACAGGTGCCCTTGTACCGCACCAATCTGGCGCGCGCGCAGATCCTCGGCAAGGATACGAAGGCTGCCGAAGGCAATCTCGACGCGGTGATCAAGACCGATCCGGGTCAAGTGACGGCCGTGGTGATGCGGGCATTCCTGAAGTCGCAGGACCACGATCTGGCAGGTGCCATTGCCCTCGCGCAAATGCTGCAGAAACAACCCGCCACCCAGGCAGCGGGCCTCTCGCTGGAAGGCGACCTGTACATGGCGAACAAGTCTTATCGCGAGGCCGCCCAAGCCTACCAGCAGGGACTGAAGCTCCAGTACGAGCGGCCGCTGGTGGTCAAGAGCTTCCTGGCGCTGAGCGAAAGCGGGGTCAACGCGCCGGAAGGCGTACTGCGCGACTGGTTGGCCAAACATCCGGACGATGCCGCCACCCGCCTGCTGCTGGCCGACTACTACCTGAACCACACGCAGAACGCGCTGGCTGCCGGCGAGTACGAGCAGGTGTTGAAGACGTATCCGTCCAATATCGACGCACTCAACAACCTCGCCTGGATTTACACGGAGCAAAACAATCCCAAGGCGCTGGCACTGGCGGAGCGGGCGTACAAACTGGCGTCTGGATCGCCGGGCATTGCGGACACCTATGCCTGGGCGCTGATCGCGCACAACCAGCCCAAGACCGCACTGCCGATCCTGCTGCAAGCAGCCAAGGCGGCACCCAAGGCATCGGCGATTCAATATCACCTGGCCGTGGCCCAGGCGCGCACCGGCGACCATGCCGGCGCGCGAAGCACGCTTGCGGCGCTGCAAAAATCAGGCGCCGATTTTCAGGAC
>DATCWU010000385.1:0-8970 GCA_036566165.1 Rhodanobacter sp. | reverse complement strand
CAATCGGCTCTTGCGCCGCGCAACGAATGCGCTAGGCTGAATCCTTGCACACCTGTTCGGGCATCCAGACGGCTGAATGATGAATATCCAAACCAAGTTGCCGAAAGTCGGTACCACCATTTTCACCGTGATGAGCCAGTTGGCGCTGCGACACCAGGCAGTGAACCTGGGGCAGGGCTTTCCCGATTTCGAGCCACCGCAGCTGCTGCGTGATGCGCTGACGCGCGCCATGAACGAGGGTCGCAATCAATACGCGCCGATGCATGGCACCGCCGCGTTGCGCGAGCAGATCGTGCTGAAGACGCAGCAGTTGTACGGGCGCAAGCTCGATGTGGATACCGACATCACCGTCACCTCGGGCGCTACCGAAGCGATCTTTGCCGCGATTGCCGCGGTCGTGCGCGCCGACGAAGAAGTAATCGTGTTCGATCCGGCGTACGACTGCTACGAGCCGGCCATCGAATTGCAGGGTGCGCACGCCGTGCACATCCCGCTGCTGGTGCCGAGCTTCGCGATCGACTGGCAACGCGTGCGTGATGCACTCACGCCGAAGACGCGAATGATCCTGATCAACAGCCCGCATAACCCATCTGGTGCGGTGCTGTCCGCCGCCGACCTCGACGTGCTGGCGACGATCGTGCGCGACACGAATATCGTGGTGCTGTCCGATGAGGTCTACGAGCACATCGTCTACGATGGCGCGCAACACGAGAGCGTGCTGCGCCATCCGGAACTGGCCGAGCGCAGCATCGTGATTTCCTCGTTCGGCAAGACGTTTCACTGCACCGGCTGGAAAGTTGGCTATGCGGTGGCGCCCGCGCCGCTGTCGGCGGAATTTCGCAAGGTGCACCAGTACCTCACGTTCTGCACGTTTCATCCAGCCCAGGTCGCATTTGCGGAGTTTCTGGCGACACACCCGGAACACTATCGGGAATTGCCGGCGTTCTATCAGGCCAAGCGCGATCGGTTTCGCGCCTTGCTGCAGCCGTCACGCTTCAAGTTGCTCGATGTTGCAGCCGGTTATTTCCAGTTGGTGGATTATTCGGCCATCCGTGACGAAGACGACCTGGCGTTCAGCCGCTGGCTGGTCAGCGAGGGTGGCGTGGCGGCGATCCCGATCAGCCCGTTTTGTGCCAGCCCGCCAGCCACGCGGTTGTTGCGTTTGTGCTTTGCCAAGAGCGACGCGACGATGGACGCCGCCGCCAAACGGTTGTGCCAGCTATGAGCGCGACCGACATGCAGGCATTGCGGGTGGGGCTGGTGCAGGGCAGCACGCGCTGGCATGACGCAGCGGCCAACCGTGCGTACTACGGCGCACTGACACGGCAGGCGCGGGGTTGCGACTTGATTGTGCTGCCGGAAACCTTCTTGTCCGGCTTCAGCAACGACACGTTGGCCAGCGCCGAGCCGATGGATGGTGAAGGCGTGGCCTGGTTGCGGGCACTGGCGGGCGAAATGGGTGCGGTGATCTGCGGCAGCCTTGCGATCCGCGAAAACGATATCGTCTACAACCGGTTACTGTGGGTGCGACCGGACGGCAGCTTTGCGCAATACGACAAGCGCCACTTGTTTCGCATGGCCGGCGAACATACGCGCTATGGCAGTGGGGCCGAGCGGTTGCTGGTCGAGCTGAAGGGCTGGCGCATCCTGCCACAAGTCTGTTACGACCTGCGCTTTCCGGTGTGGTTGCGCAACCATCGGCTGGCGACGGCCAACGCCGGCATGGACTACGACCTCGCATTGTTTGTCGCCAATTGGCCATCCACCCGACGCAATGCGTGGCGTACCTTGCTGCGTGCGCGGGCCATTGAAAACCTGAGCTACGTGCTTGGCGTCAATCGGGTTGGCGTGGACGGCAATGACTTGCCGTACTCGGGCGACAGCGTGGCCGTCGATCCACTGGGTGAACCGCTGGTGGAATGTGGCGCCCAGGAACAGGTGGTAATCACCACACTCGATCCTGCACTGCTGCTGGCGCATCGCGAGCGGTTTCCAGCCTGGATGGACGCTGATACATTTTCGCTCGACCGGGGTTGAGCTTTTTCTGCGCAGGCGACTTCAGCCGCGAAAGCTGTGCAGCGCGCCCGCACCGGCATAGCGACTGCCGCCGCCGCGCACGTCAAAGAATCGCCAGCACCGCTTCCGGTGGCCGGCCGATGGCCGCCTTGCCGTTGGCGACCACGATGGGGCGCTCGATCAGCTTCGGGTGCGTAACCATGGCTGCAATCAAGGCCGCATCGTCAAGTGTCGGATCCTCCAGCCCGAGTGACTGGTATTCATCTTCGCCCTGCCGCAGTAACTGGCGTGCGGACATGCCCAGTTGCTTGAGCAGCACGCCGAGCTCGGCGGCCGTGGGCGGCGTCTCCAGATAGTTGATCACCTGGATGGGTTCGCCGCGCTGTTCCAGCAATGCCAGCGTGGCGCGTGATTTTGAGCACCGGTTGTTGTGGTAAATACGGATCACGTGGGTACCTTCATTGGTTGTACGCCAAGCAGCTCTCAGCGGTTGCCGGAGCGATTGCCGCCGCGGCCGGAGGGGCGGCCACCGGCTGGTCCGCCGTGACCCTGTGGTCGTCCGCCACCACCTTGTGAACGGTTGCCGCCCTGGCCCGGTGCACGACCAGCGCCTTGTGGCCGATTTCCGCCTTGTCCTTGACGGGCACCCTGGCTTGGCCCGCGAGCACCGCCAGGCGCCTGACTGCCGTATGCACGGTTGCCATGCCCCTGGCCTTGCGCGCGCCCACCTTGAGCTGCGGGCCAGGCGCCAGGTGCGCGATTGCCATTGTTGTCGGGGCCGCGTGCGCCGCCAGCAAAGCTGCCGTAGGGGTTGGCGTTGGCATGGTGTTCGCCGCCCGTACGCGCGCCAAATGGCTTGCCGCCGCCGGGCCTGCGCCTGCCCGGCGGACCGCCGGCGGCGTTGCCGCGTGGAGCACCGGGACGACCACTACCGTCGCGGTTCTCACCGGCAAACCAGGTACGCACCGAGGGCAGCTCCTGCCCGGGTGCCACGCGCCGTCCGCGATGCGCAGGGCGGGCGCCTCCAGGATGAGCGACGTTGCCATTTACTTCCCGGCCTGGGGGGCGTCCGGCGCGTTTGCGTCCGCGCGTCGGCTCTTCGCGAATCCGGTCATACGCACGCAGCTCGCGACCCTCATCTTGCGCGCTGGTCCACGCGGTGCCGCTGCCGCTTGCAGGGCGGTATTCGGTAACGCTGCGATTGGAGCGGCGCTGATGCAATACCGGGCTCAGGGTGAGCACGGGTTGCGGAATACCCAGTCCGGTGTCCGTGCGGAGCTGCTTGATCGTGGCGGCATCCAGTGGCTCGCAGTCGCCGCGACGCAACGTGCGTGGCAGTTCGATCTGGCCGTAACGGATGCGCTTGAGGCGGCTGACCAGAAAACCTTGTGAATCCCACAGCCGCCGCACTTCGCGGTTGCGGCCTTCGCGGATGACCACGCGAAACCAGCTGTGGCTGCCGCCGCGACTGATCACGGCAACTTCGTCGAAACGCGCCGTGCCATCTTCGAGCTCCACACCGGCCTTCAGGCGTTCGAGGATTTCGTCGGGCACTTCGCCATGCACGCGGCACAGGTATTCGCGCTCCAGCCCGCTTTTGGGGTGCATCATGGCGTTGGCCAGTTCGCCATCGGTGGTAAGCAGGAGCAAGCCGGTGGTGTTGATGTCGAGGCGACCCACGGCCACCCAGCGCGCACCCTGCAAGTGCGGCAATTGCTCGAACACGGTCGGGCGTCCTTCCGGGTCGTCGCGCGTGGTCAGCACGCCTTCGGGCTTGTGATAGATCAGCACTTCGGTGTCGTCGCGGCTGTCGGTGGCGACGACAAATTGCTTGGCGTCGAGCACGATGCGGTCGCCCGCATGCACGCTGGTACCGATTTCGGCAGGCGTGCCGTTGAGCTCCACTTCGCCGGCCTGGATACGCTGCTCCAGCATGCGGCGCGAGCCGAGGCCGGCGTTTGCCAGTACTTTGTGCAGGCGCTCTTCAAGCGCCGGGACATCGGCACTGCGCACTTCGCGTTTCAGGGATAGCACGGTTTTTTGCGGCGCAGTCATGCGCGGTACTCCTCGGGATCTGGCTTGGCGGGGTCGGGGTCGACATCCGCGGCAAGGTTTGCTGCCTCGTCGGCAGTGGTGTGGAAGGTCTCGACATGTGCGTCAACGCGCGTGTCGGTTACGGTGGTTGGATCGGCGCCGGGTGGTGCCGGGGCATGGTCGTCGGCAGTCGGGCTTGCGGCTCGTGCGTCAGCGTGGTCAGAAGCCGCGTCACGAACTGGAGTGGCAGCCACTTCGTCCGGTTCAGTCGCGGCGTCGGGATCAATCGGCAAGTCGCGTGCGACGTACGCCGGCAGGGCAGGTTGTTCGAGGCGCAGTTGCGGATCTTCCATGTCACGGATGGCCGACAGTGGCGGCAACTGGTCCAGTGATTTCAGATTGAAGTAATCGAGGAATGCGCGAGTGGTGCCGAACAGCGCCGGCTTGCCGGGCATGTCGCGGTAACCAACGATGCGAATCCATTCGCGCTCCTCCATCGTCTTGATCATGTTTGAGGACACGACCACGCCGCGGATTTGTTCGATCTCCGGACGGGTGATGGGCTGGCGATAGGCGATCAACGCCAGCGTTTCAAGCAGTGCGCGCGAGTAACGGCTCGGCCGCTCGGTCCACATGCGCGAGATCCAAGGATGAATCTCCTGGCGCACCTGATAGCGAAAGCCCGAGGCAACCTCCCGCAGTTCGACGCCGCGGTTCGCGCAGTCAACCGCCAGTTCCTCCAGTGCCTTGGCGATCTGGCTGCGGTCGACCTCGTCGGCGTCGACGAACAGATCGCCGAGTTGCTGGATGGTCACAGGCTGGGTGGAGGCAAGCAGGGCCGCCTCGACAATGGGTTTCAGTTGCTCGATCTGCATGACCTGAAAGAATGCTGATTCAGTGGAAGATGGTCACGGCGTTGTGGCGCCGGCCAGCGGTGATGGTTCAGCCTCCGGCGCGTCGCGCCGGTCGGTGTCGGCCGGCTCATCGCTGTAACCGGCTTTCGCACGCAGGTAAATTGGCGCGCGTGGTGCTTCCTGGACAATTTCCACCAGCATTTCCTTGGCCAGCTCCAGCATCGCCAGAAACGTCACGACGATGCCCATGCGGCCTTCACTGATGTCGAACAGGTTGTCGAAACGCTGGAATGCCACGGCTTCCAGTCGACTCAACAACTCACCCATGCGCTGGCGCACACTCAGCGCCTCACGTCGAACTGCGTGGTGTTCAAACAGCTCCGCGCGGTTCAGTACTTCTTTCAACGCCAGCAGTAACTCTGTCAGTTCCAACGGGGGCGGTAACTTGATCACGTGGTGGTCGCCCACGTCGGCATGCACCACCATGGTGTCGCGCTCAAGCCGGGGCAGGGTGTCTATCTCCTCCGCAGCGCGCTTGAAGCGTTCATATTCCTGCAAGCGACGAACCAGCTCCGCTCGTGGATCTTCCTCCAGACCTTCTGCCAATGGTGGTCGTGGCAACAACAGTCGCGACTTGATCTCGGCCAGGATTGCCGCCATCAGCAAATATTCTGCGGCCAGTTCGAGTCGCATCACGTCGTGCATCAACTCGATGTAGGCCATGTACTGCCGGGTGATCTCGGCGACCGGGATGTCCAGAATGTCCAGGTTCTGCCGGCGAATCAGGTACAGCAACAAATCCAGCGGGCCCTCGAACGACTCAAGAATCACTTCCAGTGCATCCGGTGGGATGTACAGATCCTGGGGCATCTGCAGGAGCGGCTCGCCGCGCACAATCGCCAGCGGCATTTCCTGCTGTTGTGGTACAGCCGTAAACGCGTCCGGCGAATCGGCGACCAGGCTTTGCGGCTCGGCTGGATCAGTGCTCATCAATGTGTATCGGTAAACCACGCTATGCGGCTGGCAATGCGTTCAGCACAGTTCGGGGTCATCTTGCTGCCCCGCCGTTACCGTCCGCGTTGGACACGCAACCCGATCGGGCGGCGTTTCCGTGTGCAGCATCTCTGACACGTGTTGCGTTGCGTTTGCACGATGGCGGCACCCTGGCGTACCTGTAGACGCACAGCACCGCGTTGCCTTGCGCGCATCCGTCTGTCGCCAAGAACCCCGTCCGTCTTGAATCACCACGTATCACGGGTCGCTGGCGACTCGCTAAGTACGAAGGTTCATCAGCTTCAGTTCGAAGACGTAACTGGGCAAGCCATTGGCGCCGTAACTTGTCGGCGGGCGCTCAGTCTCACATCACGTGTGGGGTTAGAGTAGCCGTTGCCCGATGACAAGTCCAGATGCCGGAAGATTGGCATGTCCGCCCGCCCATCGGCACGGATCCGGCGGCATGGCAGGCGCGCCGGTATTTGCTGCGGCACGTCACCGAGCACGGCTGCATGTGACCTGCCGCGTCTTGTTTGGCAACACCTGACAGTAACATCATGGTTGGGTACGGAACCCATCTTTTGTGGCTTTTCCCACCAATGTGCGGCAGCATTTGCTGGGCGCAGATCGTGAGTTTGTCGGAGGCGTGGAGTGATGCGAGGCGGTGCGAGACGGGCGACCTGCTGTATGGCACACTGTTTGCTTTCATTGCATTGAGACAGACGCAGTCGGGTTTGTCGTCGGGTTGCCTGCATGGCACGCGCAGTATCTGTCTGGCGACATGCAGTGATCCACGTAGATGTTGAGTACCTTGTCGAGCGTGTTGTGCGGCCAAGGGCACCGAGCTATGAGCAGAATGACGATGACTGATACAAATGGACATGAGGGCGTGAAAAACGAGCGTTTGCGCCCGGCCCGGATGCAGATTGAAACGGCGGTGCTGATGAGTCGCGGCGGTGAGGCGCAGCCAACCGAATTGGTGGACATTTCAGCCACGGGAGTGATGTTGATGCGGCCGCTGGGGTGGCTGGGCGAACCAGGTCAGAGTTGGATGTTGGACATGATTTTTGGCCGCGACCTGAGTATCCACCTCGAAGCCGTCGTCTCCCGCGTCACTGCACACAACATTGGGTTCAGTTACCAGGACATCCCCGAGGACAAGCAGGTGGCGTTGTGGAACCTGCTTGGCGGTTATGCCGATACGCTTGAACCCTGGGACGACTGAGGTCGTGCTGGT
This sequence comes from Rhodanobacter sp., assembly GCA_036566165.1. GTDB lineage: Bacteria > Pseudomonadota > Gammaproteobacteria > Xanthomonadales > Rhodanobacteraceae > Rhodanobacter. The sequence goes on along the minus strand of DATCWU010000385.1, from coordinate 1,836 downwards.
TGCCGCCAGCGGATCGCTGGCGGCGGCGTGTCACGCAGCGGGTTTGCTTTCGTCACGCAGTTTGCGGCGCAAAATCTTGCCGACATTGCTTTTCGGCAGGCTGTCACGAAACTCGATGGCCTTGGGCCGTTTGTAACCGGTCAGCTTGTCATGGCAAAACTGTTTGAGCGCTTCCGCCGAGAGATGCGGGTCCTTGCGCACCACGAACAGCTTCACCACTTCGCCTGAGTGTTCGTCAGGTATGCCTACCGCAGCCACTTCCAGTACACCAGGGTGCTCCATCACGGCATCCTCGACTTCGTTTGGATACACGTTGAAGCCGGATACCAGGATCATGTCCTTCTTGCGATCAACGATGTAGAGATAGCCCTTGGCATCCATCTTCGCGATGTCGCCGGTGTGCAACCAGCCATCGGCGGAAATGGTTTTGGCGGTCTCGTCGGGCCGGTTCCAGTACCCCTTCATGACTTGCGGGCCGCGCACCATCAGTTCGCCCACTTCACCGATTGGCAGCGGCTTGCCGTCTTCGGACCAGAGCGCGACATCAGTGGACGGGATCGGCAGGCCGATCGATCCGTTGTAGGCCGCCAGGTCGATCGGGTTGATGCACACCGCTGGCGAAGTTTCGGTCAGGCCGTAGGCCTCTGCCAGCGTGCAGCCGGTGACTGTCCGCCACCGGTTCGCCACCGCACGCTGTACGGCCATGCCGCCGCCCAACGTCATGTGCAGGTTGGAAAAATCCAGTTCGGCGAAGCCGGGAGTGTTGAGCAGGCCGTTGAACAGCGTGTTCACGCCGGTGATCGCCGTGAAATGGGATTGCTTGAGTTCCTTGACGAAGGCCGGCATGTCGCGTGGATTGGTGATCAGCCAGTTCAGGCCGCCAAGCCGGGCAAACACGAACGCGTTCGCGGTCAGCGAAAAGATGTGGTACAGCGGCAACGCAGTGATGATGACTTCCGTGCCTGGCTTGACGACATCGGTGCCGATCCACGCGCTGGCCTGCAGCATGTTGGCGATCATGTTGCCATGGGTCAGCATGGCGCCTTTGGCAACCCCCGTGGTGCCGCCGGTATATTGCAAAAAGGCGACGTCGCCGTGAGTCAGGGACACTGCCGGCAGCGGGTGCACAGCGCCTTGGGCCAGCGCGTCGCGGAAGCGCACGGCCCCCGGCAACTGGAATGCCGGGATCATTTTCTTGACGTGCTTGAGCACGAAATTGACGACGGCGCCCTTGGGGAACCCGAGCAGGTCGCCAATGCCGGTAGTGACAATGTGTTGCACCGGTGTGTCGGCAACCACCTGCTGCAGCGTCGACGCAAAATTGTCGAGCACCACGATGGCCTTGGCACCGGAATCGTTGAGCTGATGTTTCAGCTCGCGCGCGGTGTACATCGGGTTGGTGTTGACTACGATCACCCCGGCGCGCATGGCCCCGAACAGGGCGATGGGGTACTGCAACACGTTCGGCAGCATGATCGCGAGTCGATCGCCCTTGGTCAGCTTCAGCACACCGCTGAGGTAACCCGCGAATTCGCGACTCAACGTGTCAATCTGCCCGTAGCTGAGCTGGTGGCCAAAATTGGCGAATGCCGGGCGATCGCGAAATTGCGCGAATGTCTCTTCCAGCATGGTGAGGACCGACGCATATTGGTCGACGTCGATCTGTGCGGGTACCCCAGCCGGGTAATTGTCCAGCCAAGGACGTTCGTTGCTCACTGTTCCATCCCCTGTCTTCAGATGAGTTCATGTGAATGATGGCCCGCTCGTGCGGATTCGTCCATCATGTGACGCGCTATTTCTCCATTTGAACATACGCCAGCGTATAGCGACAAGCTG
>DATCWU010000380.1:0-1747 GCA_036566165.1 Rhodanobacter sp. | reverse complement strand
GCTCCGGCGCCACCTTGAGGAGCGGTTGCCGAGCTACATGATCCCGGCAGTTTTTGTGGTGCTGGATCGGTTGCCGCTGACGCCGAACGGCAAGGTGGATCGCGCGGCGCTGCCGGCCCCGGAGAGCACTCGCCCGGAGCTCGAGGCGGCGTATGTCTCGCCCACAACGGCTGCGGAAGCAACACTGGCGCGGATCTGGAGTGAGGTGTTGGGACTGGAGCAGGTTGGCGTCCGTGACAACTACTTCGAGCTGGGCGGCGATTCGATTTTGAGTATTCAGATCGTGACGCGGGCGAAGAACGCCGGCCTGCGGCTAACGCCGCAGATGCTGTTCCAGCACCAGACGATCGCCGAGTTGGCGTTAGCCGCCGAGGGTAGCTGCGGGCCTGCCATCGTTGCGGAGGATGGGGTGCTGAGTGGGCCGGTACCGCTACTGCCTATCGAACACTGGTGGCTGGAGGCATTGCCGGTCGATGCATCGCATTTCAACCAAGCCGTACTGTTTGCCGCGCCGGGCATCGAGCCGGTGCTGCTGGCGCGCTCGCTCGCCGAACTCCTGCGGCAGCACGATGCGTTGCGGCTGCGGGTGTGCCCACACGACGGAGGGTGGCATCAGGAGTACATACCATGGCGCGAGGAAGCGCGTGTGCCACTGACGGTGGTGGATTTGACCGGCGTGTCCACGCCGGAGGCGGAGATCGAACGACATACGGCGGCGTGGCAAACGAGTCTGGATCTATCGCAGGGACAGCTGCTGGCGGGCGGACTGTTCGAGCGGGGAGCGAATCAGACACCGTTAATGTTCCTGGCGGCGCATCACATCGCTGTCGACGGTGTGACATGGCGCATTCTGCTCGAAGATCTGGAGACGATCTATGAGCAGCTCCGCTGCGGGCAGGCGGTGCGGCTGCCGGCGAAGACGAGTTCGCTGCGGCAGTGGGTGGAGGGGTTGGCGCAGTGGGCAGCCGGGGAGGAGGCGCATGCAGCTGCGCGACATTGGCTGACGCTGGCCGACATCTCGTGGACGCCGCTGCCGCAGGAGGGTTCGGGTGAGAACCTAGAAGGGATGGTGGACGCCATCGAGGTGCGGCTGACAGCGGAGGAGACGACGGCGCTACTGCAGCGGGTGCCAGCGGCATATCGCACGCAGATCCAAGAGGTGCTGGTGACGGCGGTCGCCTGTGCGCTGGCGGAGTGGAGCGCCAGCGGGCGAGTCTGGCTGAACTTGGAGGGACATGGTCGCGAGGCGTTGATCGCGACGCTCGATGTATCGCGGACGGCGGGCTGGTTCACGTCGCTGTACCCAGTAGTGGTAGACATCGACGCGGAACTCGGACCGGGTGAGCAACTCCAGTGCGTGAAGGAGCAGCTGCGGGCGGTGCCGCAGCGTGGCCTCAGCTATGGAGTGCTGCGTTATCTCAGCTCCGATGCGGATCTGCGCGCGGCGATGCGACGCGTGCCGACACCGGAGGTCAGCTTCAACTACCTGGGACAACTCGGTCGCGAAGCGGGCGCGCGGTTCCGTACGGGGGCCGCTCGCAGCGCACAGCAGACACGGCGCCATCTGCTCGAGATCAATGGCAGCGTATACGGCGGCGTGCTGGAGATCACCTGGACGTACAGCACAACCCGGCATCGACGGGAGACCATTGAGCGGATCGCTCGGATGTTTCTCGAACGACTGCGCGAACTCATCGCGCACTGCCTATCACCAGATGCAGGCGGCTATACGCCCTCCGACTTTGCG
>DATCWU010000377.1:0-15049 GCA_036566165.1 Rhodanobacter sp. | reverse complement strand
GCCCCCCTTCGTGCGTTTCATGTTCGCGCAGGCGCCCAAGGCGACGCAGAAACGTCTCCCGCAGCCCGGCCGGTGTAGTACGACCCAACGCCTTCCAGTGGGCGATCACCGCCACCAGCAAGCTGTCGAGCGTGGGTTGCATGTCGCCCATTGCCCCGGCGGGGGGAACCACTTCATCGAGGGGTACTCCACATAGCAGCTTGTTGAGCACCCACTCGTGCTCCTCGCTATCGGTATGTCCATCCGTCAAATACACCAGGCAATGCACGGCGCGGTGCTGCGCGGCCTTGTCCACGAAGACACCGTCACGCACCAGGCCCAGCATTGCGAACACCTGCGGTGTGTAGTTCGCCAGCAGCACCAGGCCGGCGTTAACGATATAGATCGCCTCGTCGTCGGGGTGGTCGTCGGCCGGGGAGATGGTGCCGTTGCTGTTGCGGTTACTCGCAATCCGTGGCCGCTCCGGCGTTTCGGCCGCAGCCCGTGCAGCCCCATTCGACGCAAGATTGTTGATGGCGGCAGCCGTCCCCGTGTCCGCCTTTCCGTCCAGCGCATCCAGCGCATGCTGCCATGTGTCCTGCCAGGCCACGTGATCCTGGGGTATGCGGTCCGCCGCGCTGAGATAGGCGATGCTGTAGTCGAGCAAATAAACCTGCAACGCCGACAAACCCAGTCCCGCCGCGCGCACCGCAGAAGCGGCCCGATGGGCGAGCGCGAATTGGCGCAAGGATTCATGCCAGGCGGCAGTCAGCATGAACGGCCGGGTTCCGGCGACCACCGAAGGATCCCCGCTGGCATCCGTGCGCGTGGTATCGGTGGCGTGGCCAACGAAACCAGGCGATGTTCCGAACAAGCGCATCTGCACGCCCAACAGCAGACCGCGTACCAGATCGGAAGCCCCCACGGCCATGGATGTCGTTCCAAGCCAGCTGGGCCGATCTTGTGCCCAGCCTTGGCCTAACTGACCGAGCAGTACATCACCCAACGTCGCCAGCAGCCGCTGCACACGGGCAATGCCCAAGGCACTGCCGCCCTGCCCCCACAAGGCATGCAAACCAGCCACCCGCCATGCCTGGCGGACCTGGACAATCTGGTATGCGCTCAAACGGCTCTGAACGCGCAACGGCTCCAACAGCGTGCCATCGAGCGTGTCGAGCGCCTGCACCAGCTGGGGATGACGTTGGGCCAACAATGCCTGCAGCCCTTGGCATGGCGTGATATGGCTCAGCCGGCGCAAGCTGCGCTCGGCGTGCGGCAGGCGCTGCAGCGCTTGCCAGAGACGCGGGCCGCTGCGCAACGCCAACCGCTCGAGCCAGTTGGCCATGTCACCGCGCCCCATGGCCGGCATCGACCAAGGCAGACGCCCGTGCTCCAGGTAATACAGGAAGTTGTCCAGTTCGCCATCTTCCCGGCGGCGCGGCCGAGTGGCCGAGTGGCCGGCAAACGGGTCGGGCGCAGCATTCCCACGCAACCGCTGCAACTCGGTCTCGAGCACGCTCTCCAGCCGTCGCGCCATGCTGTCGAAATCCGCCGTTCGGGATATCTTCCCCAAGTCGACGTCCAGTCGATCAATGCGCCAAACTTCATTGTCCGGCGACAGGCGATCAAACAATGCGTCCAGCACCTGCGCCCCCCGCCCATGCAAAAACTCGCTGAACTGTTGTTGTTGCGCGAAGCCAAGACGAGGGTCCGTGCCGTGACAAACCCAGTTCAGCGTTTCAATGACATGTCGGCTCACGCGGCCTCTCCCGCGGCATGCCGTCCGGCCTGAGGCAGTTGCCGCGCCAACTGCCAACGCAACAGACGCGCCCAGCTCTCCAGGCGCCGCACCACCAGATCATTTTCCCCAACTGCTGATTTCAACCATGCTGCGCAATACGCCTGCCTGGCCTCCAGCCATGCCGAGAAACAACGCTCGAAGCGGGCCAGCGCGACGGCATCCAGCCAGAGTGCCTGCACCCGCAAATGCGCAGGGGTACTCAACACCAGCGTTTCCTCGGCGACACGACGAAATGAAGGGTCACGGCCACGCGCTGTCCAACCGGGAAACACCACCGTGAGGCGGTAACTGTAGAAATCGTCGGGCACGCCCGCGTCAACCCCGACAAGCGGGCGCAACAGGACATGCTCGACCATGTGCAGGCCTTCGCACTCCGCCTGCAACTGGCAGACGAATTCGTGCAGGCAAATCGCCGCGGCATCCATCGAGATGCGTGCCGAACGCAGTGGCAAGTGCCACCAGCGCCCGTTTTCGTCGGGCCCCACCCACAGTGCCCGGGATTGCACGTGCCGATAGCGATCGGCGTGCACGGCACTGCGCAGCAAGGCCGGTGGCAAGGCACGCGGATCGAGATCCGGGAAATGCTGGGTGAGTACGCGAGCGGCTCCAGCCAGGTCCTTGCCGAGCCGCGCGACGGCCCGTTCCCGCCCCGCACCCCAGAGCGTCAACGGGCGACTTTCCTGTGGGGCGGCACCAGCCGTGGTGAACCTGGCCGTTTCGCTGGCCAGCCCCAAACCTGCCTGTTTCAGGGACGCCAGCAACAAGCGATCGTGATGATGCTTGAACGCCAACAACAAGCTGACCCGCTGCTGCAAGGCCGACGTGTTGCCGCGCCGCCCAAGAGATTGACGACTGTAATCGATCGCGCCGTAGCGATCCCGCGTCAATGAAGCAATGCGCAACAGCATCTGGCGCTTTTGCTCAAACAAGTGACGCTGCCACGCCTCGGCACCGTAATACCAGCCAAACGGCCGGATGCTTCCCTGCCCGCACCCCTCGCCGTGGAGCGCCAGCAGGTGATCGAGCACACGCCCGCGGCGCTCCAGCGCTGCGTCGGCGGGCGCATACACCGCGGTACGTATCTGTTCCGGAGCCATCGCGTATAACGCGCCCAGCCCGGGAATATGCTTCTCGCCGAGCACCTCCCAGGCATAGCTCGTCCGCACTCCGGCCCCGATCGTGTAAAGCTCGCGCAGATAGCGCGTTTGCGCTGCACCGTGGGCAAGCCACTGTTCGAGCAACGCAAGATAGGCACGGAACTGATTTGCATCAGTTGCATCCGCGGACGCGAGTGCGCCATCGAAACGTTCGCGATAGATTCCGGGCAACTGCCGGTACGCCGACACATACGCATCCGGCATCACGAAATGGCCCTGCGGCCGGGCCAGCGGCGAGCCCAGCGTCGACGGCGCGGTATCGGCAGCGGCACGTCCACCGGCACTACGCCACAGATCATCCAGACGATGCAGCAAGGGTTCGATCGCGAGCGCAATCGGGGTTCCGTGGCGCGTGACATGCCAACCCGCCAGGGCGGCCGCGGTATCAGGCCAGCGCAATCGCAGGACCCTGTCATCCTCGCTCCGCGGCAAGGCATCCTCGCCTTCAGCCCCGTCCTCCGTCAGCAGGCTGATCTTGCGTACCTCAAGCACGCCTTCGATCGACTGGGCGAGTCGCGCCAGGTCGCCGAAATACACGCGCTGATCCGAATCGAGCGCCAAGCTGTCGGCGGCGATCCAGCCTTGGCGCAAGCGCGGCCCATCGAATGCATCGGCCAACGAAAACGCGCCGTCATGGCGCTCGTCGAGACGTTCCTGCAGCGACTCCCGACGCGGCGCCGCATCGATGTGTTCGGCGCAACAAGCAACCAATTCGGCCAGGATGTCCTCCGGCGCACGCGTTCCCTCCACGCTCAAATCCAGTTGCAAGCGGCACCAGCGCGGCTGCAGCACATCCGGAAGGCCGTCGAGATCCTCGCCAAGATTGCGCTGCGCCCAGTAAGCGCGTGCTCCCGCTGCCGCGGCACCCTCGGTCTGCGACGTCGTTACCTCGAGCCCCACCCGCCACAACCCGTCGCCGCGCGGCATCATCGCGTGCGCCTGCAATGCACCGGGGACCCGATCGAGCAGCCAGCACACATAATCCATCGAGGTGCACGGTCGACACGGCAGGATCTCCTCGGCGGCATGCAGGCCCAGCCGCCGATAATGGACACGCCCGTCCGGAGCAGTGAGCTGGTCGATCAATGGCTGCTCTGCGCTGAATACGTTTTCGGTCAGTGCGAAGCACAACGCCTCCAGCAGGGTGACGCCGGGATCGTGATAGTTGAAATCGCTCCACGACTCCCCGGTGAGCGCCTGAACCAGGGCAATCCCCCGCTTCCGCAAGGCCTCGAAGGCGAATGGGTCGTCGCCACGATGCCGCGCGATCAACGCCGCCGGTGGCGATGGCTCCGGCGCGACGCGCCCCTGGGGCAGGGACGACGACAATCCGCCCGGAGTGGTTTCAATGCGCGCGCTCACGGCGTCCCTTGCCCGCCGCGCATGTGCGGATCAAACCAGAGTTGGGTCACGTGGGCCTGGATCATGACACCCTGGCCGTAGTCGCAACCAGTACGGATCTGCAGGCGATAGCGTGCATTGCGGCCGCTGCTGCCCTTCCAGCGCAATTGCAGTCGATCACAGCGACGTGCATAGAACGCATGACTGCCGCGAATGGGACGTTTGCGATTGAAAAAGTTAAGAATGCCCAGCGTCGGGTTATAGGTGTTCAAGGCCACCGCATGCACGAGGGCAAACCGCCCCTGGCCCTGATGGCCGACGCCGGCTGTGATTTCGAAGACCTGGCAGCCATCCAGGTCATCGGTAAGATCCTGCCATTCGCCATCGGCCAACAGCGGGGCCTTTGATATTCGCGCATAGCTGCCGCGGCGTCCCGTGCTGCGCAGGACCCCATCGACATCGAGGGCGGCTTGCGGATTGGCGGTCCGAATGCCTACCCGCCCCGCGGGATCCAGTGACCACAATGGGGGAATGGTTTCTGCCTGCCCATCCTGCGACCCCGGATTGGGCCGGATCAAGAGCTGGCCTTGGGCGCCACCAAAACCGACTTTCCACAGCGGCACGTCCGGATCCTGGTCGCGGAAAAAGCTGAGCAGGGTCTCGTATCCCGTCGCGGCTGAGATCTCGAAGCCACCCTCGACCGACTTGTAGAAGCCCTCGTCGTTCATGTTGAGCATCGAGTCGATCAAGTCGGCGAAATGCTCCTGGGTCGGCAGCGCGCCGTCGCTGAAGTAACTCCTGAGGGACTCGCGGTTGCAGATGGTCATGGTGCCTCCGAGCCCGGTTCCGGCGCCGTGGCACTGACGATGAACGTATTGCCGACCTCAAGCTTGCCGACGCCCGTAGCCGGCGCCTCGCTCTGCAACGGCGCACCAATCAACTCAATCAAATGGTGCGGTGTCGGCAACGCCAGGCTCCATGGCTGCACGGGGCGCACTTGTCGCACCGGCGTGGCCCGGCGCATGCGGGCGGTATCGCGCAACTGATGGACTTTGTCATCAGTTTGCACGACATGCAGCAGCGACATCGGGCCGATCGCGTCAATCCCGTCGAGTTCACGCAAGCGTGCCTCGATTGCTTCAGTCCGGATATCCCAATCGAAATTGGCGCGATTGCCTTCCGGGTGCCACGGCGAAAGAAACTCGACGATGGTGCGATTGATCCGTATCAATGCTGCCCCCGGATGACTTCCCCTGGCCAGACGCAATGCACAACGCACCTGGATGCGTTCGTAGACAGCATTGCGCACCACGATCCGGACCCCGGGCGTACTGCGTTCCCGCAAATAATTGGCCATCTGTTCGAGCACGGCGGCATCGAAGCGCGGTGCCTCGGTACTGCGGAACAACGCTCCCTGGCTTGGGGCCGGCACGACAACCACCAACACTCCCCCCGGCCTCGCGACAGCAGCCGAGCCAAGTGCCTCGCCGTTGGCGAAGCATTTCACCTTGAACGTCCGGGGGAAAGCATCCAGCAACAGCCGCTCATAGTCCCAAGGGGTGCTGGCCCGGTTCTTGTGGTGCAATCGTTCGGCGCCACGCATGCGCAGTACGTTTGCCGCGTCCGGCTCACGCAAACCGTACGACGGACCTATCTGCTCCACGGTGCGCAGGCCACCAATGGCATGCAATGGCGCCCGGACCGTACCGGGCGGCAACGGTGCACACGCTTCGGCGACGTCTCTCGGTTTCACGCAACTGGCACTTATCACCTGGGTGTAGACGGCGTACAAGCCGGCACAGCATGCCAAGTCCCCGTTCGCACTCAAGCGCAGCCAGTACAAGCTGCCGGGCAACCGCGGGCAGTCGGTACTCATGCCAGGCGGCAGGTCGAGTACCACGATGCCGCTGCGCAGGAACCCGAGGGTGGCGTCCGACAGCACGCGGTCCGGTTCCAGCTCGCACCACCCACCCGCGCACCATGCCGACCATGCAAGCTGCGGACGTTCGGTCTGCCAGCATTCCACGGCACTTTCCGGACGTAACTGGAAATACAGGTTCAGCACTCCCTGCGGATCCGAGCCCGACAGGCCAAGATACAAATTCCCGTCCTGCATGTAGCGTGGCAACAGGGGCACACCATCCATGCCCGCCAGAGCGTACGGACAGTCGTGGCCGAACGGGTACAGATGGAACAGCCGTCCCGACTGCGGGTCGGCCGATGGTTTCGGCGCGATGAGTTGGCTGGCCGTGTAATCGAGCGAGATGTGTTCGATGACGGGGGTGTATGGCTCCTGCGGCAACGGCTGAGCCAGCTTCGCCTTCTTCAGGCGCGCATTGCGGGTCAACGCACCAGACAGCAAGCGTGGATACAGTGCATGGCCGAACGCCGCTTCGGGCGCGCACAAATCCAGCCGGAAGAAGCCATTCCGCGTGTTCGCACCATAACCGAACGGCACTACCGGTTTGGGCTGAGCCCGGTGATAGAGCGCAAGATCGGCCTCGGACAACTCCAGGCTGATGGTGTCAGCCAACTGGTAGTCGCCCTGAAAAAGGCCGAGGCTTCCCGCCTCCTCACCGCGCCATTGGCCATCGCGCAGCACTTTCGGACGAACCCGGAAGGTTGCAGCCGTCCACTTGCCGGGATACCCCCGATAGTGCTCGGTGAACCCGCCTTCTCCGGTGGGCAGCTGTCCCCACCGCAGATTGAGCCGCAATGAGCGCAAGGCCTTGACCGCCAACTCCTCGTTGCCGAATACGCAATAGGAGCCAAGCGCGGGTAGCGGACCGAAAGGTTGAAATGGCTTGCCCGCATCAAGCCGTCCCAACTGGTTGTACAGCACGACATCGCGCATGCCGCGGACGTCGGTGCTCAACACGATGTCGTGCAGCACCAGCTGCTGCAACAGGCTGTAGGCATAGACCCGCGTACGGGTTTGCAGGACCAGTCGCAACAACGGCTGCGCTGGCCACGCATCGCCGTGGATGGTCGGCTGGCACGGAATGATCGCCGGGTGCTCGGGCCCCAGAAACAGGCTTATTTCGATACCACCGCCGAGACCGTCACCGCCTTCGTGCCGCCGCACCAGGACATCGTCCAGCACCAGCCAGCCGCCGGCCACGCTCAGCTCCGCCTGCCAGATCCCGCGGAACAGGCGCGCAAAAATCAATCTGCGATCGGGCATGTCCTGTTCGCCGGCATGCTCGTGTGGATAAATCAGGATCAGCGGGTCATCGATTTCCACTGCGCGCGGACCATCGCTTCCCGGCAACTCGGCGGCGTGCGCGCGCAAGGCTTCGACATCAGCCTGATGCAAGTCTTCGTCGGCCGCCGTGAGCCAGGCGGCAAACAACCACCCCAGGCGTTCGCGGAACAACGCCTGATCCCGGGCCGCAAGACAACGGGCGACCAGATAACACAGTTGGGCGTCACCTGCGGATCGAGCCACGCGCTTCCACGCCGCACTTGCCAACGACTCGACGGTTTCGCCCGGCGCTCGCGGCAACCGCGACGGGTGATGCCTCGCCTCGTGACGGTTGAAACGATCGAACACCCTGCCCAACCAATTTTCGTTGCGTTGCTCCTGCGGATACCGCAACAGTGTCAGCAGTGCTTCGTCATCGTTACCGGGATGCGAAAACCGCAAAACGAGCTTTATGCGGCGATCACCCTCCCTGAGCACAAGCATCGGCGAAGCGAGAGCAAAACCAAGCACCGCGTTCTGCGCCTTGGCCGCCAGCCCTCTCACTCGCCCACCGAACAACGGCCACCAGGCAGGAGCCTCGGCATAGGCGCTCTCCGGCGCTTGCAACGGGACGGCCTGCGTCTTCACCCGCGTCACATAGCCCAATGCGTTTTCCGGCGAAATCAGCGGATCACGCTCCAGCCGCAGGTTGTAGAGCGCGACCACCTGGTTATCGGTGACTTCCAGAGGCTGATCGGCGGCAAATTCGATGGCGTGCCCGTGTTTGTCGTTGCCTCCGAGGAAATACGTACCGCGATGCACCTGCACGGGTGCCTGGTAATGCGGGTCGCGCTGCAAGCGCAGGTGTACCTGCTCGACGGCAGGCGCACGCGCGCGCATACGGAGCAGTTCGAGATAATAGAAATCGGTGAGGCGCTCCGGAAAGCGGTTGAGCGGGGCACATGTGTCCTGGCAAAGCTGCAACGCCGTGAGCAGCAATCCCATTGCCGGCTCGTGTGCCTCATTGGACAGACTGTGCGGCAACCGTGCTTGCGCCAGAGGGCGCAACCTGGCAATCGCCATGCACAAGGCGCCCCACAGGCGACGCAACAACTGGAGGCGTTGATCGAGAGTCATGGACTGGACGGATGCATCCGTCACCGGTACGTCCAGACCCCACATCACATGCAGCTTTGCCGCTTCGCCGTCATCGAGCCCGAAGCAGCGGACAGCCTTGCGCAGCATCTCGCGCAACCCTATTCCCATGGGCTGCATCATGGCCTGCTGCACTTGCATTGCCACCGGTGTCTCGTGCCGCGCCAGCCACTGGATCCAGCGATCAAAGCAATGCAGCAATTGGCGGACGCGGCGCCACAGATGCTGCTCTCCGGCCCACGGCCAGGCCTTGGCGAAACTTTCCTGCGTGGCTTCCAGCGGATAGGACGCAATTTCCGCCAGCAGCACGCTCTCATCACCCCGCAAGGCATCGTCCCAGCGACCGGCGTCAGTGCTGTCGCTGCCCGCAAAATCGAGTTGCGCGGCATGCCCAAGCAGCAGGCGGACACGCTGGGCCAACGTGAACTCCTCCGGCAGGATATAGCCGGGCGTGAGTGCGGCAGCGAGACGTTGATCCTGTTGTGTGCCTGAGTGCATGGGACTGATTCAGGCCCGTACCGGATTGGTGGCTTGGTGCAGATAAAACGGGTATACGAGGTTGTGCCGCGTATTGGTCGTACGCACGGTGTAGTCCAGCAGGATATCGAGCCGCCCATCCAGCGCATCCACCACCTGCGTATCGATCCGGTTCAACGTGATCCTTGGCTCGAAGAACAGAATCGCCTTGCGGATCAACTCCTTGATTTCGGTGATGGTCTGTTCGCTGGAATCCTCAAATACCATTCGCCGCAATGCACAGCCGTAGGCCGGCAGCATCACCCGCTCACCGGGCGACGTGGACAGCAGAATCCGCAGACTTTCGGCAATGTCCTCCGCACCACTCACCATGACGACTTCCTTGGTACGAGGATCAAATCGAGGGGGAAAACTCCAGCCGCGGCCGAGGAAGTCAGCCATCTTCAGCCTCCGACCATGACTGTCGGGCAGCCAACCACGATGTTGCCGCCATGCGCCGTGGCATCACCCAGGCGCGCTGCCGGGCGGCCACTGATCATTACCGTGGCGGAACCCTTCACGATGACGTCCAGCGATCCCACACACACCGCGTTGTCGCCCACCACGGCGGCCGGCGACTTGCCAATCAACACGGTCGGTACGCCAGGCCCGACAATCGGGCCACCCACATGCGGGATCGGCGGCAACGCCGGCGTCTGCATCGGGCAGGCATGCATATCGGTAAGACGGGCGGCGGGCGGCATCGAATTCCTCAATTGATCATGACCATCGCGCCCTTCACGGTGGTCTGTCCGGCAGCGGAAAGCTCGGCAGTGGCCGACCCTTTACCGGCAAAGCCGATCTGGGCTGCGCAATTGACGTTGAGGCCGCTCACCTCGACATCGGCCTGGGCCTCGATGTCGATGGCGGCATTCGCGCGGATCGTGACCCCACCCTGCGCAGTAAGCTTGATGTCGGATTGGCTCGTCAGCGCGATGCCGCTACTGGACAGCTTTATGCTGTTGTTGTGCTGATCCTGCAACGTGATGGACTGGTCCTTGTCATCCAGTACCACCTGGTTCTTTCCCGGCGTCGTCACCGTGATGATCTTGTCCTGCTCGTTGAACTCGATCCTGTGCCGGCAACGCGTGACGATGCCCTTGGTGTTGTTTTCGGCTTCAAGCGGATAAGCCGGCTTGTGCGAGCTGCTGTACAACGAACCCAACACCACGGGGTGACTCGGATCGTCGTTCAGGTAACCGAGCAGCACTTCATCGCCGACTTCCGGCACGAAGAACGCACCGAATGCATTCGAGGCATAGAACTGCAACAACCGCGCCCACACCCCTTCAGTCTGCGCCTGCAACACCGGCACCTTGACCTGGATGCGCTCTTCCCCTTCCGGGTCACCATCGAGCTTCACCACCACACCAATCTGCAACCCGCTGACGCCCGGCAGCAGCCCCCCATTGGCGGGCGCCATTACATCGCCGCGCTCCACATGCCACTCCGGCCGCAGGCCAAACTCCACATCCGTCGTCCAGCTCCCGTTGCCCAGATGGTGTTCGACAGCCGATACATAAACTGAGCCATTGAAACGTGCACCGACGCCCTTCACCTCGATCAGGCTGTCAGGCACGGCATCGGCACTGCCCAGAAAACGCATGCGTCCACGGATGCGTGCCAGCGCGGCTTTTTGCTGCGCCGCCTTTGCCCATCCTGCGAGTGTTGCCATGGGCTGGGTTGTTCCCGTCTGCAACACGCAGGTCGAAGGGCTAGCCACTTGTGCCAACACACTGCCACTGAGATTGCCCTGCGCATTGAGGCTGACCGAGCTGGCCGCATCGCCCAGCGCCACGGCCTGCCGCTTCGGATCCCACGACACTGCCTGCACCGCAGTGAACTGGGTGCGTGCGTCAATCCCGGCTTCGAAGGACAACAACTCGCTCCCCCAGCCGACGGACAGCACCGCCGCGCCGGAAGCATTCGGTGGTTTCACGCTCACCTTGCCTGCATCGACATTCACCAGCAAACCATTGGCGTCGGCGCGGGCCAGCATGAAATCCCAGTCGCTGCAATAGAACTGCACCAGCTCGTCGTATTGCGTGGCCGTGCTTTGCACATCCGCCGACAAGTCGTAATGGCCTATCAACGTCGCGACAATGTCGCTGTCCTTCTGCTGTAGGTAATTGGCGTTCTTTCGACCGATGGTCATCCTGGCGGCTTTGTCGCGACACTCGACCACCAGGCGCGAACTGCCGGCGCCGTCAATCTTCACGCCATGTCGGATCACCACACCGGTGAACAGCACCGACTCGTCGGCGCCAAAACCGGCGCTGACGGTCAGCTCGGTACCCGGGGCAAAGGTCTCGGCATCGCTCAGTGCGAAACTGCCCGTCGGCATATCGCCATCCAACAGCACGATCTCTGCCCACGGGATACGATTGATCGCACGACGCACGGTGACGGTCACGATCGGCAGGGTGGCAAGCGATTGCCCCCCGATGCTTACGCTGACGCGAACCGGACCCTCCGCGCTGTTGTTGGGAGATTCGGCCATGGCTCAGCCCAACGGCGGGAAGTGCAGTGTCACGCCCGGCTTGAGGCAGCGAAACGCATGCAATCCGTTGAAGCGCGCGACATCGACGTAATAACCACTGTCACCATAGATGCGATGGCAGAGCAAAGGCAGCGTGTCGCCATCCTTCACCACCACCAGATGACTGAGATCGGGCGAGGATGCATTGGCCTCAAGCACCGCCTCCTGCCGGCTCTTGTAGCCTTGAAAGGACATGGACACCTTGGCGCGCAAGGGCGTCCCGCTCGGCCGGAACAACGTGTAGTCGATATCCAGCGACGTAAGGCGCCCGTTGAACAGCAACCTGCCCCATACGATCTGCACGACATCGGGTTGATGCTGTTGGCCATCGTAGGCATAGACGACCTTGTTCAAGGCGTCCAGTTGATCCTCGACCTCGCGCGGAAGATTCGAATTCGCCGGCAACGGCACTGCGCCGGTGCCATCGAACACTGTGACAAAGGCCAGTGTGTCGGGCTGCATGCGGCTGAAGTTTCGTCCGCTTCCGGCATCGCCCATCGGCACGCAGGTGCTGAACTCGGTCTTGCGCTTGAGACTCAACTCGGACGGGTTGATCATCAGCGACACCGACCTCGATGGATCTTTGCTCGGCTCTGCCGAATCACCGCTCATGGTGCAGGCAATGATTTTGAGTGCGGCCTTCTGACCGGAAAGGCTGGGTATCATTCAACGCTCCCGCAACCGCTCAAGTTCAGCGACAAGCGTGTTGCGGATGTCCGTGTCTCCACGCCCTCCATCATTGCTGGCACAGGTCTCGTCGCCCGTCGGCTGCCCGGACACCGGCGCTCCGGCCTCATTCGCGATATTCGACTTGATCACCATCTGGCGGATTTCGATCGTCATGGCAGGATCTCACAACACCCTCTGAGCGTATTGATAGGCAAGTTCGATCGTTTCCAGCGCCACTTCGTTCTTGGTCGAATTGAAGGCATCGGTTTCCCAACGAACGGGATAGGCGTTGCTGAACAACCATGAGCGCACCGGCAATGACGATGCATCCAGCAGGCTGATCAGCAACGGCACGGGCAGGATCGGTACCGACAACCCCCCCTCCAACGTTGCCTTGCACCAGACAACCAGCGGTGAAGTCACCCCGGCTACACCGCGCTTGAGCATCAGCTTTTTCTGCTGCACACCCTTGGGCAATTGATGCACAAAGCGGTTTTCACCGCCTTCGCGCAACTCCTCCACGTCCATGGTCAGTTCCAGGCCCGAGACCTCCTGGAACGAGCTGTCGATACCTGACGGAATCCCGTTGAAGCTGACGGTGAACTGGAATGCAGCGGGCAGTGGCGCCCCCAACCAGCTGGCTATGTCACTCACGATCGAGTCGACCTGTTGCCGGCTTAACCATTGGCGATGGTCAGCCCCTCGTGTGCAACCTCGATGGTCTCGATCGCCACCTCGTTGCCTTGCGCCTTCAGGTCGGTGCCGGTGATCTTGGTCGGCCATGCATTCATGAGGGTCCACACCATGGTGGGCTTGCCACCCTCATCAAGCAGGCTGATCGTGACCGGCACGCGCTTGATCGTGTTCATCTTGATCTGGTTGAACCAGTCCCAGAACTTGTTGTCGCCCTTGAACACGCCCTTCTTCATGGTCACGTTGCCGTACTTCTTCAGTCCCGGCATCTTGATGGTCGCGTGCACCGGACTGTCGCCATGCCGATACTCGATCGGCTGGGATTCGACATCCAGTCCAGAGACTTCTTCGAAAGACATCACGGCCGAATCCCACTTCACCTCGAAGTAGAACTTCGGCATCGGCCATATATTGGTGGATTGCTGGGAACCATCATCTGCCATGGGAATACTCCGTCAATGCAAGGTGTTGCGATACGCAACGCGAGCCACCACACAAGGCAGCCCGCGCTCTATCACGATTTCTGCATCTGCTGCTGGAAAGTGATCTCGATGAACTCTGCCGGGCGCACCATGGCGACCAGCACAGTGACGCGCAGGATCCCCTCGAGGATATCGTCCGGCGTCATCGTTTCGCCCAGACCACAGTGCACACTGAAGGCATCGTCCGGCACGGCGCCGGCAAGGCCGCCGCGCTTCCAGATGCTGGTCAGAAAGTTCTGGATCATGCTCTTGATGGTGACCCAGGTATTGGCGACGTTCGGCTCGAACACCATGGCCTTCGCCGCCAGCCTGCAAGACTCCTCCAACATGATCATCGTGCGGCGCACGTTGATGTAACGCCAGTCGAGGCTGTTGCCATCCAGGGTGCGCGCGCCCCACACCAGCACGCCCTCGCCGATGAACGAGCGAATGGCATTGATGGACTTGCCCTGGGTGGTGACGTTCAGATCTTCCTGGTCAACCGCGGAAATGGTGACCGCAGGCGAAACGACACCGGCCAGACTGACGTTGGCAGGGGCTTTCCACACACCGCGGCTGTTGTCGACCATGGTGTAGATGCCCGCCATCGCCGCACTCGGGGGCATCAGGTTCAACTTGCTCCTGACCAGTTGCATGATCGTGTTGAACAAGGGGCTGATGGTGATGAGCGTCTTGTTGAGCATGGCCTTGTTGGCCAGGATTGCATCGTCCGTCAGCTTCGGCTCGACGGTGCTCCAATCCTTCGTGATGTCGGCAATCGCCTGGATCTGCTCTTTGGCCTTGAGAGCGGCGCCATCGGGTGCCGTCGCGGGCAGGCCAAGCTCGCTTCGCAGCAACGCCTGCAAGACGTCGGCGGAAGCGATGTTCTCGTAGCTGAGTTCATTGTCACCGACGACGGTGGTATTCACCCACGGGTAATAGGCCGCGGCGTAATTGAGGAAATTGATGCCCAGGTCGTTGCGAAACTTGTCGACCGGATCGCCACTTGGGTCATTTCGTGGCTTGTCACCACCCCAGACATCGAGAATCGCCACGCGATTCTTCATCTTGTCGCCGCAGTGCGCCAGCATGTTTTGCTGCAAGCTGATGCAGTCGGGCTGTTTGAGCAGCACGGCCTCCGGGATCACCAGCATCGTGGGCTCCTGCTCCTTGAGCAGTTCCTCGATGCCACGGCTGAACTTCTCCACATCGAGATCTTGCGAGTAGTCGCCCACCGAAACGACGTAGCACGGGCCGCCACCATTCTGGAAGAAATGTCGCATGGCGTTGTACAGCGTGTAGTAACCGCCATCCTTGCCCGCCGGCTGGTCAAGCACGTATTCGGTTGACTTGTTGTCCTGGCCAAGTGCCGTGAAATCAGCCAGTGCGGACGGATCGGACTTTGCCACCACGTTGAAACGCGGGTTTGGCGCCATCCCGTAGTACTGATGGAACTCCGCCATCGAACTGATGCGCCACGGCTTGAACGACAACGGTTTGCTGCGGTTGTCCGCCTTCTCGGTATGTCCGATGAATGCGGGTACGGCGGTAGCC
>DATCWU010000359.1:0-4095 GCA_036566165.1 Rhodanobacter sp. | reverse complement strand
GAGCCGGTACCGGCTGACGCGGAAAACGGCCAACGGGCGGCCACCCCGAGCGCGCCGATCGAAGTACTGGAGTCGCTGCGCAACCTGCTGGCACAGCATCGCACGGTAGCCGGTGGCAACTCCGCTCACGGTGGGATCGAGCGGGCGGCCAGCACGGAGGAATTGCAAACCGCACTGGGCGCGCTGCAGCAGCATCTGCGCCAGGTCACTGACCAGGCCAGCCGCGAACTGCGCAGTGCCGCACTCTTGCAGGAGGAATTACTGACCCAGCTCAACGCCGGCAAGAGCGCTGACGCACCACGTACGCAACTGAGCGGCGAACAACGCGACACCGTGGAACTCGTGGCGATGCTGTTCGAGCAGCTGAGCAAACAATTGCAGCAAGGTGGCAGCGCCAGCGCCCTGCTTGGCAACCTGCAGCTGCCAGTGTTGCGCATGGCCGTCGCCGACCGCGGGTTCTTCGAACAACGTGAGCATCCTGCCCGGCGCCTGCTGGAAACGGTCACCGCCGCGGCCAATGACTGGGTCGATGGCAGCGACGACGACGCCAGCCGCCTGCTGGCGGGCAAACTGGAACACCTGGTGACCCGGGCCAGCGAAGAGCCACCCAGCAGCGCCTTGTACACGATGTTGCTCGCCGACATCGAACATCACCTGGCCTTGCTCAGCCGCAAGGCCAAAGCCGCCGAACGTCGACACGTCGAGGCCGCCCAGGGCCGGGATCGTCTGGACGCTGCGCGTCACCGCGCCGCCGAAATCATGTCCGCGCGTTTTGCGCTGTCGCCTCCCCGCGGGTTGCTGCGCGCGCTGCTGGAACGCGCATGGTCCGACGTGCTGGCGCTCACCCTGCTGCGGCATGGCGAAGCCAGCAACGCCTTCGGCGACCAGTTGGTCGTTACTGATCAGCTGCTCGGCCGCCTGCCGATAGGCGACCGCCACCAGTTGCAGCACGACGTGGAAACCGGCCTGCAACAAATCGGCATGCACGAGGACGAAGCACTCCAGGTGGCACAACGCCTGCTCGGCCTGCCACTGACCGATCCAGGCACCGACCAGCTCAGCACCACCGACCTGGCCGTGCGGCTCAAACAACGG
Source organism: Rhodanobacter sp. (assembly GCA_036566165.1). Lineage (GTDB taxonomy): Bacteria > Pseudomonadota > Gammaproteobacteria > Xanthomonadales > Rhodanobacteraceae > Rhodanobacter. The sequence continues at coordinate 3,000 of DATCWU010000359.1, read as the reverse complement.
CGGCGACTGGGCGACATGGCGAACGAGGAGTCGTCTGCGGCTGCATCGGTGTCCGCATCCACGGCGCCAACGCCAACGCCAACGCCGAGCGTCCATACCGAGTCGGCCGACCCCCGTGAAATACTCGTCGAACGTCACCTGCGCCAACTTCCGTTTGGTACCTGGTTCGACTTTGACGGCACCGCCGGCGCCGCCGTCGTGCGGCGCAAACTGGCGTGGTACTCCCCGATGTCCGGGCGCTGCCTGCTGGTGACGCGCCGCGGCCAGCGCACGGAGGATTTCACCCTGACCCATCTCGCCCGCGAAATCGCCAGCGGACGGGTGCACGAGGTACAACCACAGCGCGACAGCTTGCTCGATCGCGCGTGGCGCGGCCTGACCGGCGTGTTGCGCCAGGCCTCGCCGCGACCGGCCGTCAGCACGGAGTCGACGCCATGAGCCAACGTGATCCCGCCGGCAATCAGCGTCGCGCCGAACGCAAACGGGCCAGCACCGCGGCCATCGTGACCGATATCATCAGCGGGCAAGCCATGGGGCAACTGGGCAATCTGTCCAGCAGCGGCATGCTGTTGATCGGGCCGCGCGCACCGCGCAGCGAGGCGCTGTACCAGGTGAGCGTGGCGCTGCCGGCAACCCGCCAGGCATCCGCCATCCCCCCACCCACGATCGAGGTGGGTATCCAGGAGCAGTGGCATGAGCCGGCCGCCAGCGGCCAGGTCTGGGCCGGGTATCGCATCGTGGCCATCGACGGGCACGACGCGGTGCAGCTTGAGCACTGGCTGGCGACACCGTAATCCCCTGCTGACGTGAGCGACATCAGCGCAGGTCCATGCGCGATGTCGTTATGCTGGTGATTGCCCGTCGCGGGCGCCACGCGCCGCACCGGGCGCAACCGTCACGCGCTCATCCCACCGAAGGAAGCCCCATGTCCGATTCGTTCGCCGCGCTTTACCCCAGCCACTTGATGACGCTGCGCGAGCGCGCCGACAAGGTTCTGGCCCGCACTGGCTACGACCATTTGTTGATCGGTGCGGGCTCACCGCCGGTGAAGTTTCTCGACGACCAGGACTATCCGTTCATCGTCAACCCGCACTTTCGACACTGGTTGCCATTGACCGACGCGCCGGGCAGCTGGCTCGCGTACACACCGGGCCACCAACCCAAGCTGATTTTCGTGCAGCCGCATGATTACTGGCACGTCGTGCCGCAGGCGCCAAGCGGTTACTGGGTGAACCAGTTCGAGATCGTCATCGTGCACAGCCCGATCGAAGCGCTGGCGCAACTGCCAACCGGCAAACGCGCGGTGATCGTTCCCGATGCCGCCGCACAAGGCTTCACCGCAGACGCCGGCCTGGCCGCCGTGCTCGACGACCTGCACTGGCAACGCAGCTGCAAGACCCCGTACGAGCTGGCCTTGCTGCGTGCCGCCAACCACATCGGCGCGCGTGCGCACCGCGCGGCCGAACAGGCGTTCCGGGCCGGCGCCAGCGAGTTCGACACGCACATGGCGTATCTCGCGGCCGCGCGCCAGATCGACGCGGAACTGCCGTACGCCAGCATTGTCGGGATCAATGCCCACGGCGCCGTACTGCACTACCAGGTGTTTGACCGCACGCCGCCCGAGCGCAGCCGTTCGCTGTTGATCGATGCCGGCGCCAGCGTCGCCGGCTACGGCAGCGACATCACGCGCACCCATGCCACGGCGGATGCGTGGGAATTCCAGACCCTGATCGACTGCGTCAACACCGCGCAGCAGGGGTTCGCCGCCAAGGTGCGCGCCGGGCAAAGCTATGCCGAGTTGCACCTGCATGCCCACCACGTGCTGGCCGAGGTATTGCGCGAGCAGGGCTTCTTCCGCATGAGTGCGGACAGCGCCGTCGAATGCGGCATCAGCAGTGCATTTTTCCCCCACGGACTGGGACACATGATTGGCGCCGAAGTGCACGACGTGGCCGGCTTTCAGCAAAGCGAGCGCGGCGGTCGCATCGAACCGCCCGCCGGGCATCCGCACTTGCGCATGACCCGCGTGCTGCAACCGGGCATGGTGGTGACGATCGAGCCGGGTCTGTATTTCATCGACATGTTGCTGGCCGAGCTGCGCGCCAAACCCTTCGCCAGCGATCTCGACTGGGTGCGCGTCGAGCACTTCCGCCAATTCGGCGGCATACGCATTGAGGACGACGTGGTGTGTACCGACGGCGACCCGGAAAACCTCACGCGGGATGCGTTTGCCGCGGCGTAACCGCCTCCTCACGTTCCGTGCGAGCAACCGCAGTTGCGATGCCATCGACTCGGTCACGCACACCAAAGGCATCGTGACTGAAGTCGCTCCCACCGATATTGGACCCGCAAGAGAGCCCCTATGGTCGCGAGCGCGACTTGCGTGCGCGTGCCCACAACGTTCCGCAGGCGTATGCTGGTTGCAGCCACAGCACGGATTCGCCGCATGTTCCGCTCTGCGCTCCCCAGCCCCGTGACCACCACAACCACGCCAGCGCGACCATTGCGCCGGCTGACGCTTGAGCTGTTTGTCGTCATCGCGCTGAAAATCACGTTGTTGCTGCTGATCTGGTGGCTGCTGTTTGCGCCGCAGCCAAAGCCTGACGTCAGCGCGGCGGCGATTTCGCGGCTGTTCGCACCCACGCCCACCGCGCTGCCGGAGGCCCGCCCATGATCTTCATCGATGCCGATGTGGTCACGCTCTCGCGCCTGCAGTTCGCGCTGACCGCGTTGTACCACTTCCTGTTCGTGCCGCTCACCCTGGGCCTGGTGTGGATCCTCGCCATCATGGAAAGCGTCTACGTGATGACTGGGCGCGAGGTGTGGAAGCGCATGGTGCAGTTCTGGGGCGTGCTGTTTGGCATCAACTTCGCCATGGGCGTGGCCACCGGGGTGACCATGGAATTCCAGTTCGGCATGAACTGGGCGTATTACTCGCACTACGTCGGCGACATCTTTGGCGCGCCGCTGGCGATCGAAGGGCTGATGGCGTTTTTCCTG
>DATCWU010000354.1:0-2020 GCA_036566165.1 Rhodanobacter sp. | reverse complement strand
CTTGTTGTGCCTCACGCTGACCCAGCAGCGCACACAGCAGCTCGGCCTGCGGCCGATGGTCAGCGAAAATACCTCGGCGCAGCACACCAACTTCACCGTGTCCATCGAGGCGGCCGTCGGGGTCACCACCGGCATTTCCGCACACGACCGCGCCCGCACGGTGCAGGTTGCGGTGCAACCGGCGGCCAAACCGCAGGATCTGAATCAGCCCGGTCACGTATTTCCGCTGACCGCGCAGCCTGGCGGCGTGCTCACCCGCGCCGGGCACACCGAAGCGGGTTGCGACCTGGTTGGCCTGGCTGGGCTGGAGCCGGCGGCCGTGTTGATCGAAGTGATGCGCGAAGACGGCTCGATGGCGCGTCGCCCTGATCTGGAGGCCTTTGCGGCCAGACACGGCTTGAAGATCGGCTCCATTGCCGACCTGATCCGCTATCGCCTGGAGACGGAGAAAACCGTGCAACGCGTGCACGAGGAAGCCGTGCAAACGGACTTTGGCCCGTTCCGCCTCATCGCTTACCGCGACGTCATCCGCCGCGTCCTGCACTTCGCCATGGTGCGCGGCACGATAGATGACGGCGCGCCGGTGCTGTCGCGGGTGCATGTGCGCAACACCTTGTCCGACGTGTTGCACCTGCAGCGCGAGGATCTCGGTTTGACCGTGACCAGCGCGCTGCGCCGTATCGCCGATGAGGATCGCGGCGTGCTGCTGGTGCTGTCCGGCGAGGACACGCCGGAAGTGCTGCTGGCGCGCCTCAACCGTCAGCCTGCGGTGCAGGCGCCGGATGTGGTGCAACAGCAGGAATGGCGTCAGCTTGGGGTCGGCGCCCAGATCATGGCCGACCTCGGCGTGCATCGCCTGCGGGTGCTGGGCACGCCGCGGAAGCTGGTCGGCCTGGCCGGCTTCGGTCTGGAAGTGGTGGAATATGTCTGATCCGTTGCGCCGGAACGTACCCGGTGTGTGTGGTGCCGCTGGTGCCACGGGCAAAAGGTATGCGCGCACAGCGTGCGCTCCCGTAAAAATTTCGGGCGACCCTGATGGCCAGAACTCGCATTCGCCTGATTGCTCCGTCTGGCTATCCGCATGATCGCGAGGCCGCGAGCCGTGGCGTGCAACGTCTGCGTGACGCCGGGTGCGAGTTGAGCGGGCTGGAGGTGCTTGACCGTACTGAGCAGCGCTACGCCGGCAGTGATGCCGAGCGCGCCGCCGACTTCAACGCGCTGGCCAGCATGGCCGAGTTGCCGGATATCGTGCTGGCCATCCGCGGTGGCTACGGGGCCACGCGCTTGCTGGAGCGCCTGGACTACGCCGCGCTGCGCGAGCGACTGAGTGACGCCAGTACCTTGCTGGTTGGCTACAGTGATTTCACCGCGGTGCAACTGGCGCTGTATGCGCGCGCCGGGCTGGTGACCTTCAGCGGGCCAATGCTGGGGGCGGATTTTGGCGCACCCGCGCTCAGTGCTTTCACCTGGCAGCACTTCTGGGACACCGTGCGCACGCCGGCAACGCAGGTGGAGTGGCGTACGTCATCGACTGCCGAGCTGACGGTCGAGGGGCCGCTCTGGGGCGGCAACCTGGCGGTGCTGTGCAGCTTGATCGGCACGCCCTACCTGCCGCCGATCGATGGCGGCATCCTGTATGTCGAAGACGTGGGTGAACCGCCGTTCCGCGTCGAACGGATGCTGTACCAGCTGCATTTGTCCGGCATCCTGGGGCGGCAGCGCGCGCTGCTGTTGGGTGACTTCAGTCAGTGCCGATCCAGCCCCTACGACAATGGCTACGCGCTGGCCGACAGTTTCGCGCAGATTGGCGCCGTCTCCCGCGTGCCACTGATCACCGGCATGCCGATGGGCCACGAGCCCGACAAGTTCACCTTGCCCTTCGGTGTGCCGGCGCGGTTGCACGTCGCCGCGGGCAGGGCGCAGCTACACTGCAGTGGCTATCCGCACTTGCCGGCAAGCGCCTGACGCCGGTTTTTCGCCTGTTTGTGGCGGGGCAGGATCGTTCCCGCCGTGCTTGCCG
>DATCWU010000347.1:0-1076 GCA_036566165.1 Rhodanobacter sp. | reverse complement strand
GCCACTTGCATAGGTCCAGGCCGCTGTCGTGACGTTGGGATGCTTCTGGATGCTGATTGGCCAGCCGGTCGCCTGGTCCCGGTAATGGATGCCGTAGGCGCCGAGCGCATCCGTGTTGGCCAGCATCCAGTTGTAGGCCCGTACATCCGGGGCGACGATGTACACGCTGGTCCAGCGCGGCAACGGACCAATCGCTGCCTGTGCGCCGGCCATGTGCATCTTCTGGGTCTGATCACAGTGATCCAAGGGCGCGCAGGTCTGGCGCAAGCTGGCCAAAAACTTCTCACCAGGCCTCAATGACATGTAGCGCGACACCGCCTTGCTGTCCTGGATATACCCGGTGTCCTGTTGCAGATAAACCTCCGGCTGAGCTTTGTTCCACCACAGCACCTGATGCCAGCGCGTGTAGGCGTACTGCGTGAGTGCCGGGCTGGTGTAATCCGCACTCCCTGAGGTCAGGGTCGCGGTGTATTGCGGCTGTGCCTGTGGCGTGTAGGCCGAGGTGTTTTCCACGATGACATCGGTTTGTACTTGGCGTACGGTGCCATGCGAGCCGTCTGCGTAGACTCGCACTGCGAAGTAGATTCTCAGGTTTGGGTTGGCTGTGCCATCCGTCGCCGTCACGGGGCCATTGACGACCCACTCGCTGGTCTGGGGGCCGGAAAGCCACTGGTTGCATTGGGTGCCCCACGGCTTGCACGCATTCGTGTTGTTGGCCGTCTGCAGCAGCGTGCGGGCATTTGCGGTGTATTTGCGGTCGCCGATGTTGAGCGATACGTCGGCGTCGTAGCTTGTCGCAAGCAACTGCGACAAGCTGATGGACTGGTCCAGTCCGGCCACCGTTGGCGAAGGCCCTGTGGAAAGCGTCAACGGTAACGTTGCATTACCCGGCAGCGTTGGAACCATCGCTGTCAGCACTGCGTGGCGCAAGCTGCCGTCGGGATGAGTCGCCTTGCTATCCACCTGCAAGGCTACCGGTTGGCCATTGAGGGTGGCGGTAACCGTCTCGCCCCGAGGTATGTCGCCAGCCTTGAAGATCTGGCCGAAGGTGACGGGGACATTGGTCTGCGCTTGCG
>DATCWU010000345.1:0-7371 GCA_036566165.1 Rhodanobacter sp. | reverse complement strand
GAGAGGGAGCAAAAAGCGGCTCCGCCGGGAGAAAGGGAGCCGAGCGCGCGTAACCCGACACTCCCTCCGCCTCGACGCGTATGTCTCCCTCTCCCTCGATGCACGGAACTCCCTCTCCCTTGGCGCAACCGGGGGAGAGGGCTGGGGTGAGGGGGCCGCTCTTCACGCCCCGTGCTCCGCCAGCAACGCCAGCAGTTGCGCCTCGTCCCACACCGCTACGCCCAACTCATGCGCCCTGGTGAGTTTGGAGCCAGCCTCGACACCGGCCACCACCACGTTGGTCTTCTTCGACACCGAGCCGGACACGGTGGCGCCGAGCGCCTCCAGCCGGGCCTTGGCCTGATTGCGCGCGAGTGTCGGCATGGTGCCGGTTAATACGAACGTCTGGCCTTCCAGCGGCATGGTCGCCACTTCGGCATTTGCGGGAATCGTGCCCAGCAGTTGCTGCACGGCCGCCTCATCGCGGCGCAACGCTGCAAGGTTGTCCACGTCAGCCAGGAACGCTTGCAGATTCGTTGCCGCAGCGGACGGCAACCCTGCCGCAACCCACTGCGTCGGGTCCGCCGCCAGCAACGCCGACACCGTCGGACAATGCGACGCCAGCAGCGCCGCCCGGCCGGCACTGAGTTGACGTATGGAGCGGCCGGCGAGCAGTACGCCCAGATCCAGCCGCTGGCGCCAGCGTGGTGACGGCGCAGTTTCGTCAGTGCAGTGCACGCCGGCTTGCAACAACGCGTCCACAGCTTGCTGGTTGCCTGGCTGCGCAAAGAACGCGGCAATGGATTGCGCCACGGCCTCACCCACGTCGGGCAACACGCGCAACAACGCCGCTGGCGCGTTGCGCACCAGCGCCAGTTGTCCGAACCACGCCGCCAGCGTTTTGGCCGTGCTCTCGCCGATGTGCATGATGCCCAGCGCGAACAGGAAGCGCGCCAGCGTCGTCGCCCGGCTGGCGTCGATCCCCGCCACCAGGTTTTCCGCCCAGCGCGTCGCCACCTTGCCGCGCTTGACCGTTTCCGGCGTAGTGCCGTCGCGCTCGTCAATCGCCTGCTTCATGGCGACAAAACGTTCGACCGTGAGCGCATACAGGTCCGCCGGCGTACGCACGATCTCCAGCTCCACCAGGGCATCGACGTAGCGTTCGCCCAGGCCATCGATATCCATTGCCCGGCGCGAGGCGAAATGGATCAGCGCCTCCTTGCGCTGCGCCAGGCACACCAGGCCGCCGGAGCAACGCCACGCGCTGGCACCCTCTTCGCGCACCAGCGCCGAGCCACATACCGGACACGCCGCCGGCATCGTCCACGGCACGCTGTCTGCCGGGCGCTGGTCCAGCGCGACGCGCACGACCTCCGGGATCACGTCACCGGCACGCCGCACGATAACGGTATCGCCGACGCGCACATCCAGCCGCGCCACCTGGTCGGCGTTGTGCAGCGTGGCGTTGGCCACCATCACGCCAGCCACCTGCACCGGCTCCAGGCGCGCGACCGGCGTAGCGGCACCGGTACGCCCGATCTGGATTTCGATGGCCGCCACCGTGGTCAGCTGTTCCTGCGCGGGAAATTTGTGCGCAATCGCCCAGCGTGGGGCGCGGGCGACAAAACCCATCTCGCGCTGACCGGCGTAATCGTCAAGCTTGTAGACCACGCCGTCGATGTCGTACGGCAGCGCGTCGCGCTTCGCCCCAATGCGCCGGAAGTACGCCAGCAACTGGGCAAGGCCGCGCGCCATGCCTACTTCCGGCGACACCGGCAGGCCCCAGTCGCGAAACTGCTGCAATGTCTGTGAATGCGTGGGCGGCAGTTCGCCGCCTTCAACCACACCCAGGGCGTAGGCAAAGAAACTCAGGCGGCGCCTGGCGGTGACCGCCGGATCAAGCTGGCGCAACGAGCCGGCCGCACCATTGCGTGGATTGGCCAGCGGTTTTTCACCACGGGCACGAACGCGCGCATTGAACGCCTCGAAATCCTTGCGCAACATGATGACCTCCCCGCGCACTTCCAGCACGTCGGGCCAGCCCGTGCCACGCAAATGCAACGGGATGGCGCGGATGGTGCGCACATTCGCGGTCACGTCCTCACCGGTTTCACCATCGCCACGGGTCGCGCCCTGCACCAGCACGCCATGCTCGTAACGCAGGCTCATGGCCAGGCCGTCGAGCTTCGGCTCCACGGAAAAAAGCGGATCGACCCGACCGGTCGTGTGCTCGATGCGCTGCACGAATTCGGCCACTTCGCGGAAGCGCTCGCGCTCGGTGTCGCCGGCCTGCTCAAACGCATTGGTCAGCGACAACATGGGCTGTTGATGGCGCACTTCGGCAAACCCGCCGTGCGCGCGCGCCCCCACCTTGCGGGTGGGTGAGTCTGGCGTGGCCAGCGTCGGGTGTGCGGCCTCCAGCGCTTCCAGCTCACGCATCCACTGGTCGTATTCGGCGTCCGGTACCTGCGGGTCGTCGAGTACGTGGTAGCAGTAATTGGCCTGCTCGATGTGACCCCGCAGCTCGGCTGCGCGCGCCAGCATTGCGGCTGGTACCAGGTGATCGGTCATCGCATCTCCTGAAGACTACCTCCCGCTGCTGAGCGCCCCGCCACGCGAGCACCCGGTCAGCGGTGAAACTGCCCGGCCGCCTCCGGCTGAAAGCTGATTTCCAGCACGCGCAGATGACGCTTGCGGCCATCGGGCGTCGGCCAGTCGATCTTTTGTCCTTGGGCCAGGCCGAGCAACGCGCTGCCCACGGGAGCCATGATCGACACCGTGCCTGGCGCACCGGCCGCAGCTGGATACACCAGCGTCAACGTGAGCTGCTCGCCACCGTCCTCGTCCTCGAACGTGACGGTCGAGTTCATGGTCACGATCTGCGCAGGCATCGCCGCCGGCTCCACCACCTCGGCGCGATCAAGCTCGGCGCGCAGCGCGGCCAGATTCGCGGCATCCCCGGACGACGTACGCTCAAGCAGCGCTTCAATGCGCTCGAGGTCAATGCGGGAAAGAGTGATCGGTGGCTTGTTGCTCATGGCTTTTCCTGGGGCTGGCGACATCTGCCGCACAAAAACACACGCCGGAACGAAACCGCCCCGGCGCGCGTGGTCATGGTAACGCCGCTACAACTGACACCGCAGCTGTGGCGAAACTCTGGATAACCGTTGACCGCGGGCTGACCTGATACACCCTGCGGCAACGGGTACCATGCCGCACATGTTACCCGAACTGCCCGCCGATGCCCAAACCGCCGCCAGTGCGGCATCGGGTACGCCGGCGGTAGCGGAAGCTTCTTCGCGCGTGCGTTTCCGCGGATTGATGTTGCTGGTGTCGGCGGCGTTTTTCATGCAGGCGCTGGACTCCACCGTGGTGAACACGGCCGTGCCGGTGATTGCCGATGGCCTGCGGGTCACGCCGCTGGGCATGCGTGCGGCACTGACCAGTTATGTACTGACGCTGGCGGTACTGATCCCCGCCAGCCCATGGTTGTGTGACCGCCTGGGCACGCGACGGGTGTTCGGCATCGCCATCATCATCTTCGGCCTCGGCTCACTGCTGTGCGGTGTGGCCCAGACGCTGCCGCAACTGGTTGCCGCGCGCGTGCTGCAAGGCATTGGCGGCGCGTCACTGATGCCAGTGGGGCGCTACGTGCTGGTACGCAGCATCGACAAGCGTGAGTTTGTGCGCGCCATGAGTACGGTCGCCACGTACGGGCTGCTCGGTTCGGTGCTCGGCCCGTTGATTGGCGGCGCGCTGGTGCAGTACACCTCGTGGCGACTGATCTTTCTCATCAACGTGCCGGTCGCCATCGCCGGCTACTGGATGAACCGGCGCGACATGCCCGACTACCGCCTGGAGCGCGCGCATCGTTTCGACCTGTCTGGATTCCTGCTGTTTGCCACGGCCTCCGTACTGTTGCTCACTGCCGCCGAACTCGCCGGAACGACCCCGCTGCCATGGCGCTCCATCGGCGCCTGCGCGGTCGCGGCCATCATGCTGGGCAGCATCTATGTGTGGCATGCGGGCCGCACGGCATTTCCGGTCGCCGACCTGAAATTGCTGCGCATGCCCAGCGTGCAGGTAGCGCTCGCCGGCGGCATCTTCACCCGGCTGGGCATCTCCGGCATGTTTGTGTTGCTGATGTTGTTTCTGCAGTTGGGCTGTGGCTGGTCGCCACTGGCCGCAGGCATGATCATGGTGCCGCAGGCAGTGGGGTCGATCGTCGCCAAATGGGTCATCAATCGAGCCCTGATCCACTTCGGCTACCGCCGCCTGCTGCTCGGCAACACGCTGATTGTTGCGGTGCTGCTGGGCATGTTTGCGCTGCTCGGCCCCACCTCGCCAATCTGGGCAGTGGGCACGCTGGCATTCTTTTACGGCGGCTTTGCCGGCCTGCAATACACCGCAATGAACACGTTGATCTATAACGATCTGGATATTCGCCACGCGTCGATGGCGTCGTCCATGGCGTCGACTGCGCAGTACCTGGCGATGAGCTTCGGCATCGCGCTGGCCATGCTGCTGATGCAGGCGCTGCTGCAAGGGCGCGCTGACGCACAGTACGTCACGGCGTTCCGCTGGACCGTGATCGTGCTGGCGTTGATCACCGCTGCGGCCAGCCGCGTGTTCAGTCGGTTGCGGCACGATCGCCCGCTGGACGAGGCTGTCCCCACCAGCTGACCGGGCATCGGCGCCGCAGCGTGCATGTAGCATGCACAGATGGACCCGGATGGCTGACCTGCGACGTGCACAACGATATTCTGTTCTCCTTGTTCGTCGTGTTCGTTGCTGCCCAGATCGGTGGCGAAATTGCGCAGCGGCTGAAACTCCCGGGCGTGGTCGGCGAGATCGTTGCCGGCTGCGTGATCGGCCCATCCGTGCTGGGCTGGATCAGCATCGAACAGATCGCGCCGGGCACGGCACTGGACGTGCTCGCGGAGATTGGCGTGGTCCTGCTGCTGTTTTCCGTCGGTCTGGAGACGCGACTGGAGGACTTGAAGAAAGTCGGCGTCATCGCGTTTCTGGTGGGCGTGGTCGGCGTGCTCGTGCCATTCCTGATGGCCAGCGTGTGGGCGCATGGCAGCGGTTTCGACTGGGACCGCTCGATGTTTGTCGCCGCCGCGTTTGTCGCGACGTCAGCCGGCATCACCGCGCGTGTGCTGCAGGAGCTGGGCGCGTTGCAACGCATCGAGAGCAAGGTGATTCTCGGCGCGGCGGTGATCGATGACGTGCTGGCCATGCTGCTGCTTGGCGTCGTGGTGTCGCTGCAAGGCGGTGGCGCCTTCAGCGCATCGCATCTGTTGCTGGTGCTGGCGGGCGCGATTGGTTTCATCGCAGTGATTGGCTGGGGCGGGACGCGCATGATGCGCTGGAACTCCATGTGGCTGGACAAGCCAATGGGTGCACACTCGCCACTGATGATCGTGCTGGCGCTGTGTCTGGGTCTGGCGTGGGTGTCCACCTTGTTCGGACTGGCGGCGATCATCGGCGCGTTCCTGGCTGGGATGATTGCCTCGGAAACCCGGCAGCGCGAGGCACTGGAGCAAAAAACCATGCCGCTGCTGGCGCTGCTGACGCCATTCTTCTTTGTCGTGACCGGCAGCAAGATCGACTTGCACGAACTGGCCAGCGTCGACGCGCTGTGGATGCTGGGCGTGGTCACCGTGATCGCGGTCATCTCCAAATTCATCGGCGGCTGGCTGGGGTCGATTGCACTCGGACCACACAGCGCCACGATCATCGGCGTCGGCATGGTGCCGCGTGGCGAAGTGGGCATTGTCGTGGCCACGCTTGGCCTGGCGGCCGGCGTGTTCAACAACCGCATCTACGCAATCATCGTGGCGATGTCCCTGCTCACCTCGGTGGTCACGCCGCCCGTACTGGCGTGGCTGCTCAAGCGGCCTGACGCGCGCGGGCACGGCGACCATGATGATGGGCAGCCGGGCATCGATACCCCAACGTAACGCGCTTGCCGCGCTCGCCGGCCCGGCAAGCAACCACGCGCCTGCCCGGCGCCGGCACGGTCTGTTTCCTCGCCTGAATCCCGGTACGTCGCACAACGCCGCGTTCACGCCTCCGCTGCACGACTGCGCCGATGCTGCAGCGCGCCCACGCCACGCCCCGTTCGGTATCCATACCGCCTCCCGCACCAGAAACAACCATGGCCGAGCACAAAAATACCGAAGACGGTGGCCCGGAAAAGCCAGTCTGGGCCAACCTCAGTGCCGGCCTGATCACTGGTGCGGCGGACGACGACCCGAGCGGTATCGCCACCTACTCGCAGGTGGGTGCCGCGTTCGGCTACGGCATGTTGTGGTGCATCCTGGTGACCATGCCGTTGATGATCGCGATCCAGGCCATCAGCGCCGGCATCGGCCGGGTCACCGGCGACGGCCTGATGGACGGCATGCGCAAGTACTACCCGCACCAGCTGGTATACGCGCTGATGGCTGCCATCCTGGTGGCCAACGTGATCAACCTGGCCGCCGACATCGGCGCCATGGGTGCGGCGCTGGAACTGTTGATCGGCGGCCCGGCGCTGTTGTATGCCGCAGCCTTTGCCGTGGTGTCGCTGCTGTTGCAGATATTCATCCCGTTCACGCGCTACGCGCCCATCCTCAAGCTGCTCACGCTGAGCCTGTTTGCCTACGTCGGCACCGTGCTGGTGATCGATGTGCCGTGGGCAGCGGTACTCAAAAGTCTCGTGCTGCCGCCGATCACCTGGAATGCCGCGTACGCCGTCGGCCTGGTGGCGCTGCTCGGCACCACCATCAGCCCCTATCTGTTTCTCTGGCAGGCCGCGCAGGAAGTGGAGGAGATCGAAACGAGCAAGCGACGCAAATCGCTGCGCAAGGCACCCGCGCAAGCACGCAGCGCGTTGCGCCGCATCGGCATCGACACCACAGTCGGCATGATCTTCTCCAACCTCGTCGCGTTCTTCATCATCCTCACTGCCGCCGTGGTGTTGCACGCACATGGCAAGACCGACATCCAGACCTCGGCACAAGCCGCCGAAGCGTTGCGGCCACTAGCTGGCAAGCTGGCGTTTGCGCTGTTTGCCGCCGGCATCATTGGCACCGGCCTGCTTGCCGTGCCGGTACTGGCTGGTGCTACCGCCTATGCCGCGTCCGGTGCGTTCGGCAAGCGCAGCGGATTGCAGCACAAGCCGCAGGGGGCCCGGTTCTTCTACGCCGTGCTGATCGCCGCCAGCCTCGCCGGCATTGCGCTGAACCTGACCCCGCTCGATCCGATCAAGGCGCTGTACTGGAGCGCGGTGATCAACGGCGTGGCGGCGGTACCGCTGATGATCGTGATGATGCTGATGGGCTCCCGGCGCAAAGTCATGGGCGAGTTCACCATGCCATGGCCGCTGAAACTGTTTGGCTGGCT
>DATCWU010000340.1:0-32894 GCA_036566165.1 Rhodanobacter sp. | reverse complement strand
ATCCGGCCTCAGGCCGACTCGGGCAGCGGCTCGCCGGCTTTCCGTGCACGCAGCAGATCCGTTGCCTGCGCCGTGTGGAAATGCCGCTTGAACGGGACGTCGTCGGTCGCGGGTTCTTCCAGTGCACGCGCGTAACGATGACCGGCGTAGACCGCGTGTACGATCAGGCCGGGTGCTTCGGCATCGCCGATGCAGGTCACCGATTGCACGCTGGCCGCCGCCCACGCTGGCTCGCGCAACAACAGGTCCTGGTACAGCGCGTCGTCAGGGACCCGGGCGGTGATGACCACCAGTGCGTCGCAGGGCAGCTCCCGGCGCGCTCCATCCCAGACGTTTTCCGCGAGCAGGGTGTCGCCGGCAAAGCCGACGATGTTGTGCGACACGAGCGCTGCAATGCCGAGTTCCGCCATGCGTTGGCGGATATGGCGGTAGCCGAGGGTGTTCTGACTCCAGGGCGCGATGGTGTCGTCACTGGTCATGTGGACTACCGCGCAGCCCTGCCGGCGCAGCAGTTCGGCGGCGACGCTGCCGTAATAAAAGCCATCGTCGTCATAGACGACCACGCGGCCTGTGGGCAGCCGGCCATCCAGCAGATCATCCAGCGTGAACACGCGCGGGTTGGCCGCGAAGTCGGCAAAGCCAAAACCATTGCTGCGCCCGTAGCCGTCGCGGCGCCAGTGGCAACCCGTGGCGAGCACCACGTGCTGCGCGCCGAAGTCGAGCACGTCCTGCGCAGTCAACGCCGAATCACGATAGACGGACACGTTGGCGAGCTTGCCGATCTGACCCACGCGCCAGTCGCGCACGCGCGCCCATTCGGCCAGGCCCGGCAGGCGTGCCTCACGCGTGACGCGGCCGCCAAGTTCCTTGCGGGCCTCGGCCAGGCTCACCGCGTACCCACGCTGGCCCAATGCACGCGCAGCTTCCAGCCCGGCCGGACCGGCACCGACCACCAGCACGCGGCTGGCCGAGCGCTTCGGCGCGATACGTTCCGGGTGCCAGTTCTTGCGCCATTCCTCGCCCATGGTCGGGTTTTGCGTGCAACGGATCGGCGAGATGGTCATGTCGCCGGAAACGCAGATGTTGCAGCCTATGCATTCGCGGATGTCGTCGACGCGGCCTTCCTCGATCTTCCTGGGCAGGAACGGATCGGCAATGGACGGTCGCGCGCAACCAATCAGGTCCAGTACGCCGCGCTTGAGCTGCGACACCATGGTGTCGGGTGAAGTGAAGCGGCCAACGCCCACCACCGGCTTGCTGGTGATGTGCTTGACGAAGTCGATGAACGGCTCCTGCGCGCCTTCGCCGGCGAAGCGCGAAGGCACGGAATCGTTGTCCCAGGCGGCCAGGTTCACATCCCACAGGTCGGGCAGTTCGGCCAGCATGGCGACGATGTCTTTGGCCTCGTGCAACTCCAGGCCGGAGGGCCCGAGCAATTCTTCCGTGGCGAAGCGCAGCGCAACCGCGCAGGTATCGCCGACGGCATCTTTGGTGTCCTGCAGCACCTCGCGCAACAGGCGCACGCGATTTTCCAGCGAGCCGCCATATTGGTCGCTGCGCTGGTTGCGCCGGCGCTGCAGGAAGTGCATCAACAGCGTCAAGTCGTGTCCGGCATAGACATAGATGATGTCCATCCCCGCGCGCTTGCCGCGCAGTGCCGCTGCACGATGCCAGCGCCGGAATTCGCTGATGTCATGCAGGCTCATCGCCCGGGCCTGCGCGGGATAGCCGTGTTTGGCCGGCTGGGGCGACGGCGCCAGCAGCGTCTCGCGCGAATACAGGTTTGACGCACCGGCGCCACCGTGCACCAACTGCAATGCGGCCAGCGCGCCATGGGCGTGCACTTTTTCACACATCAACGCCAGCGCCGGAATGTCCTGGTCGTCCCACAGACGCTGCTCGACAAACGGGGTGAGATCGCCACTCGGATGGATTTCGCATTCCTCGGTCGAGACCACGGCCCAGCCACCCTCGGCCTTGGTCTCGCGCATCGCCGCGTGCGCCATGGGCATGGCGTGGCCCATGCCATTGCAGTGCGGTACCTGGTAGAAGCGGTTCTTCGCCGTGACCGGGCCGATTTGCAACGGGGTAAACAGGATGTCGTAACGTGGATCTCTCATTCCGGAATGACCTCGACAGGTGGCGCGGTCTTGCGCCGCAGGCGCATCAACCCATACAGCGGCAAGCCTGCGGCACACAACCCCAGTGCATACAAAAACGGCTCACGACCCGTGCCGACGAAGACAAAGATCACGAAAATTATCCCTATGCTGGCGGCGAGCAGCACCGTGTGGCTGGTGCACGTTGGCAGGCGTCGTCGCCACAACACCAGGAGCGCGAGCGCGCAACCCAGGTACGCCGGCAGATTGGCAGCAGTCACCACCAGGGTGAGGAAGGTGAATGCCGCCACCAGCGACTGACTGTGGCTCATCCAGATCATGACCGACGCCAACACCCCAGTAACGGCCAGGGCGGCGACAGGCGCGCCATGCCGGTTGTTGCGCGCCAGCACTGCCGGCAGTACGCCGCTGCTGGCCATCGTGCGCGTCAGTTCGCCGACCAGCAAGGTCCAGCCATTGAGCGCCCCCAGCCCGCTGATCACCACGAACAACGCCAGCCAACGGCCCGATCCGGCGGCGCCAAAGCGCTCCAGCAGCAAGGCAAACGGTGCGCTCGCAGCACCCAGTTCTCGCTGCCCGAGCAATAGCAGCGGCACCGCCGAGACGATGATGTAGATAACCGCCACCGTGATCGTCCCGGTCATGGTGGCGCGCGGGATGGTGTGTCCAGGATTGTCGACGCGGGCCGCCGGCACACTCGCCGACTCGATGCCGAGCATTGCATACAGCGCAATCGTCGACGCCACCATCACCCCGCCCAGCGTGACCGGCGTGGTTGGCAGGTGCGCGACATAACTCGCTGGCGAGGCCAGCAATACCCAGCCGCCGAGCACGGCAATCGCCAGCATCGGTAGCAGCTTCAACGCGGTGGTCACGATCTGCACGCGACCGCCAGCCCGTACGCCGAACAGGTTGACGATCACGACCAGCCACAGCAGCAACAGCGGGAACAACGCGGAGTGGGCACTCTCCAGTGCGGGAAACACCACGATCAGGTAACCGACTACGCCAGTGGCCAAGGCGGCGTTGGTGAGCCACAACGACACCCAATACGCCCACATCGCGGCAAACGCCGGCAACTCGCCCAGCGTATCGAGGATGTAGCCATAGGGCCCCTCGGCGTGCGGCAAGGCGCGGGCGAGGTACGCGAATACCCGGGCCAACACCAGGCAGCCCAGCGTAACGACGGCCCAGCCGATCAGCGCATTGAAGCCAAATGGCGCGAGCGACGCCGGCAGCACAAAGATGCCCATGCCGATGACATTGCCCACGACCAGCGCGGTGCACGTCCAGAAGCCGATCTTGTTGCTATCCCGCATGCCGATTCCTGCTCAACCTCAGCCCAGGGGAAACGACCGGACGTCAGTCATGCCGACTCGCCTGCAGGCCCGGCATAGGCCGCGCGCAACAGCTGCTGAAAATGCCAGACGCCGCCCTCGCGACGTGGACACAGCCGACCTGGATCGTAGAAGCCGGACGCCAGTCCTTTCTGCACCGCCTCGCAGATGCCGATGTCCTCATTCTGGACCTCGTCGCTGAACGTCTGATCGGCCGCGATGCGTGCCTGCGTCTGCGCATCCTGCGCGTAGTAATAGTCAAACACGATCCGGCAACGGTCCGGCCCCAGCGGCAGGATGCGATTGGTCTGCAACCGGCCAGGCAGGATGTTGAGCATCACGTTCGGGTAGACGAAGTAATAGAACGCGCCGCCGTCGCCGTACAGTCCCGCGTTGTTGCGCAAGGGCGAGGACTGCAACGAATACCATGGCGCCAGCGCGGTGTCGTACGCACGGTAGTCGAGCAGCTTGTTCAACCCAGGATGCACATGCGGCAGGTGATAGCCCTCGACATAGTTGTCGACGTACACCTTCCAGTTGCAATTGACGTCATAGCTCACAGTGCGCAGATAACGCATCGCGGCCAGGTCAATGGGCGCTATGTGCTCGCTGATGCCGGCATAGACCTCGGCAAACTCGGGCACCTCGTTGCTCAGGGCCACAAAAACCAGACCCTGCCACTCGTGTACGCGCAGCGGTGGCAAACGAATGTCCTCGACCTTGAACTCCGGTACATCCTGCATCTCCGGCGCGCTGCGCAACTGACCCTCGAGCGTGTAAGTCCAGCCGTGGTATTTGCACTGCAGCGAGCGCGCGCCCTTGCCATTGCACAACGCCAGCGGACCGGCACGATGGCGACAGACATTGGGAAATGCCCGCAGCACGCCATCTTTCCCGCGCACCAGCAACACCGGTACGCCAGCGATCTCCCCGATGACGTGATCGCCGGGCGCCGCCAGCTGTTCGCGATGGGCCAGCGGTTGCCAGCTGCGCGCAAACACCGCACGTCGCTCCATCGCCAGCATGTCGGCACCGACGTAATAGCGTGCCGGCAGCGCGCGTGCATGGTTGAGATCTTCCACAGCGCCGTCGGTGTGCATGGCGTCAGCAGGCATTGATGAACTCCAGTGTGGTGGAACAGCTTCGCAGGGCGTGTCACGGCACTCACTGTCAGCCAGATCGACGTCCGCCGCAAGATCGCGTGCAGCACAGCGCACGTTGGACAACCGCTGCAGCACGCAGCCGCCAACACCACAACCGCTACTGCGTTGCCGCTGGTGGCCCGCCTGACTTGTCCCCCTTGCCGCTTGCGTAGTGTGGACCATGCTGGCTGTCGCCGCACGATCAACGACACTGCCGCGCAACAATCCGCAAGCAAAACCAGCCCGCAAAATCTGAACGCCAACCACCATAATGACGGGTCGATTGCCTCAGCACGATTGACCGCCCGCGGCAGCGCTCCGATCATGACCGGATGTCTACCTTGATCCGCACTCTCCTGCTTCTGTCGCTGTTGCTCGGCGGCAGCGCCCTGCATGCCCAGAACAACGGCCCATCGCCCGACTCCGCACCCGTGTTGACGCCGGCGCAAACGCTGGACCAACTGGGAACTCAACTTGATGCGGTAAAGAGCGCCCTGAAAGCCAAGCCACAAGACGCGCCACTGGCCGATCTGCGCGGCAGCGCACTGAATGTGCAGGACCAGTCCCGCCAGCTGGCCACCAGCCTGGCGCCGCAGATGGCCGCGCTGCAGGCACAACTGGAGGTGCTGGGGCCGGCACCCGAGAAGGGCGCGCCGGCGGAATCGGCGGAGGTTGCCTCGCAACGGCGACAACTGGACAAGGCACAGGCCGCTCTGGATGCACAGATCAAGCAGGCGCAACTGCTCAATCAAAACGCCCTGCAGCTGGCGGCGCAAATTACCGGACTGCGCAATGATCAGTTCCAGGCACGGCTCGCATCGCGTACGGCAACACCTTTCAGCCGCGCGTTCTGGACCGATCCGGTACGCGCATTGCCGGACGATATCGTGCGCGTCAAGCGTCTCGGCGCGCGCTGGCACGATGCCTGGAACGCTGCCCGCCAGCCGCCCAATCGACAACCCCTGTTGTGGTGTCTGGTCGCCGCCGCGGCATTGCTGATCGGTGGCCGCTGGTCGCTGGAACATCTGCTGCTGCGATTGGCCGGCCGCCACCTGCCGGAAGGCCACTTGCGTCGCAGCGCGATGGCCGCGGCAGTGGCATTGACTGCCGTCTTCACCACCGGGCTGGCAGCACGACTGGTATATGCAGGGCTGAACTGGAACGATCTGCTGGACACCAATCTGGATGCCCTGGCTGCTGCCACGGTCAGGCTGGTCTACTTTGCCGCGTTCGTGACCGGGCTGGGGCGCGCCTTGCTGGCGGTAAAACACCCATCGTGGCGCTTGCCACACTTGTCGGATGTCGCCGCGCGGCAACTGCGGCCTTTCCCGTGGCTGCTGGGCGCATCGGTGCTGCTACTCGGTCTGGTCGAACGCATCAGCCGCACCACGGGTTCCAGCCTCGCCGCCACGGTAGCCACGCACGGGGTGATCGCGCTGGTCATCAGCGGCTTGATCGGCATGGCGCTGTTACGCCTGCGCCATGCCCAACATGAAGTCGCCATCACCGGCAATACGCCGTCGCAACGCCCGTTATGGGTTGGTTTGCTCACCGCCAGTGCATTGCTGGGGGTCTGCGTCAGTTTGCTCGGCGTGGCAACCGGGTTTATCGCGTTGGCCTATTTCGTGGCATTGCAGATGCTCTGGGTCGGCGTGGTCATCGGCTCGCTGTACGTACTGACGCATCTGTTGCAGGACGTATTTGAAACCCTGTTGTCGCCGCGCGGGCACAGTGGCAAGCGATTGCAAGCCACATTTGGCCTGAGCTCCAACATGCTCGACCAAACGGCCATCATCCTGTCCGGCATCAGCCGCATCGCGCTGACGCTGCTGGCACTGGCCATCGTCCTCAAGCCATTTGGTGCCGGCCCCGGAGATTTGTGGTCCAGCGCCATGCAGACCCTCAGCGGCGCCAAGCTGGGCGATTTGACCATCGCTCCGGGCACCATCCTCAACGGCTTGCTGGTATTTGTGCTGGGGCTGCTGGTGTTGCGCACGCTCAAACGCTGGCTCAGCGAACAACTGTTGCCCAAGACCACGATGCAGCCGGGCATGCAGGATTCCCTCGCCACCCTGCTTGGTTACCTCGGCGGCATCTTGTTGTTCGTGCTGACGTTGGCGGCATTCAAGGTTGACCTGAAAAGCATCGCGTGGATCGTCAGCGCATTGTCGGTAGGCATCGGTTTTGGCCTGCAGGCTGTCGTGCAGAACTTCATCTCCGGCCTCATTCTGCTGGTTGAGCGGCCAGTGAAAGTGGGCGACTGGATCAGCCTCAATGACGTCGAGGGCGACATCCGGCGCATCAATGTGCGCGCCACGGAAATCCAGTTGGCGGACCGCTCCACGATGATCGTGCCGAACTCGCAACTGATCACCGAAAACGTACGCAACGTGACGCTGGCCAATGCGCAAGGCCGCGTCCTGATCAATCTGCCAATGCCGCTGGATACCGACGCCAACAAGGCGCGCACCCTGATACTGGAGGTGCTGAACGAACATCCCGAAACGTTGGCCATGCCCGCACCGCTGGTACAGCTGGCTGATCTCGACGCGGGATCCATGTCATTCAACTGCATCGCCTACGTCAACGGTCCGCGCAAGGTCGGCGGGGTCAAAAGCGACTTGCTGTTTACCATCCTGGAGCGCCTGCGCACTGCCGACCTCCCGTTGGTTCGCGCACAAAACATGCTGGTGCGCAACTTGCCACCCTTGGCCACCGGGCAGGACACGGGGAACTGAACTCGCGCCAGACGCCACCTCACTTCGGCCGCTTCAGGTTGACCACTCGCAGCACGACCGCAGCACGTCTTGTCGACGGCAACACCGCAAGCCGACCAAGCCCCCCCGATGCCGCGGCGCAATGGACGGCCACGTCCGCGACAGCTGTTCCAACTCGTACTGGCGCGGTTGTTTGTACAGTGCGCCAGGGACCGATAGACACCCGTTGGCGCTGGTCAGTGTCCGTGCGCACGACACACCGACCGCATCGCCACCCACTGGCACCCACAACCCAGCCAGATATCCTCCGCGTCCGTCGTGGAACTCCCTCTCCCCCAACAGCTTCATCGTTGGGGGAGAGGGTTTGGGTGAGGGGGGGACTCTTGTCCTTCCGTAACGCGCTTCGAGCAAAAAGCCCCCTCACCCTGCCCTCTCCCCCGGCTGCACCGGGGGAGAGGGTGACGTTGCGCCGGTAGCGCCGGAGGGAAGAGGGTGACGTTGACGGCAGCGCCAGGGAGGAGGTGGCGTTACTCCGACTGCGCCGGGGAAACGAGGGGTCAAACACTCACGGGGCTCATCGCCACCAACCGACACCGCCACGACCCAGCCAGACACCTTCCGCGTCCGTCGTGGAACTCCCTCTCCCCCGACAGCTTCATCGTTGGGGGGGAGAGGGTTGGGGTGAGGGGGGCTCTTGTCCTTCCGTAACGCGCCTCGAGCAAAAAGCCCCCCTCACCCTGCCCTCTCCCCCGGCTGCACCGGGGGAGAGGGTGACGTTGGTCCGGCAGCGCCGGAGGAGAGAGGGTCAAACATTCACGGCGACTCATCGCCACCAACCGACACCGCCACAACCCAGCCAGGCACCTTCCGCGTCCATCGTGTAACTTCCTCTCCCCCGACAGCTTCATCGTTGGGGGAGAGGGTTGCGGTGAGGGGGACTCTTGTCCTTCCGTAACGCGCCTCGAGCAAAAAGCCCCCCTCACCCCCCTCTCCCCTGGCTGCACCGGGGGAGAGGGTGAAGTTGCGCCGGTAGCGCCGGAGGGGAGAGGGTGAAGTTGCCCCCGGCTTCGCCGGGGAGGGGGTGGCGTCCTCCCCGGCTGCACCAGGGAGAGAACCCAAGCCAGACGGGCCGCGTTGCCACCTGCTCCCGGTATCAATCGCGCGTGGCTTGGCGCTGTATCAATCGTCGTGCGCCGCAGGCTGATCGTTCAGCGGCGTCAGGCGCAGGTCCTGGAAGTCGAAGCTGAAATCGGTCAGCGGCGACACGGGTTCGATGCGCACCTCCCGAATCGCCCCATCCGCGTCCAGCGCAAAGCTGACGAATGCGTCCGCATTCAACGCGCGATCATCCCATCGCACCATGAAGGTGTCGTGCTGCCACGGTGTCATCGTGCCGACCAGTTGTGCGGTCTTGCTGAAGCGCATGCGCAACTTGCCGCGTTCCTGGCTGACCGTGATGTCGCCATACCATGGGTCGCGGTAAGTTCCGACATAACCTGCCAGCGGCAGTGACGGTTTGCCGTGCTGATCACGCGCCTGCACATGTTTGGCGAAACTGTCGTCGGCCTTTTGCCGGGATTTTTTCACCGCCTTGGCGTAAACGGCCACCCAATCGGTTTTCTGCGCCGGGTTCAGATACGCATCGAGTACACGCCAGGTCACCGCGTTGAACGCCGCCCCGGACTCCTGGTTGGTCAACACCACCACACCCAGGTGCAGTTCCGGCACCAGGGTCACTCGCGACACCATGCCCGGCCAGCCGCCGGTGTGCCACACCAGTTTCCTGCCACGATAATCGGACAAGAACCACGCCTCGCCATAGCCGGAAAAGTTCGGCGTCAGCGCCGCCAGCTCGGGGATTGCCGGCTTGCGGATGGTGATGGGCGTCAACATGCTCCACATCTGCTGCTGACTGTCCGCGGAAAACAGCCGCGCCGGTTTGCCATCGGGACCCAGCTTGGGCAGCACGCCACCGGCCAACTGCACGTTCATCCACTTCGCCAGATCGTGCACGCTGGCGTAAATGCCGCCCGCGCCCGGATCGTTCAGCCAGGCCATCGGCGGCACGGGCTTGAGATCCTTGAAATCAGCCTTGGCGTGACCCGTCGCCACATCCATGCCTGGCTTGAGATAGGTGCTGTCGATCAGCGATTCGTCCATGCCGACCGGCTGGAAGATGTGTTCGCGCACATAGTCGGCATAGCTTTGTCCCGAGGCCTGCTCGATCACCAGCGTGGCGACCGCGAACAGGATGTTGTCGTAGGCGTAGCCACTGCGAAAGCCGTTCTTGATCGGTACATGGCGCAGGCGTTCCACTACTTCGCGCGTGGTGTACGACGTCGGCGGCCAGTACAACAAATCACCAGCACCGAGGCTCAAGCCGCTGCGATGGGCCAGCAGGTCGCGGATACGCATTTCGTGCGTCACGTAGGGATCGGACATGCGAAACCACGGCAAGTGGTCGATCACCCGATCATTCATTTCGAGTTTGCCGGCCTCGGCCAGTTGCTGCAGCGACGCGGCGGTGAACGCCTTGGTGTTGGAGGCGATGGCAAACAGCGTGTGCGCATCGACCTGCTCCGGCTTGCCCATTTCGCGCAGGCCGAAACCCTGCTCCAACACGACACGGCCATCCTTGACGATGGCCACCGCAATGCCCGGTACATCGAATGTCTTGCGCGCATTGTCCACGTACGCAGCAAAATCCTCCAGCTGCTCGGGCGGTATCGGCTGCACGATGTCGTTGGTATTGATCGGCAACGTGGAACGCGTGGGTATCGGCACTTGCGTCCACGCTGCAGTGGCAAACACCAGCAGGACGCAACAAACCGCCACGCGTGGCAGCAGCATTCGCAAAACCATCGTCGACTCCACCAGGACAAGGTGCCCAACTATCGTGGCAAACCCATGGCAGCGCCAGCGCAGGAAGTCATGCCGCCGTGCCCGACGCGGTGCGCTGCGCCCAGCCAGTTGAGCAGGTCGAAGCGGACCGCGAACGCATCCACCGCCCATACAGTGGCAAGATCAGCCCACCGTTCCCGTATGGACCACCGCATGCCTGCTTCCGCTGCAAACGGCGACCTGTTCGCCAGTACATCAAACGCACTCACGATCCGCGTTGGCATCGGCGGCTGGACCTACGCGCCGTGGCGCAACAACTTCTACCCGACCAAGCTGGTGCAGCGACGCGAGCTGGAATACGCCAGCCGCCAACTGCGCGCGATCGAGATCAACGGGACCTACTACGGCGCGCAGAAAGCGGCAACGTATGCGAAATGGGCAGCCGAGACACCCGCAGGCTTTGTGTTCTCGTTGAAGGCACCGCGCTACATTGTCGAACGCGAGCGGTTGGCCGAAGCCGGCAAGGGCGTCAACGGTTTCGTGCATGGCGGGTTGGCCGAGATGGGCGGTCGGCTCGGGCCGATCTTGTGGCAGTTGCCACCGTCGCGACCGTTCGATGGCGACGACCTCGGTGCCTTCCTCGAAGCGTTGCCGCGTGAATTGAATGGCCAGCCGTTGCGTCATGTGCTGGAAGTGCGCCACCCCAGCTTCCTCGACGAACGCTACGTGGAACTGGCCCGTGCGTACCGCGTGCCGACGGTGTTCACCGACTCGCCCGATTACCCGTCGCTGGCCGACCTCACCGGCGATTTCAGCTACGCACGACTGATGCGCAGCGCTGATGAAATCCCCACCGGCTACGCGCCAGCCGAACTCGACCGCTGGGCCGGATACGCTTGCGGCTGGGCCGCCGGCAAGGATATCGCCGCACTCCCGCACGTTGCCGCACTGCTGCCGCAAACGCCACCACGCGAGGTCTTCGTATTCTTCATCAGCGCTGCCAAGCAGCACAATCCGGCGGCGGCGATGGCCCTGCAATCTCGCGTTGACACCGCAGTTTCGTAAGCGGGCACAGCCCGCCGCTTCATAACCGCGCCAGAAGTCGCCATACCGCCTGCCTGCATTTGCGCACGCGGTCGTCGCCGCGCGGCGACACTCGACTGCCTGTGTGTCATCACCCATCATCCGCTGTTTGCGCTATCGAACGCATCAACATCCCACCACATAGCCGGCATGCGGGGCCGAAAGGTTCATTCGGGCGCCACACAGTTACCGGCCCAATCGAGATCGCCATGCATACTTCTGTGGAATGGATAGCCACCCATGCGCTGCTGTTGTGGGCACTGCTGCTGGTGCTGGCCATGGCAGTTGGCGACCGTGCGTGGCAGCGCAGCGCACGCAGGCGACGGCATGCAACTACGAGTGCACAAGTGCACGGGGCGTTGCGCTGGCACACGGCAGTGCTGTTGCTCGCGGCCATGCTGCTGCTGTTCGGCGGCATTGCGCTGGCCCTCGACACGCCACAACCCGGCGAGCTCGCTTCGTTCGACGCCGCCCTGGCCGAGAGCCTGCACATGCACCTGTCGTTGCCGACGCTGCGCTGGATTGCCGCACTTACCCACCTTGGTGATTTGCTCTGGGTAGCGGCAGCGGCCGTGCTGATCGCACTGATCCTGCTGCTGCGTCGACACTGGCAACTCGCAGGCGCATGGGTGGTGACGTTGCTGGGCATTGTGCCGATCAACAGCGGGCTCAAGGCGGTGTTTCGTCGCGCCCGCCCCTTGCATGATCACGGTTTCATCGTGGAGCATGGCTGGAGCTTCCCCAGCGGTCACGCGTTTGGCGCCATCGTGTTCTACGGCATGCTGGCGTACGTGTTGTTGCGCTTGCTGCCGCTGCGCCTCCACCGTAGGGTGATCGCCGCCGCGGTGGCTTGTGTGGGGCTGATCGGCACCAGTCGCATCCTGTTGCAGGTGCACTACTTCAGTGATGTGCTGGCCGGGTTCGCCAGCGGTGCAATGTGGCTACTGGTATGCATCAGCGCGACCGAATACCTGCGCGTGCAAACGCCACGCACCGCGGCACCCATCGGGGACGACGCAAACCGCAAGGGCACTGACTCGGCCCACTGCAAGTGAATGCGATACACGGCGTTCAACACCTGGACGCCGCACCATAACCCGCCCAGCAAGCGGACGCCCCCCCTGGCGCAGCTCCCACACGCAGTTCGGCACACGCCGCCTGCCATAATCCACGCAAACCCGCTGCCGGCAAACTGATGCGCCAACTCAAGTCGCTGCTCGTGCTGGGGCTCGTCATTTTTGCTGTGATGTGGTGGCAGCAGCAGACTCCCGCCCCGATCAACCAGAATGCAGCGCCGACGGCGGTTGGTGTCAGCACACGCGGCACCACTGCGGCGGACGCATTCCCTGCGGGCGACGCTCTGCCCGCCGAGGCACGCAACACGTTGCAACACATCGCACGTGGCGGCCCATTCGCGCACCGTCAGGACGGCGGTGTCTTTGGTAACTACGAAGGTCTGCTGCCGTCCGCCGCGCGCGGTTACTACCACGAGTACACGGTGGAAACACCGGGCGCGGGTAACCGCGCCGCACGACGCATCATCACCGGCGGCACCCCGCCGGTCGTCTATTACTACACCGACGATCACTACCGCAGCTTTCGCCGCATCCGGGGCAAGCCATGAGCACCCATCCGCTTGATCCCGATCTGACCCGCCCGACGCAGAACGGCGTCTACTTTGTCGATATCGCGGCCCTCGAACGCCTGGCTGCACACGCCGCAACAAACGAGTTGCATGTATCCCGTATCGACCTTGCCGACTGCATCGGCAAGCGTGACCTGCTGCAGCGCGTGGCCACTTCACTTTCGCTGCCACCGACGTTCGGCCACAACTGGGACGCGCTGGCGGACTGCATGCGCGACCTCGGCTGGTTGCCGGCGTGGGGCCACGTGCTGGTGTTTGAACATGTCGACGCGCTGCGCCGCGCCACGCCGGCGGATTTCGACATTCTGCTTGGCGTGCTCGACGACGCGGCAACCTTTGCCGCTGATCATGACGCCCCATGGTTTGCATTTCTCGCGCTGAACGAGAACGCCTATGCCAATACAGCAGGCATCGTGTAACGCCGTATCATGGGTTACACCACCCGTCGACGAAGCACCATGCAAACCCTGGATTTCGAGCTGCGAGGCAACTACGTGGAACTCAACATGCTGCTCAAGCTGACCGGCCTGTGCGACAGCGGCGGTGCCGGCAAGCGCCTGGTGGCCGGTGGCGCAGTGCAAGTCGACGGCAGCAGCGAATTGCGCAAGACCTGCAAGATCCACGCGGGCCAGCGGGTACGGCTGGGCGACACCGAGATTCACGTGCTGGCCGATGCCGGTACGGCCGCCGACTGATTCAAACCAGCCACTGGAACGGATCGGTTGCCCCGGTATACGCGCAACGTGAACCGCGGAGCGTAGAGCCGGCGCCAGCAAGCAAAGCCCTGCGCCGTTGTCGGAATTTACAGTTTGTAGAACTGACCGATGCCCGCGAGCATGACATTGAAAGCGAGACTGATGCGCTCACCCCCACGCGTGGGCATTTCATAGCCATGCAGGATCTGGCTTGGAAACAAATACGCGATACCCGTCTCCGAGGGATAGGCAACGCGGTTTGCCGTGAATAGCGTCTGCTCGCGCGCCGCTATGGCGAGATAGGGCTGGGTATTGATTTCCGGCTTGTCAAACATGAGCGGAGCGCTTTGTTTTGGGTCAGCCTGCAAATAATAGACACCGGAGACGATCGAATTTCCGTGATAGTGCATCCGCTGGTAGCCACCTTCCGCTGCCCGGTTGACCCAAGCATGGATGATCGCGAAATCCTCGTATTGATAACAATAGACGTTGTCGAGGTAATCCTTTATGCAGTCTTTCAAGAAGACAGCCAATGGCGCGAATCGCGCTTCCTCGAGGATATTCTGGCTATTGGGAGTCGTCTCTGTGTGGGAGCTCGAATTCACGGAAAATTCGAGACCATCGAGTGAAATATTTTCGTGCGCCGGGTTCTTGTAACGCACGACCGCGGCAGCAGGAAATATCGGTCGCACTTCACCTTTGGATGGATTCATGTACTTGCTCCTGCCGCCTCCGTAATTCGCCGCGTTCAATGTCATCGTGGAATGTGTCCACCGCGGCAACGCGTCCATTGAGGATACACCGCGCTTGCCCGCCATGGGCCCCGGCGGGGACAGTCCCCACTGACCTCAAGGCGCGATCCAGTCACTGATAGCTACCAGCGTGCCGGGTTGCTCCGGATCAAGCCGGACAATCTTCGCGCCTTTGGCCGCATAACGGTCACCTGGCCCCAGTGCCAAGGCCGGGTACATACCCGGGTTCATATCGTTCTGCGACACGTCTTCCATGCGCTCGAGGAGATAATCGCGGTAGTAATCATCGCGGTTTTCCGTCACCGCCGCATTCAGCAAACTCATTGCATAGAACGCCTTCAAGCGGGTGTTCGGGTAATCGCGCCCCAGGCCACGGGTACGCAGCCACGCACGGGTCTCGAAAATCTTGTAATGCGACGCCGGTTTCAATTCATAGGGGTCGGCAAAACGCAAGCGACTCGCCAGCTCGCCCGACTGCATGGATGTGGCCGTGGAAATTGCCCGGCTCGGCAGGATGATCTGGCTTGCCTGGGGTTTGTTTGCAACCAGCGCATCCAGCACCATTTTGGCGTCGTTGCCCGGCCACACAATCAAAGTCTGCTTGGCA
This sequence comes from Rhodanobacter sp., assembly GCA_036566165.1. GTDB lineage: Bacteria > Pseudomonadota > Gammaproteobacteria > Xanthomonadales > Rhodanobacteraceae > Rhodanobacter. Next base: position 17,955 of record DATCWU010000340.1, on the reverse strand, counting down.
TCACTGCCGTTGGCACGCAATGCTGCGTCGAGCTCGGCACGGTCACGGAAGGTGATGGTACGGCTGGCTGCTCCATGCGGGTTCTGCGCATCCAGCGCCTGCTGAAATACCTTCGCCGGTACCTGACCAAAGGAGTCGTCCGCGGCGATCTGGACAATTCGTTGCTGCCTGGCGTCGTTACGAGCGATGAAAGTGGCAACCGTCTTCGCTTCCAGCACCAGGCCTGCCGAAAAATACATGGTGTAACCATGCGCCGACGCCGGCCACGCCGGCAACTCGGTATCAGGGAATAAACAGGGAATACGATGCCCGTCGCAAAACTTTGCCGGGCCATTCCAGGACCCGTGGACCACGCCACCAACAAGGGCATAAACCGGATTGGCCTGGTAATGCTGGTCGAGTTGCGCTTGCCACGTGGACTCTTCACCCTGCAAATCCCAGACCGCCAGCGCCAATTTCCGGTCCGTCGCAATGAATTCCGATCGGTTGTTGATTGAGAATCCCGGTCGGGCCACATTGTAAGCAAGATGTTCGTTGCGCCATTTGATATAGGCCTGCAATGTGCTGAGCATAGCCGCCCGCTCGGCAGCAGGCACGTTCGCGGAGAACACCGTGGCCAGACGCACTTCCCGCTGATCAACGCCTGGATCGACATGCGCGGAAAGCGTGTGCAGGTACGCGTCCAACGCCGCCACGTCGGCATCCGTCAACTGGTAGCGTGGCATGATCGTCGCCAGCGGCGCCCCGGCCGCATCGGCCCCACCGCGCAAGGTGGTTCCCAGGCTCCCCAGCGTATAGGCCGGGCGCATACGGGGTTGATGCAGACGGGCCGCATACCTGTCGGGCTGGATCTTGCGGTACATCGGCGTGAACAGCCGCTGGCGATCCAGCTTGCGAGGCGCATACAGCAATGGTGCGTTGATCGGCGGCGCGTAATAGCCACCCTCGCTTGAGCCCAGGCCGCTGCGACGATGGCAGTTGACGCACGCAGCCTGGCGCCCCGAGACCGGGACGTCGCCTTGCGAAATCCCGTGTACAGGATCACCAGCCACGGTGACTCCCTCACGATACAGTCGCTCACCTGCCACCACCGGGTCGTCCACGCGTTGTGTGTCAACGTCGGCACCCACGCCAACGCCAGCACCCGTGCCGACAGATGCGTAAGCCATGAGCATGCAAGTCACAATGGAAATGGATGCCAGTCGCGCGCGCGCTGTAATTTTCCGGTATCGCATCCTCAACTCCATATTGACCGGTTATATGAGTGTGTGGTTAATGAAATCCGATATTCTCATACGACCCGTTTACGAACGCGATCGTCACCCCATTCCGGCCTGGCCAGCGAACCACTCAGCGTGCGCTTGCCACCACCATCTTGATCTGGTTTTCCAACTGCAGTGCCGTCGTCATGCCATCAATGCGTAGCCACTCCCCTTTTTTTCCCGCACGAATGAAGGTTTCGGGCCGATGGAACATCCTGTTGTCTGCGGGGTCGGAAGCATCAAACGCCACCTGCATTTGTTTGGTCTGCGCCAAGGTGCCGGTCATCAGCTGCCAGTTTGCCGGTGGCGGACCAAACTCCTGCGAATAACTCAGCAACCGCGACGGCGTATCGCGATCCGGATCGGTGGTAATCGTGTAAAAACCAATATCAATATCCGCCTTGATCAGCTTCTTCGCTATGGCGACAAGCTGCGCCGCACGCACGCCACAGATCGTGGTGCACGAAGCGTAAAAAAATTGCACCAACACCGGCCGGTCACTCGTCAGCACCTGGTTCAGGCGGACGGGTGCGCCGTGTTGATTTATCAGGGTAAGCGCCGGCACCGAATATGAGTGCCAAGTGCTGACAGCAGGTCCTGACGACATCGTCTGATGCATCGACATGTCGTGCATGGATTCTGTAGACGACGACATGTCCATCGACCCTGAAGGCGATGGCATATCCGTGGCGCTCGCAGAAACCGCAAGTTGCAAACCAAGCGCCACGACCGTTCCCACCATCCAGCCCGTCACGCGAGACCAGTTACACATATGCATCGCAGTATCCCCAGGCTGTGTTGTTCGCGAAAATCGTGAGGGTGGTGGTGTTGCCACCACCCTCACGCCCCTCCCCCTTGAACTACCTCAATGAATCGCCCAGATTGCCTGAATGTGGTGTATCGGATCGAACTGATACGTACGCAAGCGCAATGAAGGTTCGTAATTCATCTCGAAGTTAACGGTATGCGAACCGAGCATATCGCCATTGGTTGCCGTGACGTCCGCGGTAGTCAATTGCGGTACGGCCTCCTCGGTAACTGGCTGGAAGTTCCACGTCTGGCTTCGCATCTGCTTGACCAACGGACTGTGACGCATGGTCTCGAGTGAGTTCTTCAGCAACGGGTCCATCCGCTTATGCGCCGCCGACTTGCGGTCGGTCATGACCACCTGGGCGTCGGTAGTAGCCGAAATCGTGGCAGTGGCAGACTTTTCCGCTGCCGCAACCACAACGACCTTTGGTGCGCTATCCAGTGCCCAATAGGCCCGGCCAAACGTGAACGTATCGCCATCGCCACCAATCGGATGGGCGCTCTGATACAGGTTCTCCCAACCACGCAAGCCACCGAAGTTCACCGCACCATAACCATGCGGAAAGTAGTCGCCGTTGAACAATTTCACCTGCAACTTCGTGCCACGCATATGCCACTGTTCCAGGATCGGCTTGTTGGCCAGGCGTGCAAAGCCCTTCTGCTGGCCATAGATCGAGTTGTTGAGATACGCCAACGTAAGATCAGCATTCGGGTCCGGCGTAATGCCGTCGGGCAACTGCAGGCGGTTCTGCCACTGATAGTAAGCCCGCTCATACTCGGCCATGACCGTCGTGTTATAGCCTGAACTCTGCAAGGTCTTCAGCGCAGTCCACATCCGCTTGGCCGGTGCCAGGTCGCCGATGAACGAAATGGCGTACGCCTTGCTGGCCGCGCTGGACATGATTTTCGGGCCAAAGGAGCACTCCGCGCCCGGCAAGGGGTTTCCTTGCGGGTCAGCCTCACCGACGAGCACCGCGTGTGGCCTTACGCCGGATGAAGTCTGGCAATTTACCTGGCGGAAGATATTGCGCTCGATGTCCGGGAAGGCCTGCACGCCACCGGGACCCAAATCAGCGATCTTGCCAGCGTTTTCCATGACCGCGATGCGGCCAGGGTGATTACGCCAGCCCCAAGTGTAGATCAGCTGGAAAAACCTGGCCGGCGGCATTTTGAGAACAAACACGTTCTTGGTGCCATCCACCATGGGGAAGAATGTGCCATCCATCATCACCTGGGGAAGTGCAGCGCCCAACTCGGGGTCGCTGTTGAACAATTCCAGCGGCGAAAAATCATCATTGCCGCGATCCAGGACATCGACTACGTACGTAATCGTCCATGGCAGGTCCTTGTTCTCCGGTAGAGCCATGATGGACGTATCGATATACGAGGTGTCTTCCTCGATATGCTGGCCGAACCAGACCTGATGCACGGTAACGTTGCCACCAATGGGCGTCACGCCATCTTCGGCATAGATCGGCATAACCGTCTTGACCTGGTCACCACCGGCAATATGCAACACTGGCATACCGCTATAGTTGCGGCCCTCAATGGGGTTACCTTCCAGCACATCGATCCCGCGCTGAATCATCGCCTGGTCGAAGTACTCCGGATGGTAGTGGTAATTGGCTTCGCTGTATGGGTTGCCAGGAGCGTATGGGGTTTCAGGCGTGTATGAACCAAGCTCCTGCGATCCGGTGTACCACCCCTTGAAGATAGCCGCCAGATCATTGGCAGGCGATGTCTTGTCCGCAAGCTGGGTAATCACCGGTGCCACGGCATGCAGGTTGTACGGATTGTCCGGTGTTGACGGCAACGTGTTGATAATCTCCGATCCATCGACCGACTTGACGTTCTCGTAGACGTTGGGCAGCAGGTTGGACGGATTGACCCACGGATCGGTTGCGTCAAACAGACTGGTTGGCGTGATAAACGTCGTTGTCGTGCCGTCCGCCGACTCAACCATGCCCCAGGCGCTTGCCGGCAACATGGGTGATGGCATACGCGTTGCCGGTGGTGGTGTTGGTCCTGGGCCGGCCTGGGCAAATACATCGCTGCCGGTCATGGCAAGAAACAGGACTGTCAGCGACAACCCGGTTACAGTGCGTCCTCTGAGCAAGTTCATTACACTCTCCCCTGTAGGAATTCGATTACTAGCGGTGCGATTGCCCTCTACCGAGAGATAGAGGGCTCGTCGCTCCTCACGCAACGCGATTATTGAAGCTCATGCCTGGCGCACCAAGCGGGCGTGGGCCACCACGGCGTAGCGGGCCACTGACAGGCTTCCCGGGAAACACCGAGGTCACCCGCAATACCGCATCGTCCGGTTCGATATTTGCGGGGAAGCCACCCCACAAACCCACTGTCTCGTTGCCATATTGGATCAAGTCAACCAGAGCCTTCGGCATGGGATGGTGTGCGTGCCCATGCATGCGGGACGCCACGAGTGTGCTGCTTTCCCCGGACATGCGCACAAAGTCCCAGCCCTTCCTGGGAACGCCCATGTGCTTGGCAAATACGCGCAAACGTGCCGTCGTATCGTATTGCGGGTCGCTGGTGATCGAAATGATATGCACGTCCTGGCCCAGTTTCGAACCAAAGCGCTTGGCAATCTCCAACACCTTCGCGACCACCGGGAACGCTGCCTCGTTCCTGATCGACATGTAGTGAATCAGCACCACCTTGTCCTGGACCAGGTCCTTGTACAGCTTCAAGGTCTTGCCTTCACTGGTCTCAACGGTTACCTCGGGAAACTCACCGCTGCCCTGCAGCATGTCGGTGCCGAGGGACTTCTGATCTGCATACTTTGGCTTCTCTTTCGCGACAACATCCGTTGTCGCAGCAGCAGCCGCCCCAGCCAACAGCAGCCCGGCCGCCCCACTCGAAAAATTAACCAGGAATTTACGCCTGTTATTCATTTGAATCCCCTTTTAGCGATTATCGAATGTGCGTGCCAAATCAGCCAATCGTCTTCTTGACGGGGGTGATTGCCGCGACGGACTCGGTCGAATCTGACTCGATCTTCCAGGTAGCCATCATTGCGTGGTCTTCATGCACGGTATTGTGGCAATGGATGATGTACCTGCCAACAAAGTCCCGCCAGCGGCCAAAGAACTTGATCTCGTCACCTGGGCCAAGCTGGTAAGTATCATGGCGCCCATAACGGATGTCGCCAGGAAGAACCGGTTTCCCGTTGAACTCGAGAATGATGCCCTCTTCAAAGTGGGTATGAATCGGGTGCGACCACGCATCGCCGTCGTTGCGGATAGTCCAGACCTCGGCAGTTTCCTTGCCGATATGCGCATCGACCCGGTCTGGATCCATCAGCTTGTCATTGATGGTCCACAGACCATTGGTGTAATCGAACTTCCACTCGCGCTCACGTTTGACTTCACTGAGATCGACAGGCGGCATGTCGCGGAAAAACTCCGGAATACGACTGGGATCATTGTTCACCGGGCCACCGACGACATCAAAGCGCATGATCAGGTCGTTGGTATCCAGATACCGGCCGGTTTGACCCGCACCGTCCACACGCGATTCCAGACGGTTGGTCAGATAAAGCTTGTCACCTTTTTTGTACTTGGCGAAGTCGATGATGACGTCGCGGCGCTGGGCAGGCCAGTAATCCACATAGTCCTGCACCGTCAACGGGGCTGGAATGAAGTTGCCGTCGTTGGTAATGATGACCACCGGCTCGGGTGTCTTGCCATCCATGGTAAACGCCAGGGAATAAAGCCGGGACGGACCACCATTGAGTACGCGCAGACGATACTTGCGGCGCTCGACCCTGAAAAACGGTTGAATACGGCGGTTGACGGTGAAACGGTCGCCAATCATGCCGTTGACGGTATACGTCGTGTTGTGGGAGTCGAAACCGCCCGCCACCTCCGGATTGACCCGTGGTACCGCGCCGACGAAATCCCATGCAGCCTGACCGTACTTGTCGAAGGCGACGTCATGCAGAATCAGCGGGACATCGTACTTGCCGCTCGGCAAGCGGAACGCGCCTGGAGTCGTATCATTCTCGTTATTGGAATCCTGCTTGTCGAAGTTCAGGTAGAACCCGGTCAACCCGGCATACGTATTCGGCGCAGTGAAATCCAGACGATGGTCGTGGTACCAGAGTGTGGTGAGCGCTTCGCGTGGATCGCCAACCAAGTTGCCCAGCTTGTCGCAACCGGCGTAAACGCTTGGGTAATGGTGATCCCAGAACTCACCCGGGAACGTAAAGTCGGCCGGAAAGCCATCACTTTCCGACGCCTGGTGGCCGTTGTGCGTATGAATTGTGGATGAAGGAAGGGCAAACTTGATGTGGCCCTGGCCGACTGGCGGCAGATTGTTGATACGACGGATAAGCAACGGCTCGCCGTAATTGGCGACGAACGTTTCACCGGGAATGATCCCGTTCATGCCATAGGACCACGAACCCTGGTTATACGGGTACTGGTCGGAGTACTCCCACAGGACTTCGGAAAGTGTCTGGATATAGTACTTTTTCGGCACAAAATCGTCCCACCGCTGATGGCTGGACGGATCTGGTGGCGGATTAAGCTGACTAAGCGGTACCGGCTGTGCAATCGGCATTTGAAACAGTGGCATGGTAAACGGTATTACGGGAGGACTGGGATTGCTTTTCCATGACGGAACCCAGCCTTCTGGAAACATCAACCCATTTGTCGGCGGCGGATCCACTTGTGCCAATGCCGGATGGAGCAAAGCTCCCGCACCCGCAGCGGCACCGAGTTTCAGCGTTAACCTTCTAGTAACCATAACCCCCTCCTGATTGGCGATAAGTTGCAGGCACACTGACCCGCGCCCGTGCAACTACGGACTTGCACTATGGATTTAGTGTCAAACGAGACCCCCACCATCATCAGCGGCACATTACCCCGGGGTTCCGCAGATTATGCGAAACCCCAGAGCCGACCGATCCACGCATCGCGCGTGTCGCCGACTTGACTCCATTGCACAGCTTTTGTGGATTCCCCCGAGTCGGTCTCCCCCCGACTCTTGTTTCAGAACATACGCCGGCGCATAACACATGTCAACGCTCCGTGAACATGCGGCGAAAGCCCGCAGCTCCGGCAGCGCGACCCAACAAGCTGATGAAGGGCTTGAACGGTATTTTTGTGAGTGAAAATGGACGTGGTCTGAGGGCCGAATAAAGCCCGCATTGGACGCGCCAGCCAACAATTCCACACACAAGTAATGGCACGTAACCGCCAGCGGCACGATTGACGTTCGAACTGCGCAGCCGGGCAACATCGACTTCCTGCACCGGCAGCAGGACACAGGGTGGTGCGCCCCGGCCGCGCTTGGCCACGGTCTGTCGTCCCGCTGCCAGGACCTCCCCCGGGGACCGGCATGGGAAAATGCCACCCAATCACCCCAGTGGTCGATATGCTCTGGTGGCGATCCAAGTGAAGTACCCTGCACGGGCCTCATGCTCACCGTCCGCTTTCATGCCCGTATCACCGACATCCCCGCTACGGCGTGGGACGCCTTGCGCCCGAACGCCAACCCGTTCGTCGCACACGCATTCCTGGCGGCGCTGGAACGCGACGGCTGCGTCCGTGCGGAATGGGGCTGGCAGGCACACCATCTCGGCCTGTACGAAAGCAACAAGCTGGTGGCTGCCGCACCGCTGTATCTGAAAACCAACTCCCACGGCGAATACGTGTTTGACTTCAGCTGGGCCAACGCGTGGCAGCGGGCTGGCGGCACGTACTACCCGAAGCTGCTCAACGCCATACCCTACTCGCCCGTGCCCGGCCCACGTCTGCTGGCCGGCGCCGGTCCACGCACGCCCGCATTGCAGCAACAGCTGGTGACGGCGATGCGCGTGGAGGCCGAGCAGTTGGGGTTGTCTTCGATTCATGCCAACTTCCTGCAACCGTCCGAACTGGTCGCGTTTGCCGCGGACACCGGTCCGCACGCGTGGCTGACGCGCACTGACATCCAATTTCACTGGCACAACCACGGCTATCGCCACTTTCCTGCATTTCTCGCCACGCTCGCGCACAAGAAGCGCAAGAACATCCTGCGCGAGCGCGCCCAGGTCGCGGCCAGCGGCCTGACCATCGAATGGCGTGACGGCGCCAGCCTGAGCGACGCTGAGTGGCAACAGGTGCACGCACTGTACGCAGCCACGTTTGACGCCAAGGGCAACCGCGCGACACTGAGCGCGGCATTTTTCCGCGAACTCGGGCACCTCGACCTGGGCGCCCAATTGGCCCTGGCGCGACGCGACACCGTCATTGTCGCCATGGCGCTGTTCCTGCGCAGTGACCGGGTGTTGTATGGGCGCTACTGGGGCACCCGTGTGGTGCAACCGGGGCTGCACTTCGAGTTGTGCTACTACCGCGGCATCGACTACGCCATCGCCCGGCAGCTCGAGCGTTTCGAGCCGGGTGCGCAGGGGGAGCACAAACTGGCGCGTGGCTTTTTGCCGGCGCGCACCAGCTCGCGGCATTATCTGGTCAGCTCCGACTTCCACGCCGCCGTTGCCGCAGCACTCGTGCATGAGCGGGCAGCGGTCGACGCTTACGCAGACGAGTTGAACCAGCACAGCCCGTACGCAATCCACGAACCGACGCCGCGATGATCCACCTGCCGCTACTCGACGCCGACTTGCCCGAAGCGTTTCCATTGCCGGCCAGCGCGTTGACCGAACCCAATGGGCTGCTCGCATTTGGTGGCGATCTGTCGCCAATGCGCCTGCTGGCGGCTTATCGGCGCGGCATCTTCCCATGGTTCAGCGCGGGTGAGCCGATCCTGTGGTGGTCACCAGACCCACGTTGTGTGCTGCACACCGAACGACTGCATGTCCGTCGCAGCCTGCGCCGCCAACTTGCAGGCAAGCATTGGCAGCTCACCATCGATCACGCATTTGCCGATGTCATGCGCGCATGCGCCGCACCACGTATCCACGACAGCGGCACCTGGATCACGCATGACATGATCGACGCCTACGTCCGCCTGCATGCGCTGGGCCACGCGCACAGCGTGGAAGTATGGGACGACGAACGTCTGGTCGGTGGCATTTACGGTGTGGCCGCCGGACAACTCTTTTGCGGCGAGTCGATGTTCAGCGCCGAGAGCGGCGGCTCGAAGGTCGCACTGATTGCGCTGGCGCAACTGCTGCACGCGATGGGTTTTCCACTGATCGATACGCAAGTGGCGAACCCGCATACGCTGAGCCTGGGTGCCGAGGAAATCCCGCGCCGGGAATTCCTCGGCGAAGTAGCGAGGCTGGTCAAACTTCCGGGGCGCGTCGGCAACTGGGCGGACCTCACGCCGCAATTGTTGCAACCGTGCGCGGCCCGGGTTGCCGATTCCTGAGTGCGCCGCACGCCGGCTGGCCCGGTAGCTCCGCGGGAGCGGGCAACGGACCGCGATACAGTTGCCGTGAGTCCTCCGGGACTCACCAATGCGTTACATCCGCCAGTCTCCCGTCATGCCGCCACGTGCCGTGCAAATGCGGCGGGCAGCGCCTGCTCTACGCGGCTCCGCATTGCAGCCGTATTTCAGCCGGCGCGCATCGCGTATTTGCGGGCCACGTAGTCGTCCAGGATGCCGACAAACTCCTCGGCAATGTGCTCGCCGCGCAAGGTCATGGCTTTCTTGCCGTCAATGAAGACCGGTGCGGCCGGTGCTTCGCCATTGCCCGGCAGCGAGATGCCGATGTCCGCGTGCTTGGATTCGCCCGGGCCATTGACGATGCAACCCATGACTGCCAGCGTGAGGCTTTCCACGCCGTCGTATTTCACCCGCCACAATGGCATCTGCTCGCGCACATGTTCCTGCACGGTCTTGGCCAGTACCTGGAAAAATTCACTCGTTGTGCGCCCGCAGCCAGGGCACGCGGTGACCAGCGGCGAGAACGCGCGCAAGCCCATGGTCTGCAACAACTCCTGGGCGACAATCACCTCGCCGGTGCGCGAGGCGCCAGGTTCCGGCGTCAACGAAATGCGGATCGTGTCGCCGATGCCTTCCTGCAGCAACACCGCCAACGCGGCGCTGGATGCGGTGATGCCCTTGGAACCCATGCCGGCTTCGGTCAGGCCGAGGTGCAGCGCATAATCGCAGCGCGCAGCCAGCTCGCGATACACCGCAATCAGCTCCTGCACGCCGGACACCTTGCACGACAGGATGATGTGGTCGCGCCCCATCCCCAGCGCTTCGGCTTGCGCGGCAGAATCCAGCGCCGAGCGGATCAACGCCTCCCGTGCCACCGCGCCGGCATCCCATGGCTCGGCACGCCGCGCGTTTTCGTCCATCAATGCGGTGAGCATGCCCTGGTCGAGTGAACCCCAGTTGACGCCAATGCGCACCGGTTTGTCGTTGTGCAACGCGATCTCGATGATTTGCGCGAACTGGCTTTCGTGCTTGGCACCAAAACCAACGTTGCCAGGGTTGATCCGGTACTTGGCCAGCAACTTCGCACACGCCGGCTCGTGCTTGAGCAACTGGTGGCCGTTGTAGTGAAAGTCGCCGATGAGCGGCACGTTCACCCCCATCATGTCCAGCCGCTCGACAATGTGCGGCACCGCGGCGGCGGCGGCAGGGGTATTGACGGTGATGCGCACCAGCTCGGAACCGGCGCGCGCCAACTCCGCGATCTGCTTCGCGGTGCTGACCGCGTCTTCGGTGTCGGTGTTGGTCATGGATTGCACCACGATCGGCGCACCGCCGCCCACGCAAATCTTGCCAATCCGCACGGCAACACTGTGCCGACGCCGGGCCGGGCCGGCGGCATGCGGTTCCTGCGCAACAATCACACTCATGAATGACAACCTGACTGGCGAGGCGCGCCTGCGCGCGTGAACCTGTCAAGAATAACCGATCACGCTGCCATCGCCGCGGACAACCCGCGTCGCGATCGGGCGGGGGGGAAGGCGATGGTGCCTACTCCTTTGTGCGCCCGGCACTCCTCCGGCACGCGCTTGGGGACAGGCCGATTCACCAGCCGCGTTGACCGCGCGCCAAGCAGCGACCAATCGCCGCAGCGGGTTGTCTGCATTCACGACAGTAGGTCACACTGTGCAGGTCGTTCCCGCTGCGTTCACCCGGAATCCGGATGCCACATACCGAGTATTACAACGACAAGGTGGTTCGTCAGTTTCTGCTGGCAGCCGCGGTCTGGGGTGTCATTGGCATGTCGGTCGGGGTGTACGTCGCCGCGCTGCTCGCGTGGCCCGGGCTCAGCTTTGATTTGCCCTGGTTGACGTTCAGTCGGCTGCGGCCCGCCCACACGTTTGGCGTGATCTTCGCGTTTGGTGGCTCGGCGCTGATGGGGACCTGCTATTACGTCGTGCAGCGCACCGGGCATGCACGGCTGGCATTTGCCCGCCTGGCCGAGTTCACGTTCTGGGGCTGGCAGTTGGTGTGCGTGTTGTCGATGCTGACCATGCCGCTGGGCATCACCCAGAGCAAGGAATACGCCGAGCCGGAATGGTTCATCGACATCCTGATCGCGGTGGTGTGGGTCAGTTTCGGCGTGGTGTTTTTCGGCAGCCTCACGCGCCGGCGTATCAAGCATATCTACGTGGCGAACTGGTATTACGGCGCGTTCATCATCGCCGTCGGCCTGCTGCACATCATCAACAATCTTGCGCTGCCGGTATCGATGTTCAAGTCCTACCCGATCTACTCGGGCGTGGTCGATGCGATGGTGCAGTGGTGGTATGGGCACAATGCGGTGGCGTTCTTCCTGACCGCCGGCTTCCTCGGCATGATGTATTACTTCGTGCCGCGACAGGCGCAACAGCCACTGTGGAGTTATCGCTTCTCCATCGTCAACTTCTGGGCGCTGATCTCGGTGTACATGTGGGCGGGCGCGCACCACTTGATGTACACCGCCCTGCCCGACTGGGTGCAATCCGTCGGCATGGCGTTTTCGCTGATCCTGCTGATGCCCAGCCTCGGCTCGGCGGCGAACGGCCTGTTCACGTTCAACGGTTCATGGCACCGGCTGAAGACCGACCCCGCCGCGAAGTTCATGGTGATGTCGCTGGTGTTTTACGCCGCCTCGACCTTCGAGGGCTCGATGATGGCCGTCAAGACCGTCAACTCACTCTCGCATTACACCGACTGGACCATCGCCCACGTGCATTCGGGCTCGCTCGGCTGGGTGGCGATGATTACCATCGGCTCGCTGTATGCCATGGCGCCACGCGCGCTGGGTCAGGAAAAGATGTATTCGCATCGCGGCATGGAGCTGCACTTCTGGCTGCACATGGTAGGCACGCTGTTGTACATCGGCTCAATGTGGGCAGCCGGCATCACCGAAGGCCTGATGTGGCGCGCCACCGAGCCGGACGGCTCGCTGACCTACGCGTTCATCGACAGCTTGATCGCGATCAAACCGATGTACTGGATCCGCTGGCTCGGTGGCGTGTCCATTCTCAGTGGGATGTGCGTGATGGCGTGGAATCTGTGGCACTCGGCGGCCGACGCACGCGCGCATCTGATCAAGCCAATCCCGGTGCCCATCCCGCAGCCGGAAGCGCATCAAGTACCCGCCCCGCTGCCAGCAGCTGGCTGAGGGACATCGACCATGGCCTACAAACATTTTGAACTGATCGAAAAAAACGCCGGCCTGCTCGGCGTGCTGATCGCCATCATGGTTTCGCTCGGCGGGCTGGCCGAAATCACGCCGCTGTTCATGCAGGCGCACGCGGTGAAAGCACCAACCGGGGTCAAGCCGTATGACCCATTGCGTCTGCTCGGCAAGGACATTTACGTGCGCGAAGGCTGCTATCTGTGCCACTCGCAGATGATCCGCGCATTGCGTGCCGAGACGCAGCGGTACGGACATTTCTCCACGGCCGAAGAATCCGTCTACGATCGACCGTTTCAGTGGGGATCCAAGCGTACCGGGCCCGATCTGGCGCGCGTCGGCGGCAAGTATTCCGATGAATGGCAGCGCATGCACTTGTTGGCACCCCGCCAGCTGGTACCGGTGTCCAACATGCCGGGCTACCCGTGGCTGGAACATGCCAAGCTGGATGCCGCCGACGTGCAGGCACGCATGCGCACCCTGCGCAAGCTCGGCGATCCGTACACGGATGCCGACATTGCCGACGCACCCGCCGCCGTGGCCGGTAAAACCGAGCTGGATGCACTGGTGGCATACCTGCAGGGTCTCGGTATCCAGAACGAACCGGTGGCCACCGTGCCGGTGCCTGCCGGCCACGGAGGCAACCCATGAGCGATCTGGCGTGGGGCAACCTGATCGGCGTGATCACCGTGCTCACGATGGCGGTGTTCATCGGCATCTGGATTTGGGCGTGGCGCAAACGTCACCGCCAGGTATTCAAGCGGCTGTCGGAAATTCCCATGGAAGATCCACCGGAAGGACCGGTGCGCCCCGTACCCGCGTCGACCGAAGTTGACCTGCACCGGGAAGACAAGCCATGAGCTGGGGTTGGTCGCTATGGGTGATGGGGCTGGTGACGCTCAACATGGGCATCACTTTCCTGTTGTTCCTGTGGGCACCGCGCGCGAAGATCCCGACCCAACCGGACCAGACCAGCGGACATGTATGGGCGCATGGCGTACTCCGCGAGGGCGTCCGCCGCTTGCCCGGGTGGTGGGTATGGTTTTCGGCCAGCATGTTCGTGCTGGCCTGGATCTACCTGATGTTGTATCCGGGCTATGGCCACCATCCCGGTGCGCTGGGCTGGACGTCGCACGGCGAGCTGGCGCGGGACGTGGCACGCAACGAGCGCCTGCTCGGCGACCTGCAAAAGCGCTTCCGCCACTACACCCCCGAGCAACTTGCCAATGACCCGGCGGCGTTGCAACTTGGCGGCCGCCTGTTCGTGGACAACTGCGCCGCCTGCCATGGCCGCGGCGGCTACGGCAACGTCAAGCTGGGCGCGCCCAGCCTGGTCGACGACGACTGGCTGTATGGCGGCAGCGGCCAGGACATCCTGGCCAGCATCCACGATGGCCGCAGCGGCATGATGCCGCCATGGGCCAGCCTTGGCGAGGACAACGTCAGGAACCTGGCGCAATACGTGCTGAGCCTTTCCAACTCACCGCACGATGCGGTGAAGGCCGCAGCCGGCGCCCCACTGTTCAGCACTTGCGCGGCGTGCCATGGCGCTGGAGGCAAAGGCAATCCGGCGCTCGGTGCGCCCAACCTCACCGACCACATCTGGCTGCATGGCGGCACCCTGGCGGACATCGAGCGCAGCATCGGCGGTGGCCGTCAAGGCAACATGCCCGCGTGGAGCAAGCGCCTGAGTGATGACGACACCCGGGTGCTCGCGGCCTACGTCTACCACCTGGCGCACCAGGGCGATGCTGCCGCACGCTGACCCCGCGCTGCGGCAACCACACACCGCGTGGTATCGGCAACCCGTGGTGTGGCTGGGGGTCCTGGTATTCGTCGCGTCCATCGCGGGCTGCGTGTGGATCATCACCGTCGGCATACGCCATGCCGACACGCCCGTGGCAACCTCGCGCGCCACTGTCCTTGGCGTACCGGCCTCGCCGTACCGCGCACCGCAGCCGGCGACTTCCGCCAGGCCGCAATGAGCGCGCATGCCGCATGGGCGCACCCGCAACTTGCCGCGCAGGTGTTGCGCCCCCGTGCAGCGGGTCGCAGCGAAATCGCGCTGCGCATCGCTCCCCTGCACGATGCGCGTCACGTCCTGCAACTGGAACAACGCATCACCGCCCTGCCCGGCGTGCAGCGGGTCGCCATCGACGCGCTGGCACGGCGCGTACGCGTGGTGTGGGATCGCCAATGCACGTCGCTGCCGCAGCTGCTCGACGCCTTCGCCGCCGGCCAGTGCAATGCGCAACCACTGCGCCACGACAGCATCGAGGACACGCGCGCAGCGGAAATGCACACGGCACTCAAACGCCTGCTGGTCGCCGGCATGTGCGCGATGCAGGTGATGTCCTACGCCCTGGTGTTATACGTCGGCGCGGTGGACTTCATCGACTTCACCACGCGGGGACTGTTTCGCTGGCTGAGCCTGCTGACCACGGCGCCCATCGTGTTCTATTCCGCGCAACCCTTTTTCCGCGGCGCGCGCGACGAGCTGCGACAACGCCGCATGGGCATCAACCTGCCGGTGGCACTGGCGGTCGCGCTGGTGTTTGCGGCAAGCACATTCACCACAGTGATCGGCAGCGGCGAGATTTATTTCGACTCGGTCAGCATGTTCGTGTTCCTGCTGCTCGGCGGGCGTTATCTGGAACTGCGTTCGCGCCACCGCAGCGGTGCGCTGGGCGACGCCGTGCTCGATGCCACACCGTGGTTGGCGCAGCGGCGCCGCGCCGACAGTCAACTGGAAACGGTAGCTGCGATCGAACTGGTGGCGGGTGACCGCGTGCATATTGCCGAAGGCGAGACGATTCCCGCCGATGGCACGCTGGAAAGCGCCGCGGTGCGTGTGGACGAAGCGCTCCTGTCCGGCGAAGCACGCCCGGTCTGGCGCCAGCGCGGTGAACCACTGCTGGCTGGCACGGTGTTGTTGACCGGGCCAGCGGACATGCGCGTCGAACACGCCGGTGGTGCCACGGCCAGCGCGCGTCTCGGCGCGCTGGCCACACGCATCCGCAACGCACGCACGCCCATCAGCGCCGACCATCAGCGCGATGTCGCACGCTTCGTCAGCCGCATTCTGTTGTTGACCGCACTCACGGCGCTGGGCTGGCTGCTGGTCGATCCCGGCCGTGCGTTCTCTGCCGCCGTGGCGGTACTCGTCGTGGCGTGTCCCTGCGCATTTGCGCTGACCATGCCGGCCACGCTGACCCGGGCGCTGGGTGCATTGGCGCGGCGCGGCGTGCTGGTCACCAACAGCGCCGCGTTGACGGCACTGGCCCACGTCAACCACGCCTGGTTCGACAAGACCGGCACGCTGACCACTCCGCAGCTCTCCCGCGCCAACATCGAGCCACTGCGCGGTGATGGGCGCGAACAGGTACTGCAATGGGCCGCGGCGCTGGCGTACGCGAGTTCACATCCACTGGCACGCGCATTGAGCGCGACCGCCAGCCAGCATGCCGCACCGCTGCACGCCACAGGCATTCAAGTGACTGCCGGCGGTGGCATCAGCGGCACGCTGGAAAGCCGCCCACTGTGGCTGGGCAATGCGGTGTTCGCGTTGCTGCCAAGCGGTGTACAAGTCGCCGCCAACCTGCGCGATGCGCTGGTACTGGCCGACGCCACCGGCGCGATCGCCGCGTTCCATCTGCACGAACAGGCACGCGAGGACGCCGCACATACGCTGCACACTCTGCGCGCGACCGGCGTGACCTGCGCGATTGCCAGCGGCGACGCGGCACCACGCGTTGCCGCACTGGCGGCACAACTGCAGGTCGACGAGTGGCACGCCGCACAAACCGCAGATGACAAACTTGCGCTGCTGCAGGCCTCGCACAAGCAGGGCGCGACCACGCTCGCGGTCGGTGACGGCAGCAACGACGCCGCCCTGCTCGCTGCCGCTGACGTCTCCGTCGCCCTCGCCAGCGGCACGTCCCTGGCCCAGGCGCACGCCGACCTGCTGTTGCTGGATGGAGGTCTGGACGGCTTGCTACAGGCGCGCGCCATTGCGCGCCAGGTGCTGGACATCAGTGCGCAAAGCCGGCGCTGGGCGCTGGTGTACAACCTGTGCGCGGTACCATTTGCGGCATTCGGCCTGGTGTCGCCATGGTTGGCTGGCATCGGCATGTCATTGAGCTCGCTGGGTGTGGTGCTCAACACCCTGCGCGTGGGACGCAACGTGGCGGATGCGCCACCGGTGCCGCCCGCATGAACATCCTGTTGGTGTTGATTCCGGTAACCGTGCTGATAATCGTGATTGCCGTAGCCTTGTTTTTCTGGGCCGTGAACCATCAGCAGTTTGACGATCTGGACAACCCGGGCGTATTGCCGCTGATGGACGATCCAGCGCCTGCCGACACGCCCGTCAGTGCGGCCGAGGCCACGCCGGCTGCACCGGCAACTCCGCCACCACCCGCAGACCGCGACGCGTAGTCGAACCATCCGCTAGATGGCGATATTCGACGTGATCGACTCAGCCGCCGGACCGGTGTGATTCACGTCGCAGTGCCGCCTGCAGCAACCGCCGCTGCACCCGCTCGGCCAATGTGCGCGGTACGCCCAGGTCCATGCGCAGCAACGCCTCGGTTTCCCCGGCAGCCATCGCGCCGGGCCAACAGACGGCACGCAGCAAGCGCCACTTGCCCCACCAGGTGTGTCTGCACGCCTGCAGCCAATGCAGCGCCGGCAACAAGCGCTGTTCGACTTCGGTGAAGTCGCTGCCGAACGGGAACCTTGGCAGCAAGCCTTTCTCCTGCAACGGTCGCAGCGCTTCACGCAGGTAACGTGGATGGTTGTGCCGCCACACCGCGGGAACCTGAAACTCCGGCGCGAGTTTGCCGTGGACCTTCGCTTGCGCGCACAACGCATCGACAAAGCGCGCGTCGCAGATCGACAGCATGGCCTCGACGCACTCACTGTCGCTCTTGCCGCGCAGATCGGCCACGCCGTATTCCGTGACAAAGATGTCCCGCAAATGCCGCGGCAGCGTGACTTGCCCGTAGTTCCAGCGGATGTTGCTTTCCAGCCCATGCGGGCCCTCACGTACCGCGCGCAACAACATGATCGAACGCCCATCCGGCAACTCGTGGGCCATCGCCACAAAGTTGTACTGGCCACCAACGCCGCTCACCACGGCACCATCTTCCAGCGTGTCGGAGTTTGCCGCGCCCAGCACGGTGGCCAGCATGCAGGTATTGAAAAAACGCGCGCCGCGACGCTGCAGAATGGCAAGGCTCTGATGCGCGCCATGGATTTCATTGACGGCGGACACCGGGCCCATCTCGATCGCATCCGGATCGGCGGCTTCGGTTGCCGCCA
>DATCWU010000335.1:0-3201 GCA_036566165.1 Rhodanobacter sp. | reverse complement strand
ACGCACAGCAGATTGAACAGGTCGATGCGATCGAGCAGGTAGACCCCATTCGCTGCATTGGCCAGGTCCAGTGCGGTTGCGAATGAGTTGTCGCCCGGCTGCAGCGGCGTGCCGTCTTCGCCGTTCTTCAACAGGGCGACGCCCGCCAGGGCATCTCCGACCGACACCGCTTTGCCTGCGGGTTGGCCTGCGGGAGCAGTCGGCGGCGTGTTCTGGTCCGCATACCCCGTGATGTAGTCCGATTCGGCTTCGATGACGTTGTATACGTAGCGCTTGTCGCTCGGGTCTATCGACAGGTTTTCGAACGACTCCACGGTCACGATCGGCGCGACGACCTTGTCCTTGTCCGGACCGGCCTCGCCGAACTGTACCTTGACCACTGACACCTGAAAACGTGTGCTATCACTCAACGAAACCTTGGTACCAATCGCGTACCCGCTGGCCCATTGCCCGGGACTACGCGCATGGAAGGTGAGCTGGTCGATCGTCACCGTCGCGGTAGCCGCATCCTTGGGCGGCGGTGGCGCGTCTGCCGCCGGCGGTGGCGCCCCTGCCGGAGGCGGCGGCGTCGTGCGCACCAGCCTGACGATGTAAGCACGCTGGCCGCCGTTCGCAAAGAACTGATTGACCGCATAACCGAGCAGACTGCGCGTGTCGAGACCGCCGAACTGGCGCACATAGTCGCTCCAGCTCAGTACCAGCGCAGCATGATCGACCGGGCCTTTTGGCGCCCAGCCGACGAACGCCGCGATCGAGGTCGCAACACCGGTAATGGTGCGGACGCCGCTCGGGATTTCCTCGATATACACCCCTGGGTAGCTCAGTGGCACTGGCATTGCGCGTACTCCTTCTGGAAGTCACTGTGAACCGGCGTAACAACCGCCGTGGCTGGCCGATCTAGCGTTTGCGAGCAGAGCGTCTGCGCCGGGCGGCGTGATCCGGCTGGGTAGACGCAGGCGACTCGTAGACCCTCGCGCCACCGGCAAGCGTGGCGCAGGCGACCCGGCCTTGCGTAACCAGTGCGTCCAGTGCGCGCTGAACGGCGGCGAGCGATGACGGTCCGGTGCTTGGCGTCCCTTCGTCACGGATCCAGTAGCGAGCGATGCCGCGCACCGTATCGGCTGCATCCGGGTGATCCGCGAGATACCGCAGAATCGCCGCTTGCAGTTTTGCAACTTGCTCGCCATTCGACACCTTCTGCACGTGCACCGCTCCGACATCGGCCAACCGACTGTTGCGGGTCATCAAGACAGAGCAACATCCAGGCCAACGGCGCGCTTCGGCGCAACTGCATGCGTGGACAGCGCTTTACCGAAGAGCAACGCGCGTTACCGGGGCGGCAACGACCCGCTCGCGAACAAGCGCAATCGCTGCGAACGCGGCGCAACCCGGGAAAACGTTGCGGGTTGGAAATGACCCATGCCAAGTCAGTGACGACCCAGGTACCAGTGCGCTGCTGCGCGGGCAACCTGAGCGTTACGGCCGGTACGACGGCCTGTTTATCTGGTGCTTCTTGAGCAGCTTGCCCAACGCGCGGCGCTCCTTGCCCGCGAGCCTCGCCGCATCGGTTACATTGCCCCGGGTCTGTTGCAACAGACGCGTGAGGTAATCCTGTTCGAAAGTCTCGATGACCCGCGCCTTGGCGTGGCGGAAGCTTACCCCGGCATATGGTTGGCCGCCGTGGGACCGGCGCCATGATCCGCCGATAGCCGGCTCCGCTGCCAGCAATTCCTCCAGATCGATCGTCTCGCCGTCTGCAAGCGTGCAAACACGCAATACGACGTTCTCTAGTTCACGCACGTTCCCCGGCCACGCATACGCCGACAATGCCTGCAACGCGTCGCCGCTCCAGCGGCGGAGTTGCCCCTGCATCCGCTGAGTCGCGGCGGTGAGGAAATGTTCCGCCAGCAGAGCCACGTCACCATCGCGCTCGCGCAGCGGCGGCAAGTGGACGTACAGCACATTGAGCCGATAAAGCAGGTCGCTACGGAAACCGCCGTCGAGCACCAACTGGCCAAGATGGCAATTGGTAGCCGCAATGATGCGCGCACCCGAAGTGCGCACTGTGCCGCCGATGGGGCGATATTCGTTGTCCTGGAGAAATCGCAGAAGCGTTACCTGCGCCTTGTGGGAAAGGCTGTCTATCTCATCCAGGAACAGCGTGCCACCACGCGCATGTTCCACCAGACCCACCTGAGCCTCCCTGGCATCGGTGAAGGCGCCTCTGGAGTGACCGAATAATTCATTCTCGATCAGGCCGTCCTGCATCGCACCGCAATTGACTGGCACAAACGGCTGGTCGCGACGCGGGCTTGAGTAGTGGATTTCCCGCGCCGCCAGTTCCTTGCCAGTCCCGGTCTCACCTTCGATCAGAACCTGGGCATCGCTGCGGGCATAACGCAACAAGAGGGCGCGCACCGAACGGAACGCAGGGGATTGACAGATCACGGTCGGCATAGTCCGCTCCCGGTCGAATGGCCGGACCCCCATCCGGCACCGAAACTCTGCCCAACTGGTTGATTCGTCAGCAACACCACGTGCGCATGGTGTTGCTGTGCGTTCGAAAGTCTGCCGCTTGCGGTTTCCATCCATCAAGAGACCAATTGGACCCGATTCTATACCCGTTTTTCAGCCTGGAATGCGACGCCAATGTGATTGGAACCGACCACCTTTGTGCGAGGAATGAAACCCTGAATATGCCGGAATCCGGAACTCGCGGGATCGTGAGGATGCCCTGATCCTCGATGTGGTGGACGCGTGCCCAGCCCTCGTTCCGCTTGGCGTGCTATTACTGTGTCATACGACCTGTCGGCCCCCGCGGCGACACCAGTTTCAGCCTCCGCGGGGCGCCATGGGCTGCATGTATTTTCAATGCCCGGCGCCACCCTCGAGCACACACAGCTTGCGCAGCAGTTCTGTCTGCACATTCATGATTGGCGCGCCCGGCGCCGGGACCACGCGCTGGTATTGGCCATCCGCCTGCAGTACCGACGCACTGCTGTTGTCGTCCAGATAAAGCTGCAAGGCATGTCGCACGCGGGCCTGCAACTTCTTGCCGGTGATGGGAAACGCGGTTTCGATGCGCCGATCCAGGTTGCGCTCCATCAGATCGGCGCTGGACAAATACAGCTTCGGGTCACCGGCGTTGGCGAACCAGTAAGCGCGACTGTGCTCGAGAAAGCGACCGACGACCGAGCGCAC
>DATCWU010000334.1:0-1033 GCA_036566165.1 Rhodanobacter sp. | reverse complement strand
ACCTGGAACAGCGGATTGCGACTCAGGTCGCGGTGTGGGTGAAGCTTCTCGACGAGCATTTCGAACGGCAGATCCTGATGCGCGTAGGCCCCCAGTGCGGTTTGCTTCACGCGCTCCAGCAGTTCAAGGAATGGCGGATCGCCCGACACGTCCGTTCGCAAGACCAGTGTGTTGGCGAAAAATCCGATCAGCTTCTCAAACTCAGCCCGATTACGGTTGGCGATTGGGGTGCCCACAACCAGATCGTCTTGTCCGCTGTAGCGCGCCAGCAGCACCTCGAAGCCTGCCAGTAGCAGCATGAACAGCGTCACACCACGTTCGCGCGCCAGCGCCCGTAATCCAGCATCGAGCCGCGCCGGGATTGAAAACCGGTAGTACGCACCCCGAAAACTCTGCACCGCAGGGCGCGGCCGATCCGTCGGCAACTGCAACATCGGCACGTCCGCAAGACGCTCCCGCCAATACGACACCTGCTCCTCGAGCACAGTGCCCGCCAGCCACTCTCGCTGCCAGATGGCGAAGTCGGCATATTGGATCGGCAACTCCGGCAGCGGCGAGCGCCGCCCCGTTGCAAAGGCCCCGTATAGCGTGGTGAGTTCCTCGAACAGCAGGCCCGTCGACCAGCCGTCGCTCACAATGTGATGCATGGTCAGCAGCAGCACCCACTCTGCTGCTCCTAACCGCAGCACGCCAACCCGCAGCAGTGGAGCCTCTGTCAGATCAAAGCTCCGCCGCGCCTCTTCGACCGCCAGGCGCTGCGCCTCCGCCTCCCGCTCGACCGGTGGCAACGCGGACAGGTCGGTAACAGTCAGTGGCAACGCCAACGCGGGATAAATGCGCTGCAGCGGCTGCCCTTCCATTGTGACGATCGCCGTGCGAAGACTCTCGTGGCGGCGCACGATCTCGTTCAGTGCGCGTTCAAGAA
Organism: Rhodanobacter sp.; assembly: GCA_036566165.1. Lineage (GTDB taxonomy): Bacteria > Pseudomonadota > Gammaproteobacteria > Xanthomonadales > Rhodanobacteraceae > Rhodanobacter. The sequence continues at coordinate 108 of DATCWU010000334.1, read as the reverse complement.
CCGCTGTCTGCAGCGGGAAATTCAGCCGCATCGCGCAAGGCACGTTGTAGAACGGATTGCCCGGCGCAAGCTGATCCATGAACCACAGCCGCTGCTGCGCGTACGACA
>DATCWU010000310.1:0-1047 GCA_036566165.1 Rhodanobacter sp. | reverse complement strand
CGTGGCCGGCTTTCAGCAAAGTGAGCGCGGCGGTCGCATCGAACCGCCCGCCGGGCATCCGCACTTGCGCATGACCCGCGTGCTGCAACCGGGCATGGTGGTGACGATCGAGCCGGGTCTGTATTTCATCGACATGTTGCTGGCCGAGCTGCACGCCAAACCCTTCGCCAGCGATCTCGACTGGGTGCGCATCGAACACTTCCGCCAATTCGGCGGCATCCGCATTGAGGACGACGTGGTGTGTACCGACGGCGACCCGGAAAACCTTACGCGGGATGCGTTCGCCGCGGCGTAACCGCACCCTCAGCTTCCGTGCGAGCAACCGCAGTTGCGATGCCGTCGACTCGGTCACACACACCAAAGGCATCGCGGCTGAAGTCGCTCCCACAGACATTGGACCCGCAAGAGAGCCCATAAGGTCGCGAGCGCGACTTGCGTGCACGTGCCTACAACATTCCGCAGGCGTATGCTGGCTGCAGCCACAGCACGGATTCGCCGCATGTTCCGCTCTGCGCTCCCCAGCCCCGTGACCACCACAACCACGCCACCTCGACCATTGCGCCGGCTGACGCTTGAGCTGTTCGTCGTCATCGCGCTGAAAATCACGTTGTTGCTGCTGATCTGGTGGCTGCTGTTTGCGCCGCAGCCAAAGCCTGACGTCAGTTCGGCGGCGATTTCGCGGCTGTTCGCACCCACGCCTGCCGCCGAAGCCCGCCCATGATCGTCATTGACGCCGATGTCGTCACGCTGTCGCGCCTGCAGTTTGCGCTGACCGCGTTGTACCACTTCCTGTTCGTGCCGCTCACCCTGGGCCTGGTGTGGATGCTGGCGATCATGGAAAGCGTCTACGTGATGACCGGGCGTGAGGTGTGGAAGCGCATGGTGCAGTTCTGGGGCGTGTTGTTCGGCATCAACTTCGCCATGGGCGTGGCCACCGGGGTGACCATGGAATTCCAGTTCGGCATGAACTGGGCGTATTACTCGCACTACGTCGGCGACATCTTTGGCGCGCCGCTGGCGATCGAAGGGCTGATGGCGTTTTTCCTG
>DATCWU010000227.1:0-7098 GCA_036566165.1 Rhodanobacter sp. | reverse complement strand
GTCGATCCACTGGAAACGGCGGGAGCAAACGACCCGTTGCAACTCACCGGGCTGGAGGCAGCGTATCGACAGCGCGCGGCACACGCGTTGTTGCGTGCCGGCGTGCGCCTTGCCGACCCGCTGCGTATTGACGTGCGCGGCACGATCAGCACCGGCCAGGATGTGGAGCTGGACATCGACGTGATCCTCGAAGGTGCGGTCACACTCGGCGATGACGTGCGCATTGGCGCGTTCACGCGGCTCAAGGATGTGCAGCTTGCTGCCGGCACGGTGGTGCAGGCGCATTGCGACCTGGATGGCGTCGTCACGCATGGGGCGTGCACGATCGGTCCGTTCGCGCGCTTGCGACCGGGTAGCGAGCTGGATGCCGGCGCGCACGTCGGCAACTTCGTGGAAACCAAGCAGACGCATATCGGCGCAGGCAGCAAGGCCAATCACCTGACCTACCTCGGTGACACCACGGTCGGGTGCGGCGTCAACATTGGTGCCGGCACCATCACCTGCAATTACGATGGCGTGCACAAATTCCGCACGACGATAGATGATGGCGCGTTTGTCGGGTCCAATACCGCGCTGGTAGCACCGGTGACGGTGGGCGCCCAGGCCACCATTGGCGCCGGTTCGGTCATCACCAGGGACGCGCCCGCAGGCGAGTTGACCATCGCGCGCGGTCGGCAGCAAACGCTGCCTGGCTGGAAACGGCCCACGAAGGCACAGTGAGTGACGGCGGCCGCCGGTTGCGTCGCTGCCCACGCTCCTAGGCGTAGCGCCAGCCGTCGATCTCCACCAGCAGTTCGCTACGGCAGACGTCGGCGTGCAACAGCAGCAGCGGCACGTCGGGCAGACGCCGGTGCAGGAAGTCGCGTACGCGCGGCAGGTCGGACGCGTGGCGGATATAGATCTTCAGCGTGGATCGGGCGTCGAAGCCGGTAGCCATGTCGGCGCTGGCAAGCAGTGCGCCGAGGTTGGTCAGGATCTCCGCCAGCTGGGCGTCCAGATCGTGCTGGTGGGTGGAGACGTGACCTACTACGGCGGCGGTGCCCGAGATCGCCAGCGCGTCTTGTGCGGGCAATGTGGTGGCACGCGCAAAACTCGGCGGCGTGCGCCCGTATTGGCGCGGGTAATGCCAGGCGCTGACCTGACGCGGGTTTTCCACCCGCGTGCCGGGTTGGTCGCAGGCGAGCAGATAGACCTGCAACTGGTGTGCCGGCCCGTGATGGCCGAGTGCGCTGGCGGCGGGAAAACCGTCAGCGAAAAACGCGCCCATGCCCCGCGCACGACCGTCACAAAAGTGCTTGTAGCGTTCCGCGTCGCCGACACCCTGGTTGATCGCGCCCATGTAGTTCCAGATGCGCAGCACGTGGTGTTCGGCGCGCTGCTCCAGGAACCGCCGCAATTGCACGTAGGCAAATTCGGCGGTGCGTTCGGGACCACCGTGTTCGCGCTCGTCGAGGTCCATGGCGACGAACAGCCAGCCGCCGCCGGCCGACCATTGCAGCGTATCCTCGACACCACAGCTGATGGGCGCGTCAACGTGCCAGGTTTCCAGCGGTGCGGGCGTTTGCAGCGGCTCCAGGGCCACGCGCAACCAGCGCGGATCGTCCATCGGTACGCTGTTCGCGCCAAAGGCAAACACCGCCAGCGTCCCTGGCGTGGCGAGCGCGCGGCGGGCATCGGACAAGTCGTAGGCTACCCGTGGCGCGGCGCGCAGGAGCGGGCTAATCAACGGGTTTTCACGGCCTGAAACCATTGCCTGCCATCGGGGTCAACAAGGCCGCTATGTTACACTCCACGGCCACTGCCACCGGGGGAGGCAATGCATCAAGGGTGTGGAATCGAGCATGACAGAGCAGACAGCGGCGCAGCACGAGTTGGCCACGTTGGTCGTGGAGTGCCTGAATCTGGAAGCCGTCACGCCGGAGCAGATCGACCCGGATGCACCCTTGTTTGGCGGCGAGCTGGGGCTGGATTCCATCGATGCGCTGGAGATCGCGCTGGCCGTTTCCAAGCGCTACGGTTTCCAGCTGCGGTCGGACAATCCGGACAATCGGCAGATTTTCACCAGCGTACGCACGTTGTCGGAACATATCGAACAACATCACGCCAGGTGAGCCCGGCCCGGGCCGTCACGCGGCGTTGCGGCGCGGCTGCCACGCTACAGCTTCCCGTGGCGTCGTGATGGAATCCAGTGTGACCTTAACCTTGCCCTTGGAACCTTTGCCAAGACGCTGGCTGTGGCCCTTGCTGCTGGCTTATCCCGTATTGCTGGTGGCGGGCTTGCTGACGCGGCGCGAGATATTTCCGTTGCTGGCGTTGATGGTGCTGGTGACGGCGGTGTTGCTGCCGAGACTGTTGCGGCGGCGCATGACGCCATGGCTGGTGTGGTTCGCCGCGCAGGGTTTGCTGCTGACATCGGCGTGGCTCGGCCTGGCCGACGTGCTGCTGAACGCCGTGCCCGCGCTGATCAATGCGCTGCTGGCGTGGTGGTTCGGGCGCACGTTGCTGACTTCCCGACCGCTGGTGGCGCGTTGCATCGTGGCCATCGAGGGCGCGGCACGCTTGCGCGAACGTGGCGTGGCGCGTTACGCGCGCCAGCTCACCGCATTCTGGGCAGCGTTGATGGCGGCCAATGCGCTGCTGCTCGCGGTGTTGCTGCCGTGTGCCGGGCAGTCTGGCGTGCTGGCGCGTTTCGGAGTGACGCCGCCACTGCGCATCGAGGGGTGGTGGGCTGCGGCCTGGTTGCATGTGGGTGGATATGTCGTGGTCGTCGCGGCGTTCGCGCTGGAGTATCCCTACCGGCGCTGGCGCCTGCGCCATTTGCAACACCTCAGTTTGCCGCAGATGTTGCTGCGCCTGGCGGTAAACTGGCCACGCTTGTTGCGCGGCGAGGGCGCCGGGCCATGATGGATACTGCGACCTACACGCAGGCGTGCCGCGTCGACGCGACCCATCCGGCCTTGCCCGGACACTTCCCGGGACAGCCGTTGGTACCGGGCGTCATGTTGCTGGAGCAGGTGGCGCTGGCGCTGCGTACCTGGCGGTGCCAACGCATGGCGCGCGTGCTGGAGGCGAAGTTCATCGCGCCGTTGCTGCCCTCGCAGGCTGCGCTGGTGCGTTTGACCGCGGTGGTCGGGGGTACGCGTGTGCGATTCGAGATTCAGCGTGACGGCATGGTGCTGGCGCGCGGCGTAGTCGAGGGAGCGGCATGAGCCATCCAGAACATTGGCATGATCGTCCGGAAGGCGGCGGACATTTCGCAATCTGGCTGATCCGCAGCATTGCGCTGTACGGCGGACGGCGTGTCGCGCGCCTGTGCCTGTACCCCATCACGTTGTACTTTTACGTGCGCCGCGGACCGGAGCGCCACGCCTCGCGGCGATACCTGCAGCGGGTGTTCGGTCGGGCACCGACGCCGTGGCAGGTGTTGCGTCACATTCATTGTTTTGCCGCCACGATTCTCGATCGCGTATTTCTGCTGACGCATGGAGAACAGCCGTTCCAGATCGAGACGCAGGGCCTGGACCTGCTTGACCAGCGTCTCGCGCGGGGCCGCGGGGTGTTGTTGCTCGGCTCGCATCAGGGCAGTTTCGAGGCATTGCGGGCGATCGGTGCGCGGCGCCCGGACATGCCGTTGCGCGTGGTGCTGGACAAGCAGAAAACCCCGGCGATGACCGAGTTGCTGGAGGCCCTGGCACCGGAAGTCGGCAATTGCGTGATCGACGCTGCGCAGGATGGCCCCTCGATCGCGCTGGCGATGGCCGAGGCGTGTCGGGACGGTGCGGTGGTGGCCATGCTGGCCGATCGCGGTCGCGCGCACGAGGTGTTGCAGCGCGTGGAGTTTCTCGGCTCCACGGCACCGTTCCCGGTCAGCCCGTGGTTGCTGGCCAGCAGCTTGCGCGTGCCGGTGGTGCTGTGTTTCGGTTTGTACCTGGGCGGCAACCGCTATCGATTGATTTTCGAGCCGTTTGCCGACCGTGTGGAGATTCCGCGGCACGCGCGCACGGAGGCGTTGGCTGCACTCATCGCCGGTTATGCTCGACGACTGGAGCATTACATCCATGTCGCTCCCTACAACTGGTTCAACTTCTATGATTTCTGGCAAGACCCGCCGGCGGATGCCGAGCCTGCTGCTGAGCCTGTCGCTGGTGTGGGCGGGCGCGTCGGCGTCTGAGATGCCCCCCGCGCCGGCCGCCACGGCGGCACCGTCGGTGGCAGCACAGGCGCTGGTCGCGGCGCTGGGTCGCCCGGCACCGGCCCGCACGGCGTTTGCCGAAGCGCGCTTCATGCACCTGCTGGAGCGTCCGCTGGTGGTCTCCGGGGAACTGGCGTGGCTGGGTGGTGATCGGCTGGAACGCCGCGTGGAACAGCCCCGGGCGGAGGTCGCCACCATCGCCGCCGGTGAAGTGACCACACAGCGCGCAGGGAAAAGTCCGCGCCACTTCTCGCTCAAACGCGCGCCACAGTTGCAGGTATTGCTGGACAGCTTTGTCGCGTTGCTCAGCGGTGACGCCGCGCGCCTGCAGCAGGCATTCACCATCCAGCCCAGCGGTGATGCCGCGGGCAGGTGGACACTGACCCTCACGCCGCGTGATGCGCAAGTGGCCAAGACCGTCGCCACCATCGTCATCGACGGTTACGCCGCCGACTCCCGCTGCATGCACCTGCACGAAGCAGACGGCGATCTGGCGGTGGACCTGCTCGGGCCGCTGGCCGCAAAAATGCCGGCACAGCCCACGCGTGAAGCGTTGGCGACGCTGTGCCAGAGCGCGCGCTGAGCATGCGCCGCGGCGCCCGTGCGGCGTTGTTGTGCGGTTGGTTGCTGGTACTGGCCGGCCTGGGCTGGACAGTCAGCCAGCGCTTGCACGTCAGCACCGATCTGCGCAGTTTCATGCCGGCGCCGACGACGCCCGATCAGCGCTTGTTGCTGGAACAAGTGGGTGATGGCCCGGGCTCGCGTTTGTTGTTGTTGTCGATCAGTGGCCAGTCCGACGCCAGCCTGGCGGCCTTGAGTCAGTGCCTGGTCGCCGCGTTGCAACACGATCCGCAATACAGCCAAGTCATCAACGGCAGCTTTGATCTGGGCGCGCTCGATGCCAGCTTGCTGCCGTATCGCTATCTGTTGTCGCCGACGCTGGACACGCAACCGCTGGACGCGGCGTATCTGACCGAACAATTGCAACAACGCGTGGACGATCTGTCCTCGCCGGCCGCCAGCCTGTTGAAGACCCTGTTACCGCGCGATCCGACCCTGGAAGTGTTGAAGCTGGCGCAGTTGTGGGCGCCGGCCAAGTCGCCGGAAGTGCGCGAGGGGGTGTGGTTTTCACCACAGGACGAAGCGTTGCTGCTGGTGCAAACGGTAGCCGCCGGCTTTGATCCGGGCGCACAACAGGCCGCCGTTGCCGGCATCCAGCGTGCGTTTCATGCGCTGCCCGGCAGTGCCGGCGCCAAACTCGAGCTGAGCGGACCGGGGTATTTCAGTGTGGTGCTGGGCGCACAGACGCGCCACCAGGCGGACTGGATCGGACGGATTTCCACGGTGGGGTTCATCGCGTTGCTGTTGCTCGCCTATCGCAGCATGAGTTCGTTGTTGTTGTCGGCGCTGCCGATCGCCAGCGCCGCGCTGGCGGGTATTGCGGCGTTGACGCTGGTGTATCCGCAAGTGCATGGCATCACGCTGGCGTTTGGATTCACCTTGCTCGGTGTCGCGCAGGAATACCCCATCCGCGTACTCAGCCATCGCCGTGCCGGTGAAGATGCCGTGCACAGCGTGCGCGCGTTGTGGCCGTTGCTGCTCACGGCGATTGCCTCGGCGTGCATCGCCTACCTCGCGTTTTACGCGTCCGGCGTCAACGGGCTGCAGCAACTGGCGGTGTTCACCATCGCCGGCCTGCTGGTGGCCGGGCTCAGCACGCGCTATGCGCTGGTGTATCTGTTGCCGCGACGCGTGCACGATGTGGCGGACATGCACTGGCTGGCGCGGGCGCGGGAGCTGGTGGATCGACTGCCGCGGCCACGCTGGGTTCCGGCGCTCGTTGCCGTGGTGATCGGGGTGCTGCTCGCGGTTGCGCCTGGCCCATTCTGGCAAAACAACCTCGCCGCGTTGACCCCGCTGCCTACCGCGATGCTGCAGCACGACGCGCGGTTGCGCGCAGCGTTGGGCGCGCCGGATGTGCGCTATCTGCTGGTACTGCAAGCGCCGACCGAACAAGGCGTATTGGCATTGTCGGAGAAACTGCAACCGCGCGTGGAGGCGCTGGTGGCCAGCCATGCCGTGGATGCGCTGGAGTTGCCATCACGCTATCTGCCGCCGACGGCATTGCAGCGCGAGCGGCAAGCGCGGTTGCCGGATCGTGCGCACCTGCAACGCGCGTTGGACACGGCGCTGCAAGGCCTGCCGTTTCGTGCCGGTACGTTTGCGCCGTTCGTCGAGGATGTGGAAACCGCCCGCACGTTGCCGCCGCTGACCCCCGCGCGTTATGCGCAAAGCCCGTTGGGGCAACGTCTGGCGGCGATGCTGGTGCAGCGCGACGGCCATTGGCTTGGCCTGGGCACGGTGAGTGGGGTGCATGACGTTGCGCCATTGCAGGCGTTGGGTGCTACCAGTGGTGGCAGCGTGCGGCTGCTGGATCTGAAAGCCGCCTCGGAATCACTGGTGGTGGATTACCGCACGCGGATCCTGCACGCCTTGCTGGCGGCCGCCGGCTTGCTGGTGTTGACCATCAGCTTGGCCTTGCGCAGCGTGCGCCGCGCCTGGCATGTGTTGGCGCCGATGATGCTGGCAACGTTTCTGGTGCTGGCGGTGGAGCGCGCCATGGGTATCGAGATTTCGTTGTTCCATCTGGTGGCGCTGATCCTTGCCGGCGGTCTGGGTCTGCATTACGCCTTGTTTTTCGAGCGCGACACCGGCGATCCGGCCGAGCAACGCCGGGTACTGCACGCCACCATCGTCTGCGTGCTGTCCGCGTTGCTGGTGTTCGGCATGCTGGCGTGGGCAACCATTCCGGTATTGCGCGCCATCGGGCTGACGGTGAGCCTGGGCGTGGCGTTCCATTTTTGTCTGTCGATCCTGATGGCGCCGCATGGCCATGTTGCCGAAAA